>JANNEV010000457.1:0-3917 GCA_031379145.1 Gemmatimonadaceae bacterium
CGTGCATGGCCAGGCGGAGGCGAGTCAAGCGAGCTCCTCGGCGCTGCGAGGCCATGTTCTTACACTGCTCCGTGTGGATCTGCGTCATGGCACTGTCCCTTTCGAAGTTCGCGGCGAGATGTCGACTATTGTCTATATGTCGCGTCGGACGAGTCTCCTTCAGCGAGGGGCGCTCGCGGCGCAAGAAACCCATGCGCAACGTAGGAATGCCCCGGAAGGGTTGTGTTGCCTTGGTGGCTAATAAGAAGCAGTGCCGTAGCACCGACACCGGAGCGCGATCGCATGGACATGATCTGTAGAGAAGTGGGGGGCGAAGAACGGTAGACCGACGAAAGGATGACGCAAAGGATGACGCAAAGGATGACGTCAATGATGACGCAGCAGGGTGACCGCGCGCTGATGCGGAGGAGAATAACGCCCTGACCCCCGGACGCGTGACGCCTCGTCTATCATTTGCCATCGGGCCACCGGGCTTGGTCTACCGCATGTTTGTGGCGACGATCGGATCGTCAGCGCCGCTGGTCCACGGAATCGCGGGCCACCAGCGCGTGAAAGCGGGCGAGCGTGCGGGCTCGACGCTTTCTCCGGGACGCGGGGCCAGCATCCTGATGCCTGCCGTGGCTGCGGCAGCGATGGTCCGTTCGATGGGCTCGGTCCATCCATGATACGCCAATGCGAACAGCCCCCAGTGTACCGGCAAGAGCATGCCACCGCGAACGAGTTGGTGCGCCCGTACCGCCTGTTCCGGGCCCAGATGCCAGTCGGGCCACGCTCGGCCATACTGGCCGACTTCGATCATGGTGAGGTCGAAGGGGCCGAGTCTCGCGCCGATGTCCGCCATCGCCGGGAAGAGCCCTGTGTCCCCGGAGTAGTACACGCGATGGCGTGGGGATATAAACGCGAATCCCGCCCAGAGCTTGGCGTCGTTGTCCAGCAGGATGCGCCCCGATGCGTGCCGCGCGGGCGTGGCCACCACGTCCAGCGTGCCAACGCGTGTGCGTTCCCACCAATCCAGCTCGATGATCCGGGAGGGCTGAATGCCCCACGCTTCCAGATGCGCGCCAAGGCCCAGCGGCACCACGAACAGGGAGCGCCAGTTGCGCATGGCCCGCACCGTTTGGTAGTCAAGGTGATCATAGTGATCGTGCGATATCTCCACCGCGTCGATCGGGGGGAGGTTCTCCAGTGCGATGAGGGGAGGGTTCCAGCGACGCGGCCCGAGCAGACGAATGGGCGACGCACGATCACTCCAGATGGGATCAGTCAGCACACGTACGCCATCGATCTCCAGGAGGGTCGACGAATGCCCGAACCACGTCACGCGAAGGCCCGAACCTGGCCGCTCGGCAAACTGCAATGCGGCGATGGCGCGAGCAGGGAGCGGTGTTGATGGCGTCACATTCGGGCTCACATGCCGGAGGTCCCGCAGCCCAAGCCAGAAGTCGTTTGCCAGTGGCTGAGGATTCACGAATCGCCCCTCGTGCCATTGCGGCGAGGCCTGCATTCGCTCCAATCGCCTGCCCCAGGCTCGATGCCCGAACGCCCGCCACCCCTCGATGAGGAGGGCCGCGATGGCAAACGTGATACATAGACCGACACCAAACAGTATCGAGCGCGCGATGCGACGCCGTCGCGACATGCGGCGTTCGCCGGCCAAAGGCAAGAGGTTCGATCCTATCCCGGACACCAGTTGCTCAACGCACCACGAGCCGGCCGACCAACGGGAACGCTGCGGTAGCAAGGCCTGCCAGCAAGAGCACTACGGCCGTCATGCACGCCCACTTGAGGGTGTATCGCTGATGCTCGTCGAAGCCGACCTCCACCAAACCAACGAGCAAGTACGTGGATGGCACGAGCGGACTCAGCAGATGCACCGGCTGTCCGATCAACGAGGCGCGTCCCATCTCTGCTGCGGTGATGCCGTACACGCTTCCCGCTTTGGCCAAAATGGGCAGCACGCCAAAATAGAACGCGTCGTTCGAGATGAAGAACGTAAATGGAACGCTGAGTACGGCCGTCACAACCGAGAGATACGGGCCGAGTGCTGGCGGCACGAGCGTGACGACGCTGCCGGCCATGGCATCGACCATCTTGGTGCCGGACAGAATGCCCGTGAAGATGCCGGCCGCAAAGATCAGCCCGACCACACCAAGCACGTTGGCCGCATGTGACGTGAGCAGCGCCTTCTGATCCGCGACGTTGGGGTAGTTGAGGAGCAGCGCCACCGCAAACGCGATCATGAACAGCACCGGAAGCGGCATCACGCCTATCATGAGGGCGATCATGAGGGCGAGTGTCAATGCCGCGTTGAGTATCAGCAGCCCCGGTCGGCGCAGCGCGGGCACGAATTCGGTGTCCTCGGCCAGCGGTGTGTTGGAGAGCCCCATCGGGCTACCGTCGCCGAGCCGCAGCCGCTCCCGCATGCCGAGCCTCCACGCGACGTAGAGTACCCAGCACGCGCCCGCAATCATGGCCGGAATCAGTGGCACGAAGATCTGGGAGGAGTCCACGCCCAACGCGCTGGCCACTCGAGCCGTGGGGCCGCCCCAGGGAAGAATGTTCATCACGCCACCGGACATCATGGTGACGCAGGCAAGGATGAGCGGACGAATGCCGAGGCGACGGTACAGCGGCAACATTGCGGCGGTGGTGATCATGTACGTGGTCGAACCGTCACCATCGAGCGAGACGAGCAGCGCAAGCACCGCGGTGCCCACGACAATCTTCATGGGGTCCGCGTGCACGATACGCACGATGAAGCGGACAAACGGGTCGAAGAGCCCCGCGTCAATCATGATGGCGAAATACAGAATGGCGAACATCAGCATCACGCCGGTCGGCGCAAGCTTGGTGATTCCCGAAAGCATCATGCCGCCGAGCGTGCTGGTGAAGCCACCGATCATGCCGAAGACGATGGGCACCAGGATCAGGGCCGTGATCGGCGACAGACGCTTGGTCATGATCAGCGTCATGAACACGACGACCATCGAGAACGCGAGCACCGTCAGCATGGGCCGTGTCCGTGCGTGCAGACGTCAGACTGGCGGTCGGAGGTCACGGGCGCGCCGGTGCGAGCGGCAATACGATGTGCGATGGATACGTCGCGCTGTGCTGAATGGAAATGTCGGTGGTGATCATGCGACGATTCCTGCCGAGCGGCTCGCCCGTGTTCGGATTGACATCGAAGCGCGGGAAGTTGCTGCTGGAAATGTCGACCCGAATGCGGTGCCCTTTCTTGAACACGTTGGCTGTTGGGAACGGGTTGATCGTGAAGGGATAGACCCTGCCGGGCGTGAGCAGGACCTCGCGATCACGGGTGGCGCGATACCGGCCACGAATGATTGCGTCGGTGATGTTCATGTCGAAGCCGCCGGGCCAGACATCGCTGTGCGGATACACGTCCACGAGCTTCGCGGTGAAATCGGCGTCACGCGTGGTGGCCGATGCGTGTAGTACGACCGTGATCGGTCCGATGATGGTCATGTCCTCGGTCAGCGGCGGCGTCTGAAAGACCACCACATCGGCGCGCGCGCGGAGCGGCAGGTATGGCGCCTTGGACGGCGGGAAGCGCGGGTCTTCACGCTGGTTGTACGCCCCGTCCTTGAGGCGCGCGGAGGAGCCACCGCCGATGGTGGGGACCGGATCGCGCGGATCGAAAGTGTACGTGGTCTGTGACGACCGTTCCGAAGGCTTGGACCTGCTGAGCGATCCGTCAGCGTGAAAGTAGTACGGGATCAGTGTCGTGCCGGGGAGCGGCCATGCGTTCGCGTCACGCCAGTAGCCGCCGTGGACGAGCCGACCGTCGCTGTCCTTGTGCCCGTCGCCAGTGCCCATGACGAACAGACGCACCGGTGCATCGGTCTCCACGCCGGTGTTTTTTCCCTTCAGGAAGTGATCGTACCAGCGCAGATGGAAGT
>JANNEV010000461.1:0-2963 GCA_031379145.1 Gemmatimonadaceae bacterium
GTTCTTTGCGCAGATGACCGGACCCGGGCGCGTCGTCTTGCAGACCTTGCCGTTCTCACGGCTTGCCGATCGCATCATCGCCGCGTCGCCAAGGGCTGGCGGCGGTCGTCGCGAAGAGGGGTCCATTCTCGGTGGGATCGGCGGTCTGCTCGACGGCGATCGATAGCGTTCAGAGATCTGTGGATGCCGGCGTCGGAGCGACGCCGGTGCCATCGTCCGCGAGGCACACAACACGCACCTGATCCAGAATGGCCATCCATTGCGGGTGGCCATTCGTCGCGTGCGCCGCTCCGATGTGGCGGTGATTCGTTCGGAGGCAAACGCTCAGACTTCCGTGTCGTGGCCGGGCCAAGCGCGACGCTCTCGCATCCCCTAACTTTGTCCGCCATGGCTACCCGAATCGCTCCGATCATCGACGTCCCTCCTCCCGCGCCCGCTGCCTGGACCATTGAGGCGGCACGGTCACTTTACAACATCGAAGGCTGGGGCGCCGGCTATTTCGACATCAATGAGCGCGGGAACGTCGTGGTGCGTCCGGATCCGGAGCGCCCGCATCTTGAATTGGACCTGAAAGATCTGGCCGGCGATCTGGAACAGCAGGGTATTCAGTTGCCGGTCCTGCTCCGTTTCTCCGACATTCTGCGGTCCCGCATCGAAACGCTCAGCGAACGCTTCAGCGCCGCGATGACGGAGTTCGACTACACCGGTGGGTACACCACGGTGTACCCGATCAAGGTCAATCAGCAGCGGCACGTGGTCGAGGAGATCGTGCAGTTCGGCAAACGGCACGGTGTCGGGCTCGAGTGCGGCTCCAAGCCGGAACTGCAGGCGGTGCTCGGTCTCTCCGAGACCACCGAGCACCTGATTGTCTGTAACGGCTACAAGGACCACGAATTCATGCGACTTGCCCTGATGGGGCAGAAGCTCGGACATCGTGTGTTCATAGTCTTGGAGCAGTTGAGCGAGCTCGACGTGTTGCTGGAGGTCGCGGCGGAACTCGACGTGCGGCCGGTGTGTGGCGTGCGCATCAAGCTGGCCAGCGAAGGAGCGGGTCGTTGGGCGCAGAGCGGCGGCGAAAAGAGCAAGTTTGGATTGAGCTCGGCGGAGTTGGTCAAGCTCATCGATCGACTCAAGGCTGAAGGTCGCATTGATGTGCTCAAGCTCATCCATTTCCATCTCGGTAGTCAGATCACCGACATCCGCTTCATCAAGTCGGGTCTGCAGGAAGTCGCGCGATACTACATGGAACTGCGCGCCATGGGCGTGGAGATCTCGCATGTGGACGTCGGCGGCGGCCTGGGCATCGACTACGACGGGACCTGCTCGACGAACAATGCCAGCGTGAATTACACGCCGCAGGAGTACGCGAACGATGTCGTGTACACCATCGCCGAGGCCTGTCGCGAGGCCGAGCTCCCGATGCCGCACATCATCAGCGAGTCAGGGCGCGCGCTCACGGCGCATCATGCGCTGTTGCTGGTCAAGGTCATTGACGTGGAGTCGCAGGCGGCGCAGCCCTTGCCGCAGCTGGACGATGATGATCATTCGCTGCTGCATGAGATGTTCGAGGACTGGCGCACGCTCACTGAACGCGGCGCCAAGCCGCGCAAGGTGCTCGAGGTGTTCCACGATGCCTCCTTCGACAAGGATCGGGCCCGCAACTACTTCAATAGCGGCGTTCTCGATCTGCGCAGCCTCGCCAAGGCGGAAGTGCTCTGGCTCGCGACCATGAACGCGACGTATCGAATCGCCATGTCCGACCGGGATACCTACGAAGACATTCTGCCCGAGCTCGAAGCGGCGTTGGTCGACCGGTACTTCTGCAATTTCTCGCTGTTTCAGTCGCTTCCGGACAGCTGGGCCATCGACCAGCTGTTCCCGATCATGCCCATTCACCGCCTGCACGAAGAGCCGCTGCGGCGCGGAACCTTGCAGGATGTCACCTGCGATTCCGATGGCAAGATCGACCGATTTGTCGGGGACAAGAAAGGCCGGCCCAGCCTCGAGATGCATGAGTTTCGCGACGGCGAGGACTACATCCTCGGGATCTTCCTGACGGGAGCGTACCAGGAGATTCTCGGCGACTTGCATAACCTGTTTGGCGACACGAACGCCGTGCATGTTCGGCTCAACGACGCCGGTGCGTACGAAATCACGGATCTGGTCGAGGGTGATACGGTCACCGAAGTCCTGAACTACGTGCAGTTTGGCGCGTCGCAACTCCTCGCCACGTTCCGCCGTAAGGTCAATGCGACGCAGTCGCTGTCGCGGGAGGAGGCGAATGCCTTCATTGCGGACTACGTCGCTGGACTCGAAGGGTACACCTACCTCGAAGGAGAGGCTGCACGATGACACCCGATGCCCCTGGTGCACGGGGCGGAGTTTTTGAGGATGTGATTGATGCGTTCATCAATCCATCCGCACTGTTTGCCCGGACAAAGGGCGAGAGTTTTGTTCGCCCGGCGCTGATTCAGTCGGTGTTGTTTCTGGTGCTGGTCTTTGCACTGAAGAATCTTGTCACGCCATACTTTGATGCCGAGTTCGAACGCAGTATGGCCACCGCGGCCAAGGACGGTCGCGAGATCCCGGCCGCAGCCATGGAGACCTCGCGGAAATTTGCCGGATACATCGCGCTGGTCGGACCCGTGCTTGCGCCCTGGCTGGTCGGTTTGTTCGGTGGTGTGTTCACGATGGTTGGAGCGCGGCTGGTCGGTGCCAAGCTCTCGTTCGGACAGTCGGCGAACATCGCCAGCTGGAGCTATTTCCCCGCCGTGATTGGGTACATCGTCACGGGAGTGCAGGGCGCCCTGGTGGATCCGCAGACCATCCGCGGTGCGTCGGATGCGCAGCTCGGGCCAGCGCGGTTCATCGATCCCTCCGCTGTCTCGCCAGCACTGCTCGGCTTCCTGCAGAGTGTGGACCTGTTCAGCGTGTGGACGCTCGTCCTTACCGCGGTTGGTGTG
>JANNEV010000617.1:0-6573 GCA_031379145.1 Gemmatimonadaceae bacterium
GTACAGCCCACCGCGCATCTGCTCCGTCTCTTCGAGCGGCTTGACGACAACGCGATCGGCGAGCGGCGAAACCTTCGCGGCACTCTGGGTGGCCATGATTGCTGGTCTCCTGCTTATGTGTCAGGGGATCGAACGGAACGAAGCTCGATGTTAGCACTCACCGGTACCGAGTGCTAACAGGAGGAACGTAATCGCGGACGGCACAGGCGTCAAGCGACGGACTGGTCGCGAACTCGCAGCGTAAACGTATCAAGAACAACAACTTACGCTGAATTTTCCTGCCGATTCGACCGACCGAGTGCCAGCGTGGCGGCAGGCCCTGCCGAGCTGGCGGAGTTCAGCCAGCGAGAATGGTGTGCGCCATCCGCAGGCCGACCAGAGTCAAAAATGGCTCCACGCGATCGAACTGCTGGCAATGGGGCCGAAGGACTTCCGCGAGCCCGCCGGTCGCCACCACCAGCGGCACCGCCTCGTTCGGCCACTCTGCCTTGATTCGCCGTACCACTCCATCGATCGCCTCCGCGGCGCCGAAGATGACACCGGCGCGAATGCACTCCTCGGTTCGCTTGCCGATGACCCGCGGCGGCGCTGTAAGCTCGGTCGCCGGTAACTTCGAGGTTCGCCGGGTCAGCGTTTCGGCAGAAGTCATGACACCGGGCATGATGACGCCGCCGAGAAACACGCCGTCCGCCGTTATGCAGTCGAACGTCGTCGCCGTCCCGAGGTCCACGCAGATCGTATCGCATGCATAGAGCCGACTGGCGGCCAACGTGTTGATCAGCCGATCCGCGCCGACGCTGTGCGGCTCGTCGACCGCCAATCGGATCGGAAGTGGGGCGCGCGAATCCACCACCAGTGGCGTGGTGTTGAAGTATCGCTCGCAGGCGCGATACAATGGATCGGTGATCGGCGGCACCACGGAGCCGATGGCGGCCGCCGTCACACGCGACACGGGTACTCCGGCCGTTGCCACCAAGCTGCACAACAGGATCCCGAACTCATCGGCGGTGCGGGCAACTCCGGTCATGATGCGCCAGTGCGCGACCAGCTCGGTGCCGTCGAACAGTCCGATTGTTGTTTCGGTGTTGCCAACGTCAAAGACCAGCAGCATGCTCACTCCTGTGCGTGGTTCCTGGTACGGGACACCGGACCGGGCATCAGGAGTCCGCGAAGATGATCGAACCAGACTTCTGTGCACGAATCTCCTGCGTTCGATCATCCAGGACCAGCAGCGCGCCGTCGGGCGAAATTCCCTGCACCACACCCTGAATCGGACCAGTGATGCGGCGACCGAGTGAGAAATCACGCGAGTGCCACTCGGACATTTCGGTGTCCGTGAGCACGCCGTCCTGTAACGCGGCGCCGCGAACTTCGGGTAGCAGGGCGCGCAGCAGATCGGCACGAGAGACCACGCCATCAACCGCTGCAGCCTGCGGATACTCCTCAGGCACGCGCATGTTGACGCCAATACCGATTGCCACCCAGTCGACGACCTGTTCTCGCCAGCGCGCTTCGATGAGCACACCAGCCAGTTTTCCCTGGCCGAGGTACAAGTCGTTGGGCCACTTCACGCGGACTCGCTGGCGACTTTCCGGAGGCACCAGCGCGTCCAGCGCCTTCGCGACACCCAGTCCAACGCGGAGCGACAGCACGCCGAGCCCGTCGACTGCGAGGGGCCGCTCAATGAGCGTGAGCCAGAGCCCGGCTCCGGGCATCGCGCTCCAGCTACGCCCCGCCCTCCCCCTGCCCTGGGTCTGCGCATCGGCAACGATGAGCGTGCCCGCTGGAGCGCCGGCCGCGGCCGCGTCGTGAGCCTCATCCATGGTTGAAGCGGTCGTATGCAGCTGAGTCAAGCGTTCGAGACCGAGCGACGCGGCAGACGGCAGGACGTCCGTCACGCTACCGGCGGGCGATAACGGTGGCAACGACCGCCGCAGCCAACAGCAAGCGATAGAGTGCGAAAACGCCAAAGCTGTGACGACTGATGTATCGGAGCACCACGGTGATCGCGAGCCAGCTGCTCAGGAACGCCGCCGAGACGCCGGCGACGAGTGGCATGGACAGACCATCTGCGCGAATCGCTTCAGGGAGTTTCACCACGACTGCCGCCAGCGTGATGGGCATGCTCATCAGGAAACTGAAGCGCGCGGCGCTTGCCCGGTCCAGTCGCAGCGCCCGCCCGGCCGTGATGGTAGAGCCCGAGCGGGAGACGCCGGGAATGAGCGCCGTGACCTGCGCCAGCCCCACCAACACGGCATCGCGCAGCGTGATTTCTTCGATCGACCGGGACCGTGCGGCGAATCGATCGACCGACCACAGCAGGACGCCCATGATGGCCAAAGCGGCCGCGATCAGGAGTGGGGAGCGAAAGGTTGTCTCCGCGTAGTCGTTCAACAGCTTTCCCGCGATCCCTCCGGGAATCGTTGCCACGACCAGAAAGGCCAGCCGCTTATCGTGGACCGACGCGATACGGCGGGTGCGCGCGATGCGAATCGCGCTGTGTGTCAGCTCAATCCACTCCGTTCGGAAATACCAGATCAGAGCAATGAGCGTTCCAAAATGCAGCGCGACGTCGAAGGCCAATCCAGGATCCTTCCACCCGAACAGGAACGGCGTGAGCGTCAGATGGGCAGAACTCGAGACGGGCAGGAACTCCGCCAGTCCCTGTACCACCCCGAGCACAATGGCTTGGAATAGTGTCACCGCTTGGATTGAGCAGAGATGGTCCTCATGTACAACGCCTCGTATTGCGCGACGATTCCGTCCTGAGCAAACCGGGCGCTGGCGTCGGTGGCCGCCGCGACACTCATGGCGCGCCACCGCGCCGGATCGCGCAGGATGGCCACGCCCGACGCGGCGGCACCGTCAACGTCTCCGACCTCATGCAGCACCCCTGTGACCCCGTCGGTCACGACCTCGGGGAGCCCGCCCGCGCGATAGCCGAGGACCGGCACGCCGCTGGCCAGCGCCTCCAGCGCACTGAGGCCGAACGACTCCTTGTCGCTCGGCAGCAGGAACAGGTCCGCACCCGCGAGCAACGGAGCGATCGCGTCGATCTTGCCGAGGAAAAGCACATGATCACTCACGCCGAGCGATCGAGCTGCGTCCTCTGCTTCGACGCGTTCTGGTCCGTCGCCCACCATGATCAGGATCGAAGGCACGTGCTCATTGATGCGAGCGAAAATCCCGACCACATCGCGCACACGCTTGACTGGACGGAAGTTCGAAATGTGCATGAGCACCTTGCGCGATCCCACCACCTCGGCTGGAATCGGAAATGTGTGGGACGCCCGGTCGAAGTGCGACGGGTTGATGAAGTTGTGTATCACTTCCACGTTGCAGCCGACGCAACCAAACGCGCGGTACGTTTCGTCTCGCAAGTACTCCGAGACGGCGGTGACCGCATCTGACTTCTCGATGGAGAAGCGCGTGATCGTGTAGAACGAGCGCTCCTGTCCCACGATCGTGATATCGGTGCCATGAAGCGTCGTGACGACCTTCACGTCACCGGCCCCTTCGCGAAGCATCTCGCGCGCGATCCACGCGCTGGTGGCATGCGGAATCGCGTAGTGGCAGTGCAGGATATCCAGCTGATGTTCGCGGACCACCTCGTGCATGCGAACGGCCAGCGCGAGATCGTACGGCGGATACTCGAAGAGCGGATATCGTCCGACATCAACCTCGTGGAACCAGACCCGAGGGAGAAAGCTGGGCAGCCGGAACGGCTGCTGGTATGTGATGAAGTGCACCTCGTGCCCTCGCGCGGCGAGCGCGATACCCAACTCGGTCGCGAGCGCGCCCGAACCGCCGTACGTCGGGTAACAGGTAATGCCAATTTTCACGCGTCCTCCGCGCGCTCGTCGTTCCACCATGCACACATGCGTGTGAACGCATCCGGTTCATCCGGGTTCAGCAGCGTCACTGTGCCCTGTTTCAGCTGATGCCTGTTCCACGTGCGCTGCCGCTTCGCGTATTGCCGTGTTTCGATGACCACCCGTTCCAGAACGGAGTTCCACGATTGCTTGCCTTCGACGCCTGCACGAATTGTGGCGTATCCACAGGCGTTCCAGGCCGGCGCGTCAGGGGGCACCGTCTGCATGAGTTGTTCAACCTCGTTGCACCATCCGGCACTCATCATCTCGCGCACCCGATGGGCGATACGCTCCGCCAGCGACGGACCTGGATCCACCACAAGGTAGCGCACTGGTGCCAGCACAGGCACGTCAGTCCCCGCCGCGGACTGCGTCGGGACGCGGAGGAACGCGCTGATTCTCGTGCCGGAGAGCAGTGCGGTCTCCACCGCGCGAAGTTGTTGGGATCGGCCAAGCGTCGCGCGGGCGGGATCCAATCGCCGACACCAGCGATCCAACGTTGGAGCATCAAGGCTGGCTAACCAGAGCTGCAGCTGCCGCCGCCGTGGGCCATCCAGTTCCGGAACCGGATCAAATGGCGTGACCAGCGCCCTGACATAGAACCCTGTACCGCCGACGATCAACGGCGGCGCGCGGTGCTCGATGGCCGATTGGATCCACCCCTTGGCGCTGTTCGCCCAGGCCTGCGCCGAATAGCGCTCCGTTGGCGCCACCACATCGATGCCGGCGTGCGGCACCCGGGCCAAGTCCGCCGCGGATGGTTTCGCGGTTCCTACATCAAAGCCACGATAGATCTGGCGCGAATCCGCGCTCACGATCGTCAGCCCGAACCGTTCGGCGAGTTGGAGGCTCAGTCGCGACTTTCCCGCTGCCGTAGGACCAACGACAACGCGCAGTGGTTCCGTGTCGCGCGCGTGATGGGTGGCCGCAGTTCGCACCCGATTCGAGCTCATTTGCGACCGAATCGCCGGTCCAGCTCGTCCCACGAGAGCCGCACAATGGTTGAGCGGCCGTGTACATCGTGCGCGGGAAGGATCGTGTTCGCCAGCGCGAGAAAGAGCGCGCGCATTTCGCCGGGGGACAATGCGTCGCCGGCCTTGATCGCTGCCTTGCACGCGAACGTCGCGGCCAGTCGTTCATGACGCTTCGCGTCGCTCGGCGCGCGATCGCCGGTGAGCGCAGCCAGCGTCTCACGCAGGCATCGTTCCGCATCAAAACGTGGGTGCGGCATCGGTACGGCGCTGACGAGCAACGTATGCCCGCCGAAGCCTTCGATCTCGAAACCGAGCGCCGCGAACGCACTCTGATTCTGCTCGAATGCCTCGGCTTCCGCCGGACTGAGATGCAGTGTGAGCGGAAACAACAGGCGCTGCGCCGGCGCCTCGCCGCGATGCAGCGTTCCGAGAAACTGCTCGTAGAGGACTCGCTCATGTGCGGAATGCTGATCGATGAGCACCACACCTTCCTCACGTTCGAACAGCAGGTAGGTCTTTCGAAGCTGCAGGAGATGAGGTACCGCCACCTGTTCCAGCGGTGGTGCCACCTCGGCTCGCGCCACCGCCGCTTCGAAATCGATGAGACCGGGCGTTTCCGCCGTCCAGATAGGCGTTGAGTCAGCGCGCTGATCGAAACCGGTCGCTGACGGGCCCGCAGCAAAGAACCCGTCACCCGCAGCCGCCGGACGAAAAACGTTCGGCTCCAGTGAGGAGATACCGGCCTCCGTCGCGGGCAGAACCGTTGGCGCAAAGGTACGCCATCCGATGCCGGCGCTGGCATCGAAGAGGCCCAGCGCGCGTCGCACTGCCTCCTCCACTGCTCGCTCCACCGGCCAACGATCGCGCAAGCGTACCTCCGTCTTGGCCGGATGCACGTTGACGTCGACGGAGTCCGCCGGAACGTGCAGCGCGAGTATCAACGACGGGCGCAGGCCAGCGGGCAGCGTCGACCGGTACGCTGACTCGGCTGCTCGAACCATGCCGTGATCACGAACCACGCGACCATTGATGATCAGGAGAATACGGCGAGCGGCTGTGCCCACGTCAGCCGGCCGCTCGACCAGACCCGTGACATGCACCGGACCCATCACATCGTCGACATCAACAAAGCGTTCGATCTCGCGATGCCCCCACAGCGCCGCGAGTCGGGTACGCAGGCTGTCCGCGGCAGGCAAATCGAGCACAAGACGTCCGTCGTGGCGAACGGTAAAGTGGACGTCACGTCGCAGTGCCGCGATACTGTGCATGGTCTCGAGAATGCTGCGCCACTCTGCACGCGCACTCTTGAGGAACTTCTGCCTGGCCGGCGTATTGAAAAACAGCCGACTCACGGCGACGGTAGTCCCGCGTCGTCGAGTGGTCGCGCTTGATCGGAGCACGTGGCCGCCCGACGCGCTGACGACAGTACCAGCCCCGGGTTCAGACGCTGTCTCGATCTCCAGCTCGGAGACCGAAGCAATGGCCGGTAAGGCCTCTCCCCTGAAACCGAAACTCCGCACGCCCACAAGCTGCTCGGCCGACGTGATCTTCGACGTGGCGTGGCGGGAGAGGGAGAGCCGCGCATCGGTCGGGTCCATCCCGGCACCATCATCCGCAACACGAATGATCGCGATGCCGCCCTGCTCGACGACGATGTCCACCGTCGTGGCCCCCGCGTCCAAGGCATTCTCGACCAGCTCCTTGACCACCGAAGACGGACGCTCGAC
>JANNEV010000648.1:0-3638 GCA_031379145.1 Gemmatimonadaceae bacterium
CCAATCTTGATGCCGTCCACGCCGAGCTTCTTCATGGCCTGCACGCGCGCGCGCGCCTCCACCGGCGTTCTGATACGCCCGCCCACATCGTAGAACGGATAGATGAACATGCGCGGTGCCACGATCTCCGCACGCTGTGAACGTCCGCGGAGTGCGACGCTCAGCGACTCGCTCTCGGCGCCGACCTCACGAACGGTGGTGATGCCGTTGGCCAGCCAGATTTTGTGGTTGTACTCGAAGCCGCCCATGGACTGACCGCTGCGGTTCGACTGCATGTGCGCATGCGCGTTGATCAGCCCTGGCAGTACGTACTTGCCGTTTGCGTCGATCTCGGCATCGGCTGGCGCTCGGCGGCTGCGTCCGGCCCGTATCGCCACCGGATCGAGGGCGATGATCTCGGTGATGACGTTCCCTTCGACGATAATGTCGAACGGACCGCGCGTCGGGGTGCCATTGCCATCGATGATGAGGGCGTTCCGGATGGCGAGACGCTTGGCGCGCTGGCCATGGATGACGCCGGTGGTCGGGCTGGGCTGCGCAGCCAGGGAACCGCTCGCGAGAGCGAGCAGCAGCAATGCGCGGACACGAAACATCGAGACTCCGAGGGGGATGGGAGTGGAGATCGTCAGCGGCCGTACACTTGCCCAAAAGGGACGGGCACGGCCACTCTCACACCATGGAGCTTTGATCGTGCCTGCGCTAGCCTCCACGAGGGGTAACGGTCATGCCGGCTCACTTCGCCGAGACCTGCGCGGGGATGGACACAGCACGCCACCCCCGCGTGTAAAATCTTCAGGAGTCGTTCGATGACGCTCGCCACTACCCATGAACAGGCGCAGGCGCTGCTGGCGGCCATTCGCCAAGGCAACGTGACGGCGTTGCGCGCGCAGCTGGACGCGGAGCCGGGTCTCGGGTCGGCGCGACTGGTTGACGAACGGGGAGTCTCGCGCACGCTATTGCACGTGGTCGCGGATTGGCCTGGCCACGTACCCAACGGCGCGCAGATGGTCGCGCTGTTGGTGGCCGCCGGGGCTGACGTACAGGCACCGGTGGTGCATGCCTTGCCGCACGGATCGCCGGAAACCGCGCTGCACTGGGCGGCCAGCAGCGACGATGTCGCGGTGTTGGATGCCCTGTTGGATCACGGCGCCGATATCGAGGCCCCAGGCGCCGTCTTGACCGGTGGTACGGCGATGTCTGACGCCGTCGTCTTTGCTCAATGGCGTGCTGCTCGGCGGCTGCTTGCCCGTGGCGCGACGACGACGCTCTGGCAAGCCGCAGCGCTGGGCCTCACGGACCGTGTTCGCGAACTCGCCGCATCGCGGCCCACGCCGACGCTCGAGCACTTCACCAACGCACTCTGGCACGCCTGTCGCGGCGCGCAGCATGAGGCTGCGGTGCTGCTGGTGGGCTACGGCGCGAACACGAACTGGATTGGCCATGACCGCAAGTCCGCACTCGACGTTGCACGGGAGTCCGGCAATGACTCGCTGGTGGCGTGGCTGCAGGCGCATGGCGCGAAACCGGCCAGGGCGCTTGAGGCATAGCACTCAGGCCTGTCTGCCCGGCGCCGATTGCAGGGAAGCCCGAAGGAATCTGCGAGTAAGCGACCGCTGCGCGAGGACAACGCCCCGGAAAGGCTAGTCGCTCGCGTCGTCCAGAAACATCCGATCCGCAATGGCCGCAATTTCTTCGGCGTCTTGCCACGCGGCTTCGAGTGCGGTCAGTTCGCCGTGCATTGCTTGGCGTTCGGCATCTTCGTGGACGGCGATCTCGAGTGCGATGCGCTCCGTCGTCGTGAGGCCCAGCACGCCCACACTATCATCCCAGAAGATCGCATTTTTTCTGCGCCGTGTGTTGCGGAGCGCGCTGCTTGCACGAATGTACCGATCGGCGTCACCGGCGTCAGCAATGCGCTGCGTCGCATCCTGAATCTGCGCACGCGTCCCACCGTCGTGATTCAGTCGGGCGAGCAAATGCCCTGCAACCTGTACCGCCTGCGGGCCCTCGAAATCGCTGACGCCATCGCGGTGTGCGACGCGAAGCAGCCATGCGCGATCCAACGTCGTGGCGACGATTTCGAGACGGGCCACATGACTGAACTGCAAGGCGCGGAGCGTTCCGTCTGCGGTGCGAACTCGGGCGAGCACGCGATCGTAGCCGATGCGCGCTTCCTGATGTTCGAGCGACCGAAGGAGCGTGTCGCGCAGCGTGCGATTGCCCGAGAGCGTGTACCCGATGCCTACCATGCCGGCCGTGAGTCCAACTGCGATGGCGGCACCGGTGTGCAGCGCCGCGCGAGCCGTCGCAGCGGCAGCGCCAACACGCCGTCGGCCAAGTCGTGAACCGTATCGCCACGCCGCGAACTCTGGTCGCAATGGAGTGCCCACGCGCACGAGGTCGAGTCCGTCCGGAAGCGTTGCCAGCCCGATGTTGTCGGTGGAAACGCGCACCACCGTGCCGCGATACCGTCGCTCACATTCCTCGACCGCTTCCCAGCGCTGTTCCAGCGGCGACAAGTTCCAGTTGTGGCACTTGCGGCAGACCACCCAGAGCCGACCGCGCTCAGCGTCAAACGCGAGCCGACGGCCTACCGCAAACGTCTCGATTTCGGCGTTCGCTCCGAGAGCCGAATGACAAAACATACAGGTCGAATACACACACGCCTCCAGTGCAACCGGAAGGACCACTCCCCGCCACGCTGCAGGACACTGCGGCGACGGGGCGAGATCAGCAAGACCGTCGAGTCTGACGCCGCATTACAGGTTGATTAGGAATTTTGATACTGTGCGTTCGCGTCCCGATCTCGCCGGGAGGCACGTCCACGCATACTGAGTATAAGTGTATTCAGTGTATCAAGGTACGAGCGTATCTGCATTCACGGCACGCGCACTGTCGCGACGCAGCAGTTGGTCAAGTATGGCCCCGAGGTCCGCACGCACCCCCGCAGGCACGGGGTCCGGCAGCAGGTTGTCCAGTTCATCCGGGTCGGCGGAGAGGTCGCACAATTCATCCGTGCCCATCAGTTCGACATAGCGGATGTACTTGTAGCGCTCCGTCCTGATGGCCTTCTAGCCCATGCCACTGATCCGTGGAAACGCAGAGTCCGAGCAGTACTCGATCAAAAGCTCCCGGCGAACCGCCGCCGGCCCTTGCGCAACGCGCGGAACAACGAGCGCCCATCCAGACCCTCGCGTGGCGGCGCCCCGCCGAGCTCGAGCATGGTCGGCGCGATGTCCACGTTGCTTGCCAACGCGTTGGGGGTTGACCCGGCCGGAATAGCGCCCGGGTCTCGCACAATGAGCGGAGTATGCGCACTCGGCTCGTAGGCCAGTCGACGTTACTGGGCCAAGCCGAAATCTCCGCAGGAGAACCTTTGATCGCTCGTGACCACGAAGACGGTCTGATCCAGCACGCGCTTGGCCTTCAGGGCCTTGATGATCGCGCCGAGTCAACGATCGACGGACCGCAGCATGCGGGGACGGTGGGGAAGGGAGTCGAGGGCGTCGGCGCGTTCTTGATGAGCGACACAGCCTCTGCGGTCAGGATGTCCGTCATGTATCCGGTCGCCTTGGTCCGCGTGCCGTCGACGTTGAGCTGCACGTCGAGTGTAGCGACCATTGCTCTCGGCGGCGCTG
>JANNEV010000027.1:0-3565 GCA_031379145.1 Gemmatimonadaceae bacterium
GGCATCGGCGGGCGTCTTGCAGAACTTCACGCCGCCAGCCTTTCCGCGGCCACCGGCATGCACTTGCGCCTTGACCATGACCGCCGTTCCCAGGCGCGTCGCAATGGCTTCCGCCTGTTCCGGCGTCGTGGCGATCTCCCCGGCGGGGATCGGCACACCGGCCGCACGCAGGAGCTCTTTCGCCTGATACTCGTGAAGATTCACACGTTCTCCGAATCGAAGTAGGTATGTCGTAATCCTATCGTGAAACTACTCTGGCGATCTTCCCAACACCCGTCCGAGGCTGTCGAACGCTGCCCCGAAACGTGTCCAACTTCCACTGCGCAGCGCCTGCTTCATCACGTCATACAGCCTGGTGACCGCGAGATCACGCGGCTCAACGAGCAACGGCCCAGTCCCGGCAGCGCGGGGGGACTCTCTCCCACCTCCGAGTGCCGCCACCGCGTCGCCGACCGCTGCTCCCGTGGCTACGCGGCCATTCTCCTCGACTCCCACCTGGCTGACCACCGTGGTTCCGTCGGCCCGGTTCCAGTAGAGTGCTTGCATCAGCAGCGGCCCCGACTCCCCCATCAACACTTGCGTCGGCCCGAGTCGTGCTTTTGGCTCGCGACGACTGCCTTCCGGCAGGAACAAGCGGGTGCTGTCCAGCGCTCCGCGGAGCCGCTCATTCACGGTACTCCAGCGTTCACGAGGGACGCGGGTCGAATCCCAGTATGTCTGTCGCACCCGTCCGCCCACCGCACTGATCACTCCGTCAATCTGCTCCCCGTTGTCGAGCAGCGGAACGCTCCACGCGACGACGGGCGTGGCCCCTCGGCTGGCGGTCGGCTGCAGCAAGTGCCCTGCTGGCCCATCGCCTGCAAAACTGCTATCGGCGAGATGTCGAGGCACGACGCCCTCCTGACGAGAGCCGTATCGCGCGAAGGTGCGAAGCTGCGCGACCGCGCCATCGCTGGCGGGCGCCAGCTGATCGACGAGCTCGGACGCCAGTTCGCCAGGACGCACGAAGAGGCCTGGCACTTGCGACATCCATGTGCGCGCGACGGGATCCGGCTTCTCGACGGCAATCAGTCGCACGCGTCCAGTGCCGGCTTCAACCAACGCCGTTGCGGCGAGACGGAAATAGCTGCGAACCTCTCCGGCGAGCTGCCAATGCTGGCTTAGCGGATACTCGGCGGACGCGCTGTACAGGTGCACCGTCCAGTAGAGCAGGCCGTCGTGCAGCACTGGTGTCAGGTCGGCGCCCTGTGCGAAGACCGGCGCCATCAGACCGATTCTGGTGCGCACGTCGCGCTCCGACACGAATATCGAAGAAGTGCCGTCGGCGCGAAGCAGCTCTGGATCACGGGCCGACCAAGCGTGCGCAATGCGAGAGCCGAGCGCGCGAAGCGGCGTTCCGAGGGTCTTGCCCGAGGGGTCCTCAATGAGCCGATGCCCCCGCGCGCCGGGTGCCACAACGGTCTCATACCCGATGCCTGATTCCGCGGAATTGGGGATCAGGTCGACGCTGCTATCGCGCACCACGGATTGCGTTGCGTCCGCGAGCGAAGCGGCCCACTCCTCGCTGCCGGACGACGGCTGGCGGAGCAGGAGCGCCGACAGCCGACCATCCACGGCCCGCCAGGCGCGGTACTCCGTGGTCGCAGCGGCCGTATCCTTCGCGCGAGCCTGCAGCATCCCGAGCGGCCAGACTCCCACGCTGGTGGCCAGGTCCTTGCGCCTGACACGCGTGTAGTGCGAGGTGTTTGAATCGGGGGTGACCACGTGAATGCCGTCAACGTCGAAGGCGCGTCGGCTCAGGAGTGTGCGCGTGGCGAGGTAGTCGAGATCACGCCGACCAGGTTCGCCGAGCACCGACCCGCGGGCCAGGAGCGCCGGCAGCGCATGGCGTAGACCGATAGCTCCAGCCAGCACCACGCTGAGGGTTACGAAGGCGAGCCGCAGTTGGCTTACCCACCCCGCCCTAAGCA
This sequence comes from Gemmatimonadaceae bacterium, assembly GCA_031379145.1. Taxonomy (GTDB): domain Bacteria; phylum Gemmatimonadota; class Gemmatimonadetes; order Gemmatimonadales; family Gemmatimonadaceae; genus Gemmatimonas. Next base: position 1,971 of record JANNEV010000027.1, read on the forward strand.
GCGCCAGTGCGCCAAGCGCACTCACCACGGACATCACGAGATCCACTCGCATGGTGACCACGTGATCCACGCGCAAGAAGAGACCGTCGGGCCCGGTTCCACTACGCAGCAAATCGAAGCTGTCGAGGCGATAGCTCCACGACAACAGAAACAAGACTAGCGCGCCCAGCACCGTGAGGTGGCGTCGCGCATGAGACGAAGCCAGCACCCGGCGACCGTCCAGTCGAAGGCTGCGCGTGAGCGCGTAGAGCACGATCACCATGGTGCCCACGGCCACGAGGCTCACCAGCGACCAGACATAGAGCGACTCTTCGAGCGGGAGCCAGTAGACGTAGAATCCGAGGTCGCGACCGAGAAAGCCTTCGATCTCCCCAAAAGGAATGCCATGTCGAGCCATGGCGACGTCGGTCCAATTCGAGAGCGGCGCGGCGAGACCGAGTCCAACGAGGCCGGCCAGCACGACGGTGATGCCGAGCAACCGCCGCCCGGGGATCATTGCTGTGAGCTCGATGTTGGCCACCCGGGACGGAACAGCGACCGCGAGAATGGTGCGCCGCACGGCATGCAGGTTCGCAAACGCAAACAGCGAGCCGGCGAGCCACGCGCCACCCTGTAGCAGGACACTGTCGGTCACCCGTTCCCACCACAGGGATGGGACTCCCATGGCTGTGAACCACGCGTGCTCGACAACGAGCGACGTCACCGCGCGCCCGAGCAAGAGCACCGCGGCGACGGCAGCGAGGCCGACCAGGAGCCAGCTTCGCGACCGCATGCTCAGCGGAACTCGCGCGGGCTCAGAGCGCGATACCCTGTGCGCGCATCCACCCTTCCATCTCAGCGCGAATGGCGTCCAATCGGTCCTGTGTACGTGCTTCAAAGCGCGCGACGATGACCGGCTGCGTATTCGACGCCCGGAAAAGCCCCCAGCCATCGCCAAACAGCACGCGCACGCCGTCCACGTCGATCACGTCATGTGTCGACGAGAAGTGCGCAATCGCCTTGTCCATGATCACGAACTTCGTGGCATCATCGGTATCGATCCGGATCTCCGGCGTGGACACGAACGGCGCGACGTCGCCAAGGAGTTGATCAACGCGCTGTCCGGAATCCGCCACGATACGCATCAGGCGCGCGGCGCCATAGAGTGCGTCATCATGGCCGTAGAAGCCTTCGGTAAAGAACATGTGGCCGGACATCTCGCCCGCGATAGGTGCGTGCGTCTCCTTCATTTTGTCCTTGATGAGGGAATGCCCGGTCTTCCACATCACGGGTACGCCTCCCGCCTTCACGATTTCGTCCGACAGTGCCTGTGAGCACTTGACGTCAAAAATGATGGGCTGCCCGCTCCCCGTCCGCGCCAGCACGTCGCGCGCGTACAGGATGAGGATGTGGTCGCCCCAGATGATGGTGCCGTTGGCATCGACGACGCCAATGCGGTCCGCATCGCCGTCAAAGGCCACGCCGAGCTCGGCTCCTTCCTCCCGCACGGCCGCGATGAGGTCCGCGAGATTCTCGGGTACGGTCGGATCCGGATGATGATTCGGAAAGGTGCCATCGCTTTCAGTGAACAAGCCGATGGCATCTACCCCCAATGC
>JANNEV010000031.1:0-6623 GCA_031379145.1 Gemmatimonadaceae bacterium
GCCGACTTCACGTTGACGCGCATCATCTCGTCGATGTCGTCCTCGGTGAGCTTGCTCGGGACGCGACTGATGCCACGTCCGGCATTGTTCACCCAGACGTCGATCCGTCCATGCGCCGCCTTCGCCTCCGCGACCGCGCGCTGTACCTCCGCGCGCACCGTCATGTCGGCGACCACCACGGTCGCGAGCCCGCGGCAGCGTGCCGCGACGGCTTCGAGCTGCTCGCGCCTCCGCGCGACGAGCACCGGGCTCGCACCGTCGCGTGCGATGCGCTCCGCGAGCGCCGCGCCGATGCCGGAGCTCGCCCCGGTGATCACGACGACCTTGTCCTCGAGCGTGGTCATGCGCGCGCCTCGGCGCGCTGGCGCGCGGTGATCAGCAGAAGGAGGCTCGCCACCAGGAAGTAGAAGACGAGGATCGCGGCCGCGTTGCGCGCGGCAGCCGTGTACCCGATGGTGCTCGCGTCGACGAAGAAGTACGGGTATTTCCCGACCATCGCGCCGCGCAGCATGAGGTAGCCGAAGTACGCCGCGGGGTAGATCCCGAACGCCGGTACGTGCGCGTAGCGCAGCCCCGCCTTGGGTGCGTGTAGCACCCAGTGGAGCGTGAAGAGCGTCGGGACGATGTAGTGCAGGCCCAGGTCGGTGACGTACTCGACGCCGACCGGGTTGTTGATCGCGCCGAGCAGGAAGTGGTAGGCGAGCCCGACGACGATGATCGCCGAGGCGGTCATGGCGCTCACGCGCGGGTGCGCCAGCCAGCGGCCGGCCGGGCTCGAGGGCGCGAGGTACGGGACCGTGAGCACGAGCGCGACGAGCGTGTTCGTGAGGACGGTGAAGTAGCTGAAGTAGTCGGCGAGGCCCACCGCGAACGAGTCGCCGCGGTCGAGGGCGTGCATGAGGGAGTAGATCATCTGGACGAGGACGGCGGTCCAGGCGATGGCGGCGGTGGTGGGCGCGATGACGCGCTTCATATGATGACGGAGAACGCTGAGGGGGAGGTCGACCTACCGGAAGATATCGTCCGGCCCCTGGAGACGCCGTCCGCTCCGTCGACGCAGCCATTTCCGCTCCGGACCCGTCCTACCCAAAGAAGCGTGCGTGACCCTCCGGCCCGGCGGAGGCGATGCTGGGATAGAGGTAGGCGGTCGTTCGACTACGTCCGCCGCGAACCGATGGACGTGCGCAACGCATCCCTCACGACATTGGCTGCGCCGCACCGCGACTGGCTCAGTTCGACGGGATTGCGCGATCCAGCTGTCTATGCTACGCTGTAGTATAGACAGCTCGTCTGCTCGAACCCGTACTCAAGGCCAGGCCACGGATGCGCACCCGCGCGCAACCGAGGTCCTGCCTGGTGAGACTCGCGTTCATCGAGAGTTCAGTGTTCACGAGACGGATCTCGGCTTTCGGGCTCGACGAGAGCCTTCGGCGGCTGCAGGCCGCATTGCTCGAGAATCCCCTCGCCGGCGACACGGATCCGGGCACGGGCGGATTGCGGAAGATACGCATGGCCGATGTCGCGCAGCGGCGGGGGAAGCGCGGCGCATATCGAGTGCATTACCTGCACCTCGTGCAGCACGCGATCATCGTGTTCGTCTTCGTATACAGCAAGAGCGATCGTGATTCACTCTCGGCCTCACAGAAGCGAACGCTGCAGGCGACCGCCGCAACGATCATCGACGAATGGCGCTCGTCCTGACGTACTCGCCACCCGCGTCGCGCGACCCAGCATCGGGAGTCACAAGACGATGAAGAAGGAACTGTTCGCCGAGCTGATGGAATCAATGCACGAAGTGCTCGACCATGCGCGCGGCAAGCGGGAGCTGCGCACGACCATCCTCCCGGCCGCGCCCGCTCCGATGACAGCGAAGCAGGTCAGGGACCTTCGCGAGCGTCTGAATGCGTCGCAGGCGGTCTTCGCGCACTACCTGAACGTGAGCACAAAGCTCGTTCAGGCGTGGGAGGCAGATCGCCGTCAACCAGAGGGTGCTGCGCTAAGGCTTCTGGAGGTCGGGATGTGCGCGCCAGAGGTGGTATTCGAGGGGCTCATTCGCACTCCAGGCGTGAAGACGCGGCGGCGCCCCTCTGCTAAGCGCCACTGAAGTCAGTCAGGCTCGCGATCGCCTCAGGCCACCTGGGCGCTGTAGCCCGTCGCTTCGAGCCGACAGCTCTTCGTCAAGTCGCCGCGGAGAACGAACAGTGAAGGGTCATAACCGAACCGAAAGACACGGTAGAGATGGTACCGATCCAGCTCGCGCTTCGACACCGCGACTTCGTTCGGCGTGAGGTAGAATCGAGTCATCGCAGCGCGCGGCGTGGTCTTCACTTCGATCAAGCGAGGCGTTCCCTTGGCCTCGAAGGACGCGATGTCGTACCCATGCCCGTCGCCGTCGAGCGCGACATGTCGAACTCGCTTCGAGAGCTCAGGGCGTCCGAGGTCGTGCAGCCTGCGCTTCTCGTGATCCACTACCGCTTCCTCTCCTGCCCGGCCCAGGTCCCGAATCTTCGCTTCGGCTTCAGCGACCGCTGTCCAGTCGCGCGGCGGTGTGATGAAGGTGCCGGGCTCCCGCTTCTTGGCTGGCTGTTCGGGCACACGCTGAGGCGGCTCGACCACGCGCAAGCTCTGGTCGCGGAATGTTTGCCGTTCGAAAGGAGCGCGTGACGCCTCTGTCCGCATGAGCTCGATCAAGTCAGGGCGCGCCGTGAGGGCCTCTTTCACGATCTCGGGAAGGATCTTACGTTCGTAGTTCCTGAGTGGCACGTAACCGTCGAGATAGTCGAGATCGAATGCGAGCAGCACGGCGCTCACGTTCTGGTGTTTCATCTCGATCGACGGGCGTGTCCGACCCGACAGACGAGCCTGCAGCGCGCGATTGTGCATCGCCTTGTTCACGCGATCGCCGCGCAGCGTTCCGTCGAGCATATCGAGATAGTCCGCGACGAGCTCACGCACCTCATCGGCTGACCAACGTGTCAGGGGCATCGTGCGCGGCTCGCTCCTCGTGTGGTCCGACTTCTTCCGATCGGGGTGACGGAGAATGTACACGCTGCTCGATGACTTGGAGTTCCAGGCAATCTATCGGCCGCTACTCGACAAGACGGGAGCTTGGCGGCAGTTCCTGTGGTGGGAGCCGGAGGACCTCGCCGCGATTCAAGCGGCCATTCCGGAGAATCGCGTTTGGACGATGGCGGACGCGAATGGAGAGTGCGTGCTGATGTCGGAGTGGCACTTCGTGAATCGCCTGCACTACGTGATCACGGAGGTGCCGTATGATCCCGTGGGGCAGATCGAGGTGATGGATCTCGATTGACGGGGCGCGGCTACGGACGATCCCACGAGTACAATGTGCACGGGCGTCGAAGAACATTCACACATCTCCGCACGGTTCGACTTGCAGTCCGCTTCGTCTAGGGCAGTCGGCGTTCCTTGCTTGCCCAATCGTCCTCGGCGTCTTGCTCCGCGGTTGCGATCATTGACAGATACGACTTCCTTGTGACCGTGAAGTGCCGTGTGAGGGGCCAGAGCGCGACGGACATGAGTCCGATCGTGACCCCTGAATCGAGTACCCCCGAAGCTCCCGTGAACAGTCCTGAGAAGAAAGGAGCCGCCGGAAGACTGAGAAGTAGCAACGCTGCGCTTGCTGCGCCCCGCAGTAGTACGGATCGATTCAGCATTGAGGTCGCCCGTCGACGGTTCTCGTCCGTCTTCAGTGGCACGAACACAGCTTTCTGTTGCATCGAACTCTCGATTCGCTCCTGCAGTTGACGATTCAACACGCGGGTTTCGGCGGCCTTCTCCCGGAGCTCATCACCAAGGACCATGTGCGCATCCGCGACGCCCTTCGTGAACGCGCGCCTGATGGTCAGTCGAAGTTCGTTGTCATCGCGACGCGCTCCAGCAAGTCGCGCTCGCGCTACAGATGCTGCGATGTCTCGTACTATCGGCTCCGGAAGTGTTCGACAGCGCTCCTCGACGTCCAGCATGAGCGCCAAATCCTCGGCCGTGTATGTGTTCAGGGCTGGCTCGCATTGACTCTTGATGATTGCCGACATTAGCGGCGCGAACCCCTTCGGATCAATTCCAGGGCCAAGCCCGTCAACCGCAAGCACCTGAATCAATGCGTCGAGACTCACCCATGTCGGTCGGTCTGACGGAGCTGACCGTTTCTGAGAATGCGCCTGCATCGTACGATCAAGAGTCAGCACTACAGCAGGCACGCCGCTCTTCACCAATCCCTCGACTACTGTGGTTAGTGAAGCGTCGTGCTCCGTCTGGCGAATACCCTTTGGCTTTCGCGAACGAAGTTCTGTCCATTGCAGCTGAATTGACGACTTTAGTGTCTCGTCAACAGCGCCTTCCTCCGCGAAACGAACTACGGAAGGGGAGCTCAGCATCTCAATCGCAACGCCGGCGACAAGTTCAGTCGGAGGGTCGAGAAGCTCGTCGTAGAAATGATCGAAATCCGCTTCATCAACGCAACCGCGCTCGAGCGCAGTTTCGATGAACGGATCAGACGTGCCTTCGAGAAGGTTCCGAGGGAGCTTCTCAGCGATACTGACGAGTGCGATCCGCTTGGCGTGTATGACACGCCGATATTCGTCGCGCGTGGGCTCGATGATTCCGAGAGAGGCGTCTAGCTGCGCCAACGCGCTCCCGAGCAGCCTGAGTGGTTCCGCCAGATTGTCGCTCTCAAGCGCTGCGACGATTAGAACGTTGGTATCGAGTAGCACACTCACGCCCCTAAACGATGCAGCGGTCAGAGGGTCCGGGCCAAGCTTCGCAGCCACTAGCCTGGCCGCAAGCATCGACTGGCTCAGACTCCACTGATGCTCGACATCCTCTTGCTCGCCACTCCCGATGAAGCGATAGAAGCCTTGAAAGAGCGCGTCGGCGTGAACATTGAGGCCAGCGCTTTGCGTGGCTGCATCGAGCAAGGATCGAACCGATGTTTGCGAGACTACCGGACGCTTCTTCTGGCGTCCAATCGCGGCCGCCCACTGCGCGCCATACAGGCCGTAGAAGCGTACGCAGGCGTCGACAAACCAAGCCTCCAACTTCGCTTGTTCAATCTGCCCTGAAAAGTGTCGACGAAGCACTGCACTTAGCCGCGTCGCCGCCCGTTTGACGTCACCGTCGAACTTCTCGAAGCCGTTATCCGACAGTCGCCACCGCCCCTGGAATACGTTGGCGAGTCGGTTGTCCTTGAGAAAACCGAGCGCGTGCTCGACCACTTGGACGTCCAGCCGCGGCACATCGAACACGTTCGCAATCGCGGTCCCAATTTCCGATGCCGAAAGTGAGACCTTCGGGCCCCTGGTGTAGAGTAGCTTCGCGGCCAGTTGGGCAAGCGCACGAGTATTGAGCGCCTCAACCGATGGGTCGAATCGCATATAGATCGCTGCCAGATCCTCGATTGCGATTACACCCCCCATCTCTCGCGCTCCATCGGAAAAAGAGAAGCCGCCCAGCAATGAAGACCCGGGCGGCCCCAACTCACAGCAATCCCTGAAGAGCCAGACTCACCTGAGTCTAGCCAATCATGTCAGCCGCACTCGCTGAACCCACACACATGACACTTCACGCACCCTTCCGCGAACTCCAGCTGCGATCCACAATCCGGGCAAGTCCCAATGAACGCATCCCCACCGGAAACGGCATCGAACTGCATCTGCGCCCCACCCTGCGTGACAACCGGCATCGACAACTGCGCCGTTGACCCCGGCACGGGCTGCTCAGAAGTGATCGTCAGCAACTCCTGCTGCACCCCCTGCTTGGTCCGCATCCAGTCCTCGAGCGCCAACCCGATCGCATCCGGCACCGAGAGCACCTTGTTCGGCCCGAGCCCGACCGCGCGATCCGACGAGATGCCGCGCAGCTGACGATGCACCTGTTGAATCGAAATCCCAGAGCGCAAAGCCAAAGAGATCATCCGCCCCATCGCCTCGGCGTCGGCCATGGCCGAGCCGCCCGCCTTGCCGAGGTTGATGAACACCTCGAACGGCTGTCCCTTGTCGTCTTCCGTGATGTGCACGAACATCACGCCGAGCGGGGTCTCCTTGCGGATCGCCGTCGAGCGCAGGATGTCCGGGCGCGAGCGCTTCTGCCGGCGCTGGAGGTTCTCGGCCTCCGCGTCGAACAGCAGCTTCTTCAACCGGTCGTTCTCCGAAGTGATCTCCGCCATCGCGCCCTGCAGCTCGCCCATCTCACGCTTGAGGGACGGATCTTCCTTGGCCCCATCGCGCTTGGCCGCAGCGTCGGCGGTCGCGCCGGTCGAGAGCACCTGACCGTCACGCGAGCCGTCACGGTAGACCGTGACGCCCTTGCACTTCATCTCGTACGCGAGCTCGTAGATCGCGCGCACGTCGGCCTTGGTCGCCGCGTGCGAGAAGTTGGTCGTCTTGCTGATCGCCGAGTCGCAGTGCTCCTGGAAGGCCGCCTGCATGCGGATGTGCCACTCGGGCGAAATGTTGTTCGCGGTCGCGAACACCTGCTGCCACTTCACGGGCACCTCGCTGTGCACCACCGAGCCGGTCTTGGCGATGCGCTCCATGAGCGCGTCGGAGTACCAGCCTTCCTTCTTCGCGATCGTGACGAAGTCCTCGTTCACGTCCGGCATCATG
>JANNEV010000365.1:0-4562 GCA_031379145.1 Gemmatimonadaceae bacterium
CTTCGTGCTCTGGCGAATGAGCCCGGACGGACAGCGATTGGCCGCCACGGTCGATGTGCTCGACGGGCAGGAGCTGCGCGTCTACGATCTCCGGACCGGAAAGTTCGACGTTGTGCTGACCGCGGACGACATTCGGCAGCCGATCTGGAGCACCACGGGTGACCGCCTCTTGTACGCGCTGACGCGCCAGGATGGAGCGCAGGATGTCTATGTCCGTACGCTCAACTCCACCGCGGTGCCCAAGCCCCTGTTTGGCGCAGGCAGCTTCGAACCGTTGGCCTGGTTGCCCGACGGCCGCGTGTTCGGCAACGACTTCATTTCGACCAGCCTGTTCTCGGTCAACATCGAACAGCGCCCCATCACCATCGACACCCTGATGCGCGGCGCCACGTTCGCCGAGCCGTCACCCGACGGCAAGTGGATCGCGTACATGCAGGATGACTACAGCTCGCTGTGGCTCGAGCGGTTGCCTCGTGACGGCAAGCGATATCGGGTATCCGGTTCCGCCGACGACCCGCATTGGCTGTCGTCGACCGAGTTGGTGTTCAGGACGTCCGGAGGGACGGCATTCGATCGTGTGACGATCGGCGCGGCGGCGGAAAACCCCGTCGGCCCCATCCGTCGGTGGTTCACGTCCCCCCGTGTGCTCGAGACGAACGGCTTCTCCGCGCAGCTGAGCGTGGACGGCCGCGCCATCTATCTGCAGGCCGACATCGAGGCACCGGTGCGGTCGCTGCGCGTGGTGCCGAACTGGGTGACGAAGATGAAGCGTGCGGTGGACGAGGCGAACAAGTGACCCCTTGAAAACCTTCTTGAAGGCAGACCCATTGAGCGCATCACTGTGGCGGGTGTCGAACAATGCGGGCCATCGCCCATGCCGCCTGTTCGCGCACGATCTCGTGATCATGCAACAGCATCGCCTCCAGCGCGCCGAGATCCTCGTGAGTGCCGACATTGCCCAGCACCACGCACGCGTTCCGCTGTAACATCCACAACTTCGCGCGCTTGATCGCGCTGCCCTTGAACGCCGCGGCGTAGTCCGCGGCGTCCATCATCAGCAGTTCGCGCGCGAGCGCCCGCGTGCCGTCCCGTGAGCCGGCATCGCGCAACAGCACGCGCGCGCGGAACTCGTCGGCTCGCAACTCCTGCGCGAACGAAATATTCCACGGACACACCTCCTGGCACACGTCGCACCCATACACCATCCCACCCATCGCCTCCCGAAACTGCTCCGGGATCGCTCCGCGCAACTCGATGGTCAGGTAGCTGATGCACTTGGTCGCATCGAGCACAAGCGGCGCCGCGAACGCCTGTGTCGGACAGGCGTCCAGACACCGCGTGCACGTCCCGCACCGATCGGCCTCGAACGGCGAGTCGACGGCCAACTGCACATCGACAAAAAGCGAGCCGAGAAAGAAAAACGACCCACGCTGCGGGTTGATCAGCATGGTGTTCTTGCCGAACCAGCCAAGCCCCGCGCGCTGCGCAAGATCGCGCTCCAGCACGGGTCCCGAGTCCACGTACGGGCGCGCATCGATACGATGCCCGACCTCGCGCTCCAGCCACGTGTGCAGCTCGCGCAACTTTCCGCGCAACAGTTCGTGGTAGTCATCGCCGCGCGCATAGCGCGCCACCGCACCACTCGGTTCGCGGCCGCCGTAGTTCATGGCCACCACGAGCGCGTGCGTCGCACCGGTATGCGGACGTCGCGCATCGCGCCGCAACTCGGCGCCGTCGCCGGCAAGATACGTCATCTCGCCGTGATGCCCGTGCTCCAGCCATGCATCAAACGCCGCGCGTGAAGCCGGTTCACCCAGCGCGGCCACACCGGCCAGATCGAAGCCGAGTCCGTAGGCCTGCGCCTTGAGTCGCTCGGTCAGCGCGCGCGTCGCAACAGGCACAGCAGCCGGACCACCCTCGGCGCGGCGAGCCATGCTCAGGGCTGCCGGCCGACCCAACGCGCGAACGCAATCACATCGTCCACCGGTGGTACGGCATTCTCTGCACCGTAGGCCGTGTACATGCGCCAACGCACGTAGGTGAGCGCCGGCAGCGGCAGGAACGGGAAGCGTCGCAACCAGTGCCGATGCCGAAAACGCCACGCCACGCGTAGCAGATCGATCGCGAGCAAGGGGTTCGCCAGCGCACGCAGCGTCAACGAAAGGATAAGTCGCAGCCAAGGCATGCCGGAATATAGCGAAGCGGGCGCCTCCATTACCTTGCACGGATGGCGCGCATCGTGATCAACAGCTGGGGTTCGTATGGCGACGTGAACCCCTATCTCTCCCTCGCCGTAGCGCTGCGCGCACGCGGCCACGAGGCGGTGCTGGCGCTCCCCGCGCATTTCGCTGACGACGTCGCACGTGCGGGATTTGCGTTTGCTCCCGTTGGACGCGTGATGGACCTCGAAACGGCCGTGAGCGAAGGGGTCGTAGGGCGTATCATGAGTGCTCGGCGCGGCGCGGAGTTCATCTATCGCGAGCTGCTCATGCCGGTGCTCACCGAGACCTACCGCGAGCTGCTGGCTGCCTGTGAGGGGGCCGATCTGTTGGTCAGTCAACCACTCGGGGTTGCCGCGCCGTTGGTGGCCGAGGTCACCGGCGTACGCTGGGCCGCCACGGTGCTGGCGCCGCTGTCGTTCGGCTCCGGCTACGAGATGGTGGTGCCGCCGCCGGCCCCGTGGCTCAAGCAGCTTGAGATGCTGGGGCCGGGAGTGGGGCACTTTTTCGCCCGCTTCATGCGCACGGTCTCGGCCCCGTGGGCGGCCCCAGTACAATCGCTTCGACGGGATCTCGGGCTGGCACCTGGCGCTCATCCCATCTTCGAGGGGCAATTCGGCGCGCCTCGCGTGCTCGCAATGTTCAGCCGGGTGCTGGCCTCGCCACAACCCGACTGGCCCACTCACACGCACATCACCGGCCAGCTCACCCACGACACCACGCACGCCGACGCACTGTCTCCAGCGCTGCAGCACTTCCTCGACGCCGGTGAGGCGCCCATCGTCTTCACGCTCGGCTCATCGATGGTGCAGCACAGCGGGACCTTCTACGACGAGAGTATTCGCGCCGCACGCGCCTTGGGTCAACGCGCGGTCTTCCTCGCTGGCGCTTCGACAACCGCACGCCTCGCGCACACGCTGCCGGCATCCATGTGCATGATCGACGCCGCGCCGCACTCGCTGCTGTTCCCGCGCGCGCGTGTGATTGTGCAACACTGTGGCGTGGGCACGCTCGGCTCATCACTTCGCGCCGGCGTGCCCATTCTCTCGGTGCCGTTTGCGCACGACCAACCCGACAACGCCTGGCGCGCCGAACGGTTGGGCGTGAGTCGCACCCTTCGTCCAGGTGCCTATCGCGCGACCCGCGTCTCGCACGAACTCCGACAGCTCATCGACGTGCCGTCATACGCGGAACGCGCCCTCGCCATCAGCGCGATTGTGCAGAGTGAAGGCGGCGCTGCGACGGCCTGTGATGTGCTCGAAGCGTACATTTCCGAGCCGACAACAGCAGCTCGTGTCCTCACCACTTCCTCGCCGCGTACACCGTGAACCTCGACGAATATCAGCAGCTGGCCGCGCGTACCCTCGGCCTCAAGCGCACCCACGAACAGTTGCTGGCCAACGCTGCGCTCGGTCTCACCGGTGAGGCCGGCGAAACCGCGGAGATCATCAAGAAGCATCTGTTTCACGATACGCCGCTTGACCGAGACGCGCTGATGAAGGAACTCGGCGATTGCCTCTGGTATATCGGTGCGTTTGCCACGGTGCTGGACATGTCGCTCGATGACATTGCCCAGCGCAACATCGACAAACTGCGCAAGCGATATCCGGATGGTTTCGATCCGGAGCGAAGCAAGAACCGGACCGAGTAACGGTGCGTGCGGCGGGCGCCGCCGAGGGTAAACGCGCGCGTTGCCCTACAGGAAAGACCGCCCGTCAAGACCAGCGGGCAGGGGGAGACCAAGCGCGCGGAGCGCGCTGGGCATGACGTCGGCCGTTCGCTGCGGCGAGTGCGCCACTGGCATGTCCAGCAACAACGGCACCATCATCTGCGCTTCCAGCAGTGCCCCATGTGTCGAGACATGCGCCACCGGTTCAAAGCGTGAGCGCAGGTCCCATCCCTCGGCCGCCGACAGCACCAGATCGCCCGCGCGCGACGATGCGCAGAGCACGCCAAGTTGCACGACGGCGTCGGGGTACGGCGACGCCGCGCACGCGTCCCACGCCGCGCGGTCGTCGAGATCGCGAAAGCTGCCACCGAGCAGTAAAGGGTCGCCTTGTGCGGCATCGTAGCTCCAGCGCGTGCCGTCGGTGCGCTCGGTGCGCCGTATCTCTGCGGATCCACGAACCTGATGAGACACGCGCGCGCTGCTGGCCGACGTACCGACGGCAACCAGATCGACCGAGTCGCGCGCCAGCAACCCGTCATGCAGCTCTTCCCAGCGGGCGGTATGCTCCGGCCACCATCGCCGTGCTCTCGCGTCGGGATCGAGGTAGAGATGCGCCATGGCATTGCCGCCCACCATCAGCACAACGTCCGGCCGTTTCGCGTGGAGCTGAGGAT
>JANNEV010000051.1:0-28200 GCA_031379145.1 Gemmatimonadaceae bacterium
ATTGCCGTAACGCCCATTGCCGTGACGCCCATTGCCGTGACGGCAATTACCGCGCGCCCGCCCGGCGCAGCCAGCGCGTCGCGACGTACCTTCTCCCTGCGCGCCTTTGCCATTGCCGCCACGCTGCTCGTCGCCGTGACCTCCGGCGTGACGTGGCGGCTCGCGCGCGTGCGGCCGCAAGCCGGACTGCGGGCTCCCGTGTTGGCCAGTACGCCGCCAGCGGCATCCGCGCCGCTGCCCACTGCGGCGAGTGCCCTCGCGTCCGCCCCGACGGTCCCATTCGACAATGCCATCGGTGGCCTCGATACGTTCCGCACCTCGCCGAGCGTCAACCGCGTACCCGCGCGCCTCACCTCGACATCGGCCGCCGACGTTGACGCGCTGTACGAGCGCGAGATCGCGTCGCTGCGCCAGATCGTGGATGCGCGCTTTACCGATCTCGATTCCGCCACGGTCTCAGTCATCCGTCGCAACCTGTCCATTATCGACGCGGCCATCGCGGACAGTCGGCGCGCGCTCCGGCGCGATCCTCGCAGCCCACTGCTGTCCACACAGCTGGACCGGGCCATCGAATCCAAACTCGCGCTGATGCGGCGCGTGGCATTGCTATGAGTACACCTTGGTTCGGCCAGACTCGTGCGCGACGCTGCAGGCAGTTCTGCTTCACGGTGGCACTCGCATTCCCCGTGACCGCCCGCGCGCAGACCTCGGACACGTCCTTCGCCATTTCCCGCAATGCCGTTGTGGATATCACGCTGCGCAGCGGACGCTTGATGGTGCGGGGCACCGAGCGCACCACGGCGGAACTCCGCGCCGAGAGTCAGCAATACACGCTTCGCTCCACCGGCGTCGGTGTCACGATCACGCCTCAGGACGTGCGGTCGCGCGACTACTCCAATCGCCGTGATTCCGGCGATCGGCGCCTGGAGCTCTTGGTGCCCCGCGGAGTGCGCCTCATCATTTCGGCAGGAAGCGCCGATGTCGAAGTGGAGGACATCAGTGGCGATGTCGAGGTCCATACGCTGAGCGGCAACATCGGCCTGCGTGGCGTCGGAGGGCGGGTTATCGTCGAGACACTCTCTGGTGACGTGCGACTCGGCGAGGGCGCCGACGGCGCTCGTGTGACCACGGTCAGCGGCGACATTGTCATGCGCGGCGTACGGGGTAACGCGGAAGTGCGCACGACCAGCGGCGAGGTATCCTTGACCGTCGTTCGCGCCACGCAGGTGCAGGTGGCGAGTACCAGCGGCGACATTTTCTTCGACGCGGATCTCGCGGACGATGCACGCGTCCAGCTGGCGACGCACTCCGGCGACGTGAGCATGCGACTGCCGGAATCCGCCCGCGGTGTCATGGATGTCTCGTCGTTCAGCGGGGAGATCTCGTCGAACCGCCCGGTGACGTTGACGTCAACGAATGCTTCGAGCGATCGCAATCGCGGAGAACGCGGTTCGCAGCGCTTCGAGTTCGGCGGTGGGGGACCAGCTCGCCTCACGGTCACCACATTCAGCGGCGATGTGCAGTTCGATCGCGGGATGCGACGCCCACCGGAGTAGGCAACTCCAGCATCATTCCACCTGTCGGTCCACGTCCACGTTCACTTCCGCTCACTTTCTGGAGCGTTCCATGGCCCACACCGTGTCCCTCCCGTCTCGTCACCCGCTGCACGCGCGAAGCCGTCGTGTCATGCTCACCGCGACTGCGCTGCTCCTGACGCTTTCCGCGCCGGGGCAGGCTCAAAGCCGTGATCGGGATCGCGACCGTGATCGCGACGATCGACGCGAACAGCGTCAGGAAAACGCGTTCACCTGGTCGGGGACCATTCCCAACGGCAAGCGTATCCTCGTCAAGAACATCAACGGCGCCATCCGTGTCGAGCACAGCACCAACGGCCGGGTGGAAGTGAGTGCCGAGAAATCCTGGCGTCGCGGCAACCCGGACGATGTGCGCATTGAACAGCGCAAGACGGGGGGCGATGACGTGCTGGTCTGCGCGTTATGGAATGCGGAGTCCCGTTGCGACGAGAACGGCATTCACACCGAGCGGAAGAGCCGCTGGAACGACCGCAACGATGTGTCCGTGCGCTTTGTCGTGCGCGTACCCGACGGCGTGCGCGTAGACCTCGCCACCGTCAACGGCGGGCTCGAGGTGAGTGGCGTCACGACGGAAGTACGGGCCAACACCGTCAATGGCAGCATCGACGCCAAGAGTGCCGGCGGCCCCGTGCGCGCTACCACGGTCAACGGCAGCATTCGCGTCGCCATGGGATCGATGGGTAGTGCAGAAGATCTGGAGTACGAAACCGTCAACGGCTCCGTCACCATCGAACTGCCGGCGAACTTCGGCGCGCAGCTCGATCTCTCCACCGTGAATGGTCGTGTCTCCACGGACTTCCCGATCACGGTGTCCGGCACCATGTCCCCACGTCGACTGCGTGGCACGGTGGGCAACGGCAACACCCGCATGCGCGCCAGCACGGTCAACGGCAGCATCACCCTGCGCAAGCTGATGTAACCAACACCATCGGGGGACTACGCGGCGGCGAGTCCCTCGATGGCCTTGGCCAGCTCGAAGTCTTTCGTGGTAATGCCGCCAGCATCATGCGTACTGAGCACGAAGCTCACCTTCGTGTAGCGAATGTCGATGTCCGGATGATGCGCAAGCCGCTCCGCGACCTCCGCGACCTTGCTGATGAATGCAATGCCATCAGGGAACGCTGCAAAATGGTAGCTCTTCTGGAGCGTATCGCTCTTGCGGGACCAGCCCGGCAGTGCGCCGAGTCCCCGTTGAATTTCGATGTCGGAGAGCGGAGTCATAGTGCGTTCGTCATGATGCCTTGAGGTTACGGCGTCCCCGGGTCGCTGACAATGCGTCCACGTAAATCGGACGTCACCGTTCCGTTCGATGCCCGCCCGCCAGATCCCACCAAATCCCACCAAATCCCACCAAATCCCACCGTCAAGCCCTAGCCATTTCCCTTATCTTCGGTATTTATTCGGTAAACGCCATCATAACGACCTCCCATGCCTGCCGCCGCCCGCCATTCCACTGCCTCCACCGAGCAGGCTCTTCCGCCCGTCGCGGCCCTCCGTCCCGAGGCGGATGGCAGCAGCCCGTGCCCGGAGCACCTCTCGATTGAGCAGGTCCGGGCGCAAATGCAGCAGGTGGTCCTCGGCAAACGGCCGGCGGGCCTCGCCATGCCAACCGGTGTGCCGATGCTGGACCTGGCGTTGGCCGGGGGTATTCCACGCGGACGCATCACCGAAGTGGTGGGCATGCGTGGCGCAGGAAAAACCGCGCTCCTGCGGGAGGTGGTGCGGCGTGTCCTGGCCGGCGGGAGTTGGGTGGCGTGGGTGGATGCGAGGCGAACGCTCGCCCCCGAACCCTGGGCCGCCTTGGGCTCGCGACTGGTGATGATCCGCCCGCGTGATGCCAAACGAGGCGCGTGGTGCGCCGATCTCTTGTTGCGAAGCGGAGTGTTCGCGCTGGTGGTGCTCGATGGCGCGCCACTCCTCTCCCGCGTGAACGGCGTGCGGTTGGCGCAGCTGGCGCGCGAGCGCGATGCCGCGCTGGTGGTGATCGCGGACGGCGCGCAGCCCAGTCGTGTGGGCGGGGCAGTGCGCTTGCAGGTCACGCCACTGGTGAAGCCACTGGTGAATCCACTAGTGACGGCTCCGGCGTCCCGACGACGATCCGCAACCGCGTCGGCTTCCGCATCTGCTGCAGTGCCTGGGCCAACGCCCGGTTTTCTGGTGACCGTCGAGAAGGGTGGAGTCTTTCGTTCCGTCGAGGTGAACAGTGCAGTCGTCGTGGCGCGTCGCATGTGTACGGATCCCGAGGTTCCCGATCGGCGCGGGGTGGCGCGAGGAACGCGTCATACCTGGACGCCGCACAGCCACGCCAACGACACCACCAACGACACCACCAACGGCGCCCCGCCAGTCACATGGGGCGGACTCGGCGCATCCGTGGACAACGTCCGCAGTGCCGATGCCAGCGCCGGCCGTCCCACCAGCCATCCCACCAACCGCCACAGCGAGGGCGGCCACACAGCTCGCCCTGGCATTTCTCACACCAGTACCACCGGACACGCCGGCAACCCGGCACACGGCGGCCCAGCACGCCGTGATGCCGATGGCCGCGATGCCGATCGCCGCGATGCCGATCGCCGTGATGCCGATCGCCGGACGCGCGACTGGGCCAATGTCAAAGGGCGCCGTCGAGCCGCCGAGTCGGGGTATGGACGCCGCTCACGACGCGAGCTGGCCAATGAAAAACTCGGCGAGCGCGCCGGCCAAAACGCCGCATTGGGACGCACTGCCGCGGGCATTGGCTGACGGACAACGATTGCGCGTCGTGTCGCTGGCGGCCGGACGCGCCGGCGTGCGGGCAGGCATGAGCATTCCAGAGGCACGCGCCTGTTGCGCCACGCTTGATATACGACCGTGGGATGATGACGCGATGACCGATGCGATCCTTGCCATGACCACTGCGCTGCTTGTCGCCAGCCCGCAGGTGACCCCCGTATCGGGCGCGCCGGGGATGTGGTGGGTGGGCGCCTCGGGGTTTGGTGGACTGGGCGGCGAGGAAACCTTGGCACGCACGCTGTTGACGCTTGCGCAGGCCGTGCATCCCGATGCCCGGGTGGCCATCGCCGATTCCTGTGTGTCCGCACGAGCGGCGACCTGGGCTCCCAAAGCAAAGACCCGTACGCGCAACAGAGCCAGCCACTCGTCCGGTCGCTATGCAAGTGACCACGTGAAACAGTCGGGACGCGTAGCGGAAGGCATCACCAAAGGTGTCACCGAGGACGTCACCGAACGTGATCCCAGGGCGCTTGCAGACGGTGCAACGATCATCCCGACGGGTGGGTGCGCGACCTATCTCGCCCCCGCCCCGTTGGGACTGGTACCCATGGAACAGGAGCTGCGGGATGCACTCACCGCACTCGGTCTCCGCACCGTGGGCACGCTGGCCGCCCTCGAGCCGGGCGATGTGGAGCGACGCTGGGGGAAGGACGGACTCACCGCATGGCGACTGGCGCGCGGCGAGGATGCCCGACGCCCGGGGTTGGTGCGCGTAGAAGCGGCACGCAGCGCGAGTGTGGAATTACCGGCGCCTGCTGAAGCGGCCGCGCCCGTGTTGTTTGTCGCGCGAGCGCTTCTGGAGCGACTGGTGCGTGAACTGGTGGAAGACGGCCGTGCGGCGGCATCGGTGGCGATCACGTTGGTACTCGACGCCGGTCGGTCATGGTCGCTGGAGGCGGAACAGGGCGAACACCAGGAGCACGCCGAGTTGGCTCCAGCACCGACGCTCTCCGCCACCGACCACGTGCACCTGCTGTCGGTTCCCTATCGCACCATTACGCGCGAGATCCGCCCGGCGCGTCCGATGGCGCGACTGGAGCCATTGTTCGATCAATGCCGAGCGCTGCTTGAGCAGTGGGTGATTCCCGCGCCGGTCATCGGGGTGACGCTCAGCATTCCGGCTACAGCACCACTCGCGGCCGATCAGGGCGACCTGCTCGTGCCCTCGTGGCGCGATGCGGCCATGAACGCGGACGCAGTGTTTGCGCGGTTGCGTGCGGTGCTGGACCCGGAGAACCGGGGGGATATCGTGGTGCATCCCGTGACGGGTGACGCCCATCGACCGGAAGAGGCCGGACGTTGGGCGCGCGCGGATGCGATGACGCTTGGTGCAACGAAGGTTGATGCAGTCACGGCAAGCACAGCAAAGGCTGGTGACGCGCGAAGTACGGGGGCAGCGCGTCCGACCTCGTCACTTGCCGGAGTGCTGCGATTATTCGACGCGCCCGAATCGGTGGAGGTAGAGGAAGCATCGGGCGTCCCGGATGCGTGCTGGTGGCGTGGACGCCGACTGAGCTTCAGCGTGGTTGATGGCCCCGAACGCTTGAGCGGCGACTGGTGGCGCGCCGACGCGTTTGCACGCGACTACTGGCGGTGTACGGTGGCCAGCGAAGGAGAACTCCTGCTCTACCGCGACGCGGTGGGCGGGATGGCGCCACAGTGGTTCGTGCAGGGGTGGTATGACTGAGGAGGCTGGTCGTCGGCTCTCCCGCGTAGAGAATTATGCGTCAGGAGGACCTGTCAGGACCTACTGCGGAATGCGCCCGGAATCCGCCGGCGCAACCACCACCGCGGACACGATCGAATCGAGCGCGGGAAACCACGACCGCAGATACGCATTGCCCTTCGACGCCAGACGGTTCTGGTTCACCGTCTCACCATACTCGCTGTTCAACTGGTCCACGACCTCCAGTCCCTCCACCACGCGACCGAACGGCGCGAACCCGCGCCCGTCCAGCTTCGCCGCATTGTTCACCAAGTTGAGAAACAGCTGATTCGCGCGTGAATTCGGATCCGGTGTGGTGGCGAAGACAATGGTGCCACGCGCGTTGCTGATGCGACGCGGTTCGTCGACGATGCTGCGATCCTGCCACGCCGCGTTTACATCGGGCTCGCCATGCATGCCAAACTGCGCTACGAATCCCGGAACCACACGGAAGAAGCGCACGCCGGAGAAGTAGCCGCTGGTCACCATCTCGTAGAATCGATCCGCGCCCCGCGGCGAAAGCGCACGCTGCACCTCGATGACGAACACGCCGCGACTCGTCGTCATTGTCGCGCGAAAGACCTCGGGACTCCGCACCGCTGTCACCGCCGGCCCTGTAAGCAGCGGATTGGCGCTATCCCTGCGCGTGCCCGCGGCAGCGGTACCAGTGGCCGATGCAGCCGGGCGGGAATCGCCACCGCAGGACGCAGCGAGAAATACCGCGACGAACAACGACAGTAGCGCGACAGTGTTTGGCCGGCGGAAAGCATGCGACATGGCGCGACCCTTTGAGTTTCGGGTTATATTCGGTATCACTCTGATGCCAACGGCTGCCCCTGCTCATCCGAGATCAACACCCACACCGTGCGGGTCCGCTTGGAATACAACAGCCGAACAGTCACGTCCCGCGGGTTCTGTTTGAACGCGAAATGAAAACGGAACGACGTATCCAGCGACTCATGAATCACGCCTTCCTTGAAGCGCCCGTAAAACTCCTGGACTTTCGTGCAGGGGGCAATCTCAGTGAAAAACAGCTTCCCGATCGCATCTTCCTTGCGCAGCGAGGCGAGCTTGGATTCGACAGCGTTGTAGTTCAGGATACGCCCGGTGCGATCCAGCTGGATCATGCCGTACGGCAATCGATCGAGCTCGTCCGGTGCCATGCCATCAGCGGCTTCCAGCACCTCAGTGACCGCGTGTTGGTGCTGCAATTGCGGGCGAATCGGATTGGGCATCGCAGCACCGGAGAGTCGGGAAGGCCATGACGACTCCAACCAATATCGATGGTCCCTACGTCGAATTGCACTGTCACTCGGCCCTCTCGTTGCTTGATGGGGCGTCGCTTCCCGAGACGTTGGTCGCGCGCGCGGCCGAACTGGGCTACCCGGCACTCGCGCTGACCGACCACGACGAACTCGGCGGCATCGTGCGGTTTGGCACGGCGTGCGAAGCCGTGGGCATCAGTGGGATTCTGGGCGCGGAGCTCACCGTCCTCGTTCCAGACCGCCAAAATGCAAAGGATGCACGTCCAACCCATCTGGTGCTGCTGGCGGAGACGCGTGAAGGCTACGGCAACATCTCGTCATTGATCACCCGCGCGCGAATGGACATGCCACGCGGCGCGCCGTCTGTCCCGTGGTCACTCGTCACGTCGCACGCCCGTGGCGTCACCGCACTCACCGGCTGCCCGCGCGGCTGGATTCCGCAGCTCCTGGCCGAAGGGCGTGACGACGATGCCCACACCGCCGCATGCGCAATGCGCGACGTCTTCGGTGAGCGGCTCGCCGTGGAGTGTTGGGATCATCGCCTCCCGGAAGAGCGTGCGCTGGTACGCAAGCTGCGCCCACTCTCGGTCAAGCTCGGTGTCCCCTGGGTGGTCACCAACGACGTGCACTACGCCACGCCGAGTGGGCGCATGGTCCACGATGTCCTGCGCTCCCTCCGCTACGAGCGTTCGCTCGATGAGATGGGCACGCGACTCCGCCCCAACGCCGAGTGGGCACTCAAGGCGCCGTCCTTGGTCCTCAAGCGGTGGCGGGGCGCCGAAGAAGGCGTGCACGCCACGCGCGATGTCGCCGAGCGCTGTGCGTTTCGCTTGCAGCAGCTCAAGCCAACGTTACCCGCGTTCCCATTGCCACCGGGCATCAGCGCCGACGAGTACCTCGCACGTCTCGTGGAACAGGGGGCCCACGAGCGGTGGGGACGCGGCCGTACGCCCAGGCACGATACGCAGCTGGCCCACGAACTGGCGATGATCGCGAAACTCAAGCTCGCGGGATTTTTTCTCATTGTCTGGGACATTGTGCGCTTCTCGCGACGCGAGGGGATTCTCTGTCAGGGACGCGGTTCGGCCGCCAACTCCGCGGTGTGCTACTGCCTGGGCATCACCGCCGTCGATCCGATCCGCATGGAGCTGTTGTTCGAGCGGTTCCTGAGCGAAGAACGCACGGAAGCACCGGACATCGATATCGACTTTGCCCACCGCGATCGTGAACGCGTGCTCCAGTACGTGTACGATCGCTACGGACGCGAACACGCCGCCATGGTGTGCGAGCAGATCACGTGGCGTGGCCGGAGTGCCGTGCGGGATGCGGCGCGCGTGCTGGGATTCTCGGTGGAGCAAGGCGACATGCTGAGCGCACTGAGTGATCGGTTCAGCGCCAAGGCCACCGCCGCTGCGCTGCGCGTGGATGCCACACCACAAGCCGAGCAACTTGGACAGATGATGGTGGGGGGAACCGAAGCGACGACCAAGGCACGGGTGGTGCGCGCCGAGGCGCGAAAAGTCGCGGCGAGTACGGCAATGCCCAAGCCTGCCAGCGCGATCGTCGGGGCGCCGCTGGACGAGCGCTCGAGTGTGCGACCACCAGAAGGGTCGCGCGGAAAGGCGACGACGCTGGCCACGGCCCAGCGACGGCCTGGACAATCACTCAACGAGCGAGACGCCACCTGGGCCGAACGTCTGGATGAACGCGCGGTGGCCAAGATCGCCGCCGATGCGGCGCACCATCTTGGTCCACTCGCCAAAGGCGGCCCGGCCAAAGGCGGCCCCGCCAAAGGCGGCGATCGACCGACCGTGGACACCGCGCATGACGACGTGTCGTCGCACGAAGAGCGCCGCAATCCCACCACAGCCACGCGATCACGCGCGCCGAGCAACCAGACCGACGGCGACACGATGTTGCGCCGCGCGGGTCTCGATGCGAGCGACCCACGCGTTCACGTACTGGCCGATGTGGTGGATGGGTTGCATCAGCTGCCACGCCATCGGTCCATTCACGTCGGCGGATTTGTGCTCACCGAACAACCCTTGGGTTCGGTCGTCCCGATCGAACCCGCCTCAATGCCCGGGCGCACGGTCATTCAGTGGGAGAAGGACGATCTCGATCCGATCGGGCTCGTGAAGATCGACCTGCTCGGCCTCGGCATGCTCACGGTGGTGCAGGATTGCCTGCTGTACCTCCGGCACACGCGTGGCGTAAACATCGACCTCGGGCAGCTCGACATGAGCGATCAGGCGGTGTACGACGTGATGTGTGCCGCCGATACCGTCGGACTGTTCCAGATCGAAAGCCGCGCGCAGATGAACACACTGCCGCGCCTCAAGCCACGGTGCTTCTACGATCTCGTGGTGGAGGTCGCGCTCATTCGGCCCGGGCCCATTCAGGGCGAAATGGTCCACCCGTATCTGCGGCGTCGCGCCGGTCTCGAGCCAATCACGTATCCCCATCCGTCGCTCGAACCCGTGCTCAAGCGCACCATGGGTATTCCCCTCTTTCAGGAGCAGGGGATGCAAGTGGCTATTGCGGCGGCGGGATTCACGCCAGGACAGGCGGACATGCTGCGTCGCGCGATGGGCCACAAGCGGTCGCATGAACGCATGGCCGCGATCTGCGAAGAGTTGATCGAGGGAATGAAGCGGAACGGGATCGAGGAACAGATCGCGCACCGGATCTACAACCAGATCAACGCGTTTGCGGACTACGGCTTTCCGGAAAGCCATGCCGCCAGCTTCGCGCTGATCGTCTATGCCACCGCGTACCTGCGGCACTACTACGCCCCGGAGTACACGGCCGCGATTCTCAACGCGCAACCCATGGGGTTCTACTCGCCAGGCACGCTGGTGGAGGACGCCAAACGACATGGCGTGGAAGTCCGTCCCATCGATCTCACCCGGTCCTCGTGGGATCACGTCCTTGAGCTGGCCGATGGCCGAGTGCTGGTACCCAACGACGGCACTGTGCAATGGGGCGCGCGAGGCCTGTCGTCGCAGATGGTCGGAAAAGATCGCGTGGCCGTTCGGCTGGGCGTACGACTCGTGCGCAGCCTTGGCGCAAAGGCGCGCCGGGCGCTCGAACAGGCGCTGACCACGGGACCGTTTGCCAGTGTGGAGGATGCGGTCGCGCGCGTGGATCTCGATCGGGCGACGTGGCGACGCCTGGCGGAAGCGGGAGCATTTGACACGATGTTCGCGCATGAACCCGCCGAACGCCGGCGGCGCGTTGCGCTGTGGGAAGTGCTCGCTGCAACGCGCGGGCCGCAATTGCCGCTGGCGCCAATGCGTGCACAGCCAGTGCCAGCGCACCTCCCCGCTCTTGCTCCAGTGGAACTGACGGAAGCGGACTACCGGATGACCGGACTCTCGCTGGCCGGCCATCCGGTCTCGCACCTGCGCGCACTCCTCGCGCCGAACGGCGTCCTCTCGGCGCGCGACCTGCTCAAACAGGGGCGCGATGGGCAGAAAGTGGCCGTGGCGGGATTGGTCATCTGCCGCCAACGGCCGGGCACAGCCAAGGGCTTTGCGTTTCTCACGCTGGAAGACGAAACGGGGATGATCAATATCATCGTCACCCCAGACCGATTCGACGCACACGCCATGACCATTTCCCGTTCACCACTCTTGCTGATTCGTGGCGTACTGCAAGTCGAAGGACTGGTCGTCAATGTGCGCGCCAAACAGTTCCGCACGCTCACCCTCGGCGCCGGCGAAGCGCATGCGCCGGGGCACAATTTCAGGTAGCACCGACGAGACGTACCGGCGGTGCTAGTGTGCCTCGTGCGCCGCCGCCGTCGCCACCGGGCGCACATTGCGCAGGATCGCCGCATCGCAACCAAGTAATGCCTCAACGGGCAACGCTTCGATCTCGCCGGAGAGATTCGCGAAGAGCAGCAACCCGTTTCCGACCGAAGGGCCAGCACGATCGTAGCCAATACGTCGGGTCATGGTGCACGTGACTGCCCCGGTGGCGATCGCCCGGACGACGGTAATCCCGTCACGGCCCGAGACAATCGCATGCCCGCGAACGATCGTCGCCGGGCCACGGGCTCGGTGCGCGCCCGCAGCCCAGCGCACCCGACCATCGCGGACCGTGAATGCCACCGTGCTGTCCGCATTCGGCAGCACGATCACGCCAACGGAATCGTCGATCGCGGCCGTCCCTGACGAATGCCCCTCAGGCGTGAACCGATCGCCGAACACACGACTCGACCACCGCACCGCCCCCGTGTGCAGGTCGAGCGCCACGAACTTCTGGCCTGCCCAGTGTGTTGGCAGCACGACATTCGACCAGAGCAAGCGGGCCTTGTTGGCCAACGGCACCCGCCAGAAATCGGCAAGGGTCATGCCGCCCAGATTCACGAGCACACTGGCAATGACCAGTCCTTGCGCAATAGCCGGCGCGGCATGACCCGCCATGAGTGTACCAGGGAGCCGCCGACACCAGTGCTGCTCCAGTGTGGAGAGCGACACCGCGCACACGGTGTCAAAGTCCAGCGTGAACACTGCGGTATCGCCGACCGCGGCCGGCGGCCCCATGATCACACCACCCGGGAGCGAGGCCTCGCGCAGCAACTCGCCGGTGCGCGCCGACCGGCGGCGAAGTACGCCCGCCGCAGAGCCGTACACGATCGCGTCATCCTGAAAGACCGGAGAGGTCATGACGGACGACTCGTCGAATCGAGTCCACAGGTGCACACCCGACGACAGCGCGTAGGCCGTGACGCCCGACGGCGTCTGTCCGCGGAATGACGAGGTGTTGTCGCCGAACCCGAACACCACGATCCGGCCGTCGCTCACGGCGCCTTGATGAATCCAGTTTGGCGCCCGCGCCGTCCACCGCGGCACTCCGCTGGCCATGTCGAGGGCAGCAATGCTCCCCGAGCCGTGCGTACCAATCACGCCGAGGTCGCCGATGACACTGGTCGATGAGCGATATTCGCCATCGCTCTGCCACTGCCACGACACCGGCACCGGCACCGGCACTGACGCAGCACCCGTACGTCGCGCCGTCAGCGGGACCTGCCCGGTGCGCAGCGCATCGTGCCGATACTGCGGCCACGGCTCCCCGACAGAATCCAGCGTCGTTTCCACCACGGAGTCCGCCACGCGTGAAGGCCGCGCGTAGGCGAGCGCCGGATCGTTCCCATCGCCCACGTCACACAGCGGCTTCGTGCGGCGCGCCGGAAGCGACGCGCAAGCCATCACCCCGCCAGCAATGCGAGTCCACACGCGCGTGGTGTCATTGTCGCGTAGATCGACCGCGACCTCGACGTCTCTCGGGAAAGACCACGAGGCCGGCACGGTGAGCGGCAGTCCCGTCTGCGACTCGACGCTACGCTTCTCGATGCTACGCTTCTCGACGCGAGCATCAGCGCCGGCAGGGAGACGAGGGGGTGATCCCAGGCGATGCACCGCCACGCGGGCCGCCCACTCCACCCGTTGTTTCGGCGTGAGCGAATCGAGTTGATTGGCCAACGAACGCTCAACGTGAGGTGGCCAGAAGAACGGTCGCGCACGCAACTGCAGCCGCGACCAGGCCGCGAGTGCCAACACCGCAACGGCCGCGCCGGCCGCGGTGCGCGCGCCCCAGCGAGCCGCACGTCGCGCCAGCGAGGGCGACCGCGAGGGCGACCGTGACGTACCCGATCTCGCCAACACGAGCAGGCACCAGACACCGAGGCACAGACCGCCGTAGCCGATCAGTCGCGCGACGGGGCGAACCAGCAACTCCTCACTCTCGATGTACGGCGAGCGCACGATGAGATACACCGCCGGCGCCGCCGCAAACACGGCAACGAACACGTCTGCCAACCACGCACGACTCCGGTCTCCCCCGGCCGTCCCCGCTGGATCGGACATGGACTAGTGCATCGACACGTAACCGAGCCCGCGCGCCTGCGCGAGAACCGCCGCGGCGATCATGGCGGGCACGGGCTCGACACCCTCGTGCAGGCCCGCCACCAGCTTCTGGAGCATGACCTCAGGATTCCCCTTTTGCGTCGCGGCAGCGTCGCGCGCCCAGCGACCCATGGTGTTGCGACACGCGAGGACACGCACGCCCTTGGCGCGAAGCTCCTTGACCCCAGTTGCGCCGATTGCGGCGGCGCCCGCCGGGCCAAGCGCCCGCAGCGCCATCGCGTCGTCCGGACGAAGCGTAGCGGCGACGCGAGACAGCACGTCGAACTCCAGCCAGATCTCGGCGGGGAAGAGGTACGCCAGCCCTGCATTGTGCGCGCCAAACGCCACGCCGATGTCCGCCGGCGCGATGCCGTGGCTGCCACTGAGTGCGGTCAGCAGCGCATTGGTTCGCCGGAATGGGGTGCCATCGACATGAAACGCAGGCACATCGAGAAAGGCCTTTTGCTTCCGTACGGCCAAGTCGTCAAGCCAAGGATCGGCACGTCTGGTCTCCCCGCGCGCCTCAAGCATCGGCACGCCCAAGGCCAGTCCTGTGGAGCCGCCCAGAAGCCACGAAATTACTCTTCGCCTGTTCTGCAATTCCACCTCGCGTTAAGGTCAAGTTAATAAACTCGCGAATTGCGACGTCTGAATCCAGACGCGTCAGCAGGCTCGTCGTCTCGCGGCAACGTCGAGACAGCAGGTTCCATGGTCCGCGG
The DNA here is from genome assembly GCA_031379145.1 of Gemmatimonadaceae bacterium. Taxonomy (GTDB): domain Bacteria; phylum Gemmatimonadota; class Gemmatimonadetes; order Gemmatimonadales; family Gemmatimonadaceae; genus Gemmatimonas. The sequence continues at coordinate 13,969 of JANNEV010000051.1, forward strand.
AGACTTCGAGGATGCGACAATGACGGACCAGCAGCGCTGGACACGATGGACGCGAGTCGCTCTCGGCCTGTTGGTGGTGGGCTGTCGGTCGGCGCCAGACCGGCCTGGGGCGCCTGCGGACTCAGCAGGCGTCTCCGCGGGCGGTGCTCATGAGGCAGGGTTCCGCGAAGCCTCGTGGACGCCACCCACTGAAGCGGACATCCCGGACAGTCCGCTCGGTGTATCGATTCGACGGGGGCTCGCGCTGCTCCGCTTCACCCCGGAGTCGCTGCCCCCGTACGCGACCTCGAACCTGCGCTGCACCAGCTGCCACCGGCGGGACGGACTGGAACCGGGCGCGGCGCCGCTCACCGGCGCGCATGCGCGCTATCCCAAGTTCTTGCCACGCACGGGTGCCGTTATCCCGTTGGCCGATCGCGTGAACTACTGCATCACTCGATCATTGTCTGGCCGCGTGTTGCCGGTGGAGAGTCGCGAGATGCAGGACATGCTGGCCTACCTGGCGTTCATTTCCTGGGGCGTGCCGGTGGGCACCACGATCGCCGGCACCGATGGACTGCTGAGCATGGACGACACGCTGTCCGGCGATAGTCAACACGGAGCCGCGGTGTACGCGCGCGACTGCGTGTCCTGCCATGGTGCCGATGGCGCCGGCGTGGGTGTCATCCCGGCACTCTGGGGCGCCAGGTCGTACTCGATCGGAGCATCGATGGCTCGGGAAGAGCGGGCCGCCAGCATGATCTGGCACAACATGCCGCTCACGAAGCCAGGGTCACTCACCCGGCAGGAAGCGTTCGACGTGGCCGCCTTTGTGAACGCCCACCCGCGCCCCGATTCGCCGGGGAAGGAAAACGACTGGCCCGCCGGAAAGGCACCCGCCGACGTCCCATACGACACCAAGGGACACGTCGCCTACCACCCGCCGGCGCGACTGCTCGTACGGCAGCATCCACGCGATGCAATCGTACCCAAGCCAGCGTCGGTCGTGCATTGACCACGTTCCGGCCTCCCATTGACAACGAGAGGCCAACCAGTGGCCTTTGCCTAGTTGGTTGGCTTTCCGGACGTGACGGTCGCGCTGGACACCGCGTCGGCTGGCACAGCAGCAGGCTTCACGCCACGCATACCTTCCCACAAAATGCGTCCGAGAAATCGGAATCCATGGCGAATGACTCGGCTCTTCATCTCGCCGCCGGCGCGTGCTCGCTCGTGACTGGACACCTCTGACACCCGATAGCCCTTGCGCAGCGCATTCGCGATCAACTCGATCTCGATCTCGAAATTGGCCGACGTGTACTTGAAGTCGGTGAACACATCGCGCCGAAACATCTTGTACCCGTTGAGCGCGTCGGAGAGATAGCGCCCAGTGCACAATCCCATCGTGGCACTGAGGAACACATTCCCCAGCGCCCGCACATGGTGGTACTCGTCACTGCCACCAACCACTCGAGATCCGATGACGAGACCGATGCCTGGCTTCATGGCTTCCAGGAACACGGGCATCTCTTCGGCACGATGCGAATAGTCCGCGTCCATCATGACCAGAATATCCCCCGTCGCTGCCTCGAACCCTGCGCGGAGCGCCATCCCCTTTCCACTCCGCGAGCTACGGTTGGACACCACCGTCGCGCCGAAAGAACGGGCGATCTCCGCCGTGCGATCCGTCGAACGATCGTCCACGACGATCGCCTCGAACTCGTAGCCGGAAATCTGAGCCAGGGTGGCGTTGAGGTCCCGCAGCACAAGCGGAAGTGTCTCCTCCTCGTTCCGTGCCGGGATGATGACGCTGACCTTGGTCATGCTGCACAACTCCTTGAAAGCGGAAGCTCAGGGCGCGCAAACGCCGCGACAGTACCCACAAATGACGACGAAAGTGGGCTCGGAGTCAACGTGCCGAGCCGGCGGCGAGCGCGTCGAGCACCTGAAAGGCGCTCTCATTCTCGCCCAGCCACTCCAACAACCGACCCACACCCTCCGAGACCCCCACCTTTGGAGCCCAGCCGAAATCCGCCTTGGCCTTGTCGATATCGCTGACGTAGACCAGCTGGTCACCCGGACGCCACTCGTCAAAGGAATAGTCCGGACGTCGACCGACACGCACCTCCAGGAGATCCAGCAATTCGAGCAGCGACATGGTGTTGGCCGGACCACCACCAATGTTGTAGGCCTGACCGCTGGTGCGGTCGATGTTCGTAATCGCGAGGTCAAACGCCGCGATCAAGTCGCCCACGAACAGCACATCGCGGACCTGCTTGCCATCGCCGTAGATGACAACGGGTCGCTCCCGCATGGACTGAATGGAGAACCACGCGACCCACCCCTGATCCTCGATCCCGAACTGGTGCGGCCCGTAGATGCACGACTGCCGGAGCACGACTGTTCGCATGTCATAGATGCGGGCGTAGTCCATCACGTACTGATCACCCGCGCCCTTGGAACAGCCGTACGGGGAGTAGAACTCCAGCGGGCGCGTTTCCGGAATCCCGGTCGCCTGGTCCCGGTATCCGTAGCGACCACCTCGCTCTTCGATAATCACGTCAGCCATCTTTCCGTACACCTTGTTCGTGGAGCTGTACAGCACGATCGGCGGGGTAGCCGCCTGACGAGCAGCTTCCAGAACATTGAACGTTCCCAGCGCGTTGATCTCGAAGTCCTCGCGAGGATTCCGCACACTGGTGGTCACGGCCACCTGCGCGGCGAGATGCAGGATCACATCGGACTCGTTGGCCAGCCGCGACAGCGTGTCATTGGCGTCGCGAATGTCTCCCTCGACGATGCGGACCCGATCGCCGTGACGGTCCATGAGCCAACGCGCATTCTCGCGGGTACCCGCGCGTGCGAAGTTGTCGAGGAGGGTGACACGCTCTCCCGCCGCCAAATAGTGGTCGGCCGCATTGATGCCGATGAAACCGGCGCCGCCGGTGATGAGCAGGGATCGCGACATGGCTATAGGGCTGGAGACGGAGTTCAGGGTAGGGTGAGCGAATCAACAGCGAGCGGCTTCTCACCGACCACCGTCTTGAAGGCCATCAGGCTGTAGAGCCCCGGATCGATCGTGACGGTGTTGAAGCCATTGCGAGCCAGCACTTCTCGGCCGTGCCGAACCGACCGCAATCGGGAAATCTCCGGCGGGTGAAAACGGAATTGGTCAGGCTGCTGCCGCTTGCCGCGAATGGTGTTGACCACGAAAGCGACCAACTCCAACATCTTTTGCGGAATCGAGTCCGAACCTGGCCACAGCAGCACGATGCGACCACCCGCGCGCAGGACTCGGCGGAACTCGCGCAGGATCTGGTCGATCTGCGCGTGGGTGAAGTGCTCCATCACGCCCACGTTCCAGATGCCATGGACCGAGTTATCCGCAAACGGGAGGCGAAAGATGTCGCCGGCAAGCCGGAACTGCATGATGGGATGACAGCGCGACAGGACCGCAGGTATCAGATCCAGCGCCACGAGTCGTCGACGCCCACCGTTCGTATCGATGCGCATGGACGTCTCCGCTGTGCCCGATCCCGCCTCGACCAACACGCCGTCGGCAACAAAATAGCGTCCGACGAAGTACTGAACGGTGCGGGCGAAGACGGCTTTCCGGTACCAACTGAAGAAGCGCTGCACGGCGGTCTCCTGCCGCGTATCACTCCAGTGCTCTGACCAAAAGCCCTCGTCGTCCTGCATCGATTCGCGGGTCGGCGGACGCAGGTCCAGCACGCCCGCGCGCGCGGGATACACCGTCCCGCACGACTGACACTGAGCGCCGTCAGCGGAAGCGCCAAGCGCGCCACGGCAGACGGGGCATTCCACGACCCCGAGGTCAAGCAGCGCCTGCGCCGTGGACCGGGAGTCGACGGCCGGTCCGCGCGCGGCCGACCCCAATGCTCCAGGTGACGCGGTCATGGACGCGCGGGGCTGTCGGTGAGCGCCGTCGTCACGATCGGCTCGAGCACCGACACCGCACTGAACATGTACGGGGTTTTCTCGGCGAATCCCTCGACGCCGGGAATGACTCGCACTTCGCGGTACGACTTTTCAAGCGCGGCTCGAATTCCGCTGGGCGAATCCCACGACTCGTGTTCGTACCAGAAGTACGGCTCGTGATAGTGGCGCACGAGAATGCGGCGGTAGCGCTGCTCACGAATGCGTTGGAGCATGCCGGAGAAATCGCCCGTCCCGGAATAGCCCCGCTCTCCAATGGTCGGCGCACGATCCTTCTGCACCACGCGCGACGGCGTGTACATCCAGCTTCCCGCGTCAATCAGCACCTGATCGGCCGGCAGGCCCTTGAACTCCTGTTCAACGGCGGTGACGTAGCGGCGCGTATCCGCCGGAATTGGCACCGTGGGAAGCTTGACCACGCCGAGCGCCGGCAAGCAGAAAAACCCAACCGCCACCGCGCTCGCGACCGAGACCCATCGCGGGACGGCCACACCGAGCGGTCCGCCACGTTCGTCGAATGGCAGGCGCTCATGCCACAACCTGGTTGCGCCCGCCAACAGCCACACGCCCGCCAGCAAGCACCCGGGCCCCATGTGATTGAGCATCCACGCGATTCCGCTGGTGTACGTCTCCACGACGAGTACGCCAAGCCACACCAACCACGGTCCGATGAGCGTGCGAAAGGCGCCACCACGCATCAGCATCAGGCCGCCCGCCATACCGGCGGCGAAGTATGCACCGCCGTCCAACGCATGCTGCACACTGCGCACGGGCGACACGGTGTGTTTACCCAACACCTCAAAGACCCAATAAATGAAATCCTGCCCCCACAAAGCAAAACCCAAGCCAAATGCGGCCACGATCAGCACCGTGGCCGGAACAACAAAGGCAATCGCTCGGCGCCACGACGGTTCACGATCGAACAGCAGCAGGAATCCACCGCCAAGCGCCATCCAGATCGCCGATGTCTGCTTGACCAGAAACCCCATCGCCGGCAGCAGTGCCAGCACGACCAGTGCCGTGGTATTCCGCGTGACGGCGAATTCCACGACCAGCCAGAACGCGAACAAATTGATCAGCTGATTCAGCGCGTCATTGTGCAGGAGCGCTGAATTGGCGTTGGTAATGTTGTTGGTCGCCATCAAGAACAGCGCCGGAAACCACACCGCGCTCCACACCATCGTCTCCCGCGCCGAGAGCGTAACGTGCGCGGCCTGCAGAAGGCGTCGAATGCTGAGCACGCCGAACGCGGACGCGCCCAGCGTGAAACCCACTTGCACTGCGCGATACGCGGTGAGGGAATCCGACTGCCCAACCGCCGATGCGAGCAAGAACGTCAACACCTGTGCACCGGGCATGTAGGCGAACGAATCGTTGTTGACCTGCGCGGAATAGAACGGATAGCCCACGCGGAGCTTGATGATGTCGTTGACGAAATCGCTCTCCGACCAGATCAGGATGTCCGCCGGAAACGTGACCTGCGCGATCACGTAGTACAGGTCCACCGCCGCAAGTCCACCGATTGCCAGCCCCAACACCACCACGCCCAATTCACTGGCCGAGAGCGATCGACGTCGAAACACGACGTAGGACAGGCCGATGACGGCCGCCGCTATCACCAACACGACGGCGATCAGGGCCGCGGTCTTCTCCGGTGAGGCCGTCGACGAACCGGACAATCGACCAAAAACGGCGGCCAGCGCCGATGCAGCCACGAGGGCAAGCGAACCGATCGCGAGCGACTTGGCCGCAGATACGGGGGGAGACATCCCGACGGAGTCGCTCATGTCACGATCCCGTATGCCCGGATGCGAGCGCGACGCACCAGCCATCGCGGTGACAGGTGGGCTGCATGCGCAGAGTCAAAACGGGACGTTGAAGCCAGCGATCGGAGCATGCAGATATTGATGATGGCCAAGTCTGTTACGTTGTCGTTCGTTCCGGACTGCACTCTGCAGATCAAGTTCCGCGCCACGCATCACAAGTCGACATCACCCCCCAACCTTCTCGCGAATCAGCACGTCGTCTCGGGCGGACGGTGAGGGCCACGGGAGGGGCGCTGGAGGTGATGCGCCTGCTGTTGCGCCACCGCAACATATTGCATTGCTCTGAGGCGGAGAATCTATAAGTGTGGCATCAATGATGCACCTTTCAGCTCGTTTCGATACAGACGGGACGGGAGTGACGCACACACCGCGTCTACTGCGGGTGTCTCACAGAGGTTGGCGAATAATTCCGTACGCCTGCGGAACCGCATCGAGCCCGCCCGTGACCCATATACGAGCGCCGACCAGACGGCGCAACGCGACGGGGAGCCAGGGAGCCGCTACCACTCGGCCATCCGCCAAGCGCAACGCGAACGCGTCCTTCGCGGCGAGAACGACGCCGTCGGTGGCGGGCGCACCGTCCGCAACGCGAACCACGAACGATCGCACGTCGAACTCCGCGCCACCGCGGGGCATCGCGGTCGGATCGCGCCGACCGGTGACCCGGCCATAGACGACAATCTCCAGGCCCGTCACGTTTCGAAGCAGCGACACTTGCGAGCCCACAAGCGCCACCGCGGCGAGCTCGCGCGACGTCGGTGACAGCAACAGGACCGCGCCCGGCTCGTTACCCACCAGCGTGAGCAGACCTCGAACACTGTCCGACGCCGGCTGCGTTGGTGCAGCCACCGAATCGGCGACCGTCGAGCCCTTGGCGACGACGGCACGATTGCCGCACGCGGCACTGGTCACGAGCAACGCGATGACGATCGAGCACAGCTCGCGCGATGGACCATGCCACCGTCTGCCGTTCCGACACGCCGTGCACACCGCCGCGAACCCACGCATCCTACTGCAGGCGCGCGATCGCCACGCGCAAATTGGCCGACGGCGCCGATGCGGAGACGGATCGCAGGCCAACGAGCTGGGAGCCAGCCGTTGAACCGGTGACTTCGAAGTACGCGTGCGCGCCGCCGCGGAGTCCGCTCACGCGCGACACGAAGCTGCCGTATGCAAGTGCGGTGGGTTGAATCGGGAACGCATTCGGCCACCGAGTACTCCATGCCGACACGCTGTTGAGTCCAGCGTAGATACTGCGCAAGTTCCACGTCGCGAATTGCAGATCCGCGCTCGGAGACATGAGCCCCGGATAGTCGTCGGCGAACAGCGCCAGCCCCCACCCTCCGATCAATTGATCCATCGGCACACCGGCGGTTGCCGAAAGATTTGTGACACCGTTGGTGCTCGCATTTACGAGCGCGCGGAAGAACGCCGCATCGGAACTGGCGTAGCGATCAATCGTGTAACGCACCAACGACCACGCGGTCTGGTAAAACGTGCTCGAACTCTGCCCCGTCGCGTCACCGTATGGTGACCAGTTCCAGGGCTCCAGCAGCTTTTCGCGAATTTCGTTGAACTGCCGTCGCATCCCATAGCTGGGTCGACGAAACGGATCGGCTGCGTTGCACGTGGCGTCGGCGGGGCTGAAGTCGCAGAACACGCCGTTGTCTGCCGCCGTGCCAAAGCCCGTGTTTCCTTTCCACGGGACGCGATGCAACGACTCGCGCACCCACAGTTCCTCGGCGTGGCGCGCCGTCCCCTCCTCCAGCCACGACTGCTCAAATTGCGCCACGTTGTTGGCTACTCGGGCAGAAATCGACGCAATGTGTTTGACCTCGTGCACCACGGTGCGGGCCATGAAGTAAAACCAGCCGTCGGGCGAGGCGGAGCTGTTGAGATTGAGCGTGAGCGTGGTGGGCACAAAGCCATAGAAGAACTGCCCGTAGTTGCTGCCGCGCGAGACGGTCGTGGGGTACTGGTCACACGACGTCACGTAGGCCGCGGCACCGGAACCGTTCAGTCGCTGCGAGAAGATCATGTGTACGCGGCCATCGTTGTCGGTCACCGCGTCGCGCAAAAGCGGATCGCCGAAGTTGTTCCGCACGGACGCGTATTGATCCTGATCGAAGATACGCCCGATGCGCTCATAGTTCTCGGCCAGGACGCTGTTGGCCGACGACTGCAACGTGTTCGCGGAATCTTCCCAGATGATGGAGAGCGAGCCCACGTAGATGGCCTTGCCGCGCATGACACGCGTGGTGTCACTGCATCCACCGTTGAACGTGAAGTACAGGCTGCGCATGTCGTGGATCGACGGCAGATCCGCCGCGCGGGCGGCAGGACGTGGCACCGGCGAGCGCTGCTGGGCGGCCTGCACACGCAACTGCTCGTACTGCCGACGATCGCGTTCCAGAAACGCGAAGTGTACGGCGTCTTGGGCGCCGTGGTCGTCTGCAACAACCTCAAGCGCGCGTAGGCTCGCTTGGCGCGGCGCTGCGGCGCTGATGCGCACCGCGACCGTGCCCGCCGGCGGAGTGTTGCCCACGATCTCGAAATCAACGAGCGAGTTCGGAGACGTCGAGGCACTGAACACCGCCACCAGGTACCGAGCCGGGCCCGCGGTTGTGAGCAGCTCATTGCAGACCGAAGCGGCACCGCCCGCCAGCACCAGCGCCTGCCCAACGCCGATGTTCCGCTGGGGCACGACCACAACGCGCGTGAGCGCATTGCCCATAACGCCGTTGCTCGTGACGCGAACTGTGGCGTTGCCACTCTCCACACATGGCATCGAGACCATGAGCTGCGTTTCCGTCGCACTGAGCACAGGTGCGGCAACTCCGCCAATCGTGACTGTGTTGGCGGCGGTGAAGCTGCTGAATCCGACGCCGTTAATGACCACCGTGGTGCCGGGCTGCAAGGAGACGGGTGCAATCGCCGTGACCGTCGGGCCGCCGGACCCTGGCGTGACCACGAGGGTGGCAGATCCGGTCTGCCCCTCGCTGGTCGCTGAAATCACCACGGTGCCAAGTGCGATCGCGGTGACTCCGCCCACCGCGTCGACCGCGGCCAGCGTGGGCGCGCTGGTTGTCCACGTGAAGAAGCGACCAGGGAGCACATTCCCTGCGGCGTCCCGCGCGGTTGCCGTGAGCGTACGCGTTGTGCCCGCAGGCACGCTTGCTGCCGAGGGAGACACCGCCACGCTCGCCACCGGGACGGGGATCACCAGCACGGACGCGGTGGCCGTCTGCCCCTCGCTGGTGGCGATGACGTTGACGGACCCGGGTGCGATGGCGGTCAGGAGCCCGGCGGCATCAATGCTCGCGGTTTCCGGACCGCTGACGCTCCACTGCAGCTGGCGACCGGCGAGCGCGTTCCCGGCGGCATCTCGCGGACTACCGGTGAACTGCCGGGTGGCGCCGGCAATGAGCGTGGCCGAACCAGGCGCAATGAGAATACTCGCCACGGGAATCGGCAGCACGGTAATGACTGCCGTGCCAACCTGGCCGTCGGTACTCGCAGTCACGGTGGCCGAGCCGATGGAAACGGCGGTCACGAGGCCGGAACTGCTCACCGAAGCCGTGCCCGGACTGCTGGACCGCCAGAGCATCGAGCGACCGGAGAGCGCGATTCCCGCGGGATCCCGCGGCGTGGCCGCGAGCTGCAGGGTACCACCTACGATCACCGACGGCGCCGCCGGCGCGACGGTGACCGAGAAGGTACGAACCGGAGCAGCGGGCGAATCGCACGAGGTGATTGTCACCGCCGTCGCGACCGTCGCGATCGCGCCCAGCCAGGAAAAAGCGCCACGTGAACGCGTCGGCCTCATGACACACGTGTCGGTGCGGGGACGTCTCGACGCGCGCCTGCAATCCGCTGGCAGAGTACTCATGGGAGGTGCGGGTCGATGCCGCGATGTTCCGTGACCTGCCCTCGGGCGCGTCAGCGTACCGCTATAGTCGACCCGCCCGCAGCGTCCGTCAATGCACCGCGGTCCTCACCGCTGATACCCGACAGCGCGCGTGAGCGCGCCGGTCGGGCGCTATTTACGCAGCGGCGGTCAGCGAAAACACCGTCACCTCTGGACGCGCGTTGAAACGCACGGGTAAGGAATGCCCAATGCCCCGGTTGATGTACATGCGTCGTCCACCGTTCAGGGCGAACTCGCCCGCCGAGTAGCGCAGGTTCCGCACGGGCAAGATCGGCGGTGGCAGAAACGGGGCCTTGCACTGGCCACCATGGGTGTGCCCGGAAAGGATCCAGCCGTCGAACGCACCCCAGCCCGGCAGGTCCACGGTATCGGGATTGTGCGAGAGCACCACCGTCGGAGCGGCCGGGTCCGCGCGTGCGAACGCACGCTCGGGGGCGAACTGATGCGCCCACAGTTCGCCCATGCCGACGATCTGCAAACCGCCAATCTCGGCGGTCTCATTCTGCAGGATCCGCAGACCAGCGCTCCGCAGCAGCTCACTCAGGCGGCGAGCGATGTCCACCTCCGACCACAGATGCCCGAAGTCGTGGTTGCCGAGCGTCCCCACCGTGCCCAGTACGCCTCGCGGAAGATCGCCATACACGCGCTCCACCTGAGCAAACATGCCACCACGCGGATAGTGCGTGATGTAGTCGCCGGTATAGACCACGATGTCCGGCTTCAACGCCCGCACCTTCGCGAAGATCTCGAGAATGAAATCATCGGGCACCACCTTGCCCACGTGCAGATCAGACAGCTGCACCAGCGTCGTGTTCTCGAGCGCAGTGGGCAGCCCACGCACCGGCATGGAGCGATGTACGAAGTCGACCCAGTACGGTTCCCAGAATCGGGTGTACCAACCGGTCACGGAAAGGGCAGCGGCAGCGCTTGCGGCAGAGTAGAGAAACTGGCGACGATTCAACATGGCGTGACAAAGATAGTAACCGAGAACGCTTCCCCGAGCTGCCGAGGATTTCCGAATGACGCATCAGGATGCCGAGACTATCGTGACGATCGCCGCCTTGGCGTCGATGGCGGACGGCCACCAGGATCCGATGGAACTCGCCGCCATTGGCGACGCCGCGCGGCGACTCGGGCTTCCCACTGCCGACACTGCGTTGCAGGAGATGACCGGTCGGCACGCGGCGGGCACGCTGCCGCCGCTCTCGGAGCTGACCGGCCAACTGAGCGGCAGCACAGCGCGGCACACGGCGTACGATGTTGCCCTCGCCGTGTGCAATGTCGGCGCGCCGACCACGCCTGCAGAGGACGACTTCCTACGCGCTCTCGCCACAGCACTCGGCGTCGACGCGTCGGTGTCCGACACGTCGGCGTCCGACGCGGCGGCCAGGGTGGCTGTTCAGACGCTGTCCGCGCACGCACCAGTGCCTACCACTGCTTCCTCGGCATCCAGCGTTCCGCTCTCCGCGCCCGAACTTGACAGCTACATCCTCGACCAAGCCATGCTGACCGCCGCGTTGGAGCTGCTACCCGACCGACTGGCGAACCTTGCCATCTTACCCCTGCAGATGCGATTGGTGCGTCACATTGGCTCGCAATACGGGCAACAGATGGATGCCAATCAGGTCAAAGATCTCGTCGCCACGTTCGGACTGGGCGCGGCGGCGCAGGTGATGGAGAGCATCGTCCGCAAGGCGTTTGGTGGCATCGCGGGGGGGTTGTTGGGTGGGCTCCTGGGCGGGGCGACGGGCACCGCAGCGGGCGGCGCAGTCACCTTTGCCAGTACCTATGCGCTTGGGCACGCCGCGCAGCGGTACTACGCCCAGGACCGTTCCCTCTCCACCGCGGACATGAAAGCACTCTTCGCCCGTTTCCGCGGCGAAGCTGGCACCGTGTACCCGCGCGTGCAGGACCGAGTGAGCGTACTCGCGCGCGGCAGCAGCCTGACGAGCATCGTGCGCGGCATCACTGGCCGGTGACCGATCAGCGACCTCGGATGAGGTAAAACGCTTCCTGTCTGGGTCGGAAGAACCGAAACCCCTGCTCAGTCAGGTGCGCGTCGTCCTCCATCATGACGAACACTTTCTTGCCGCCCCAGTCGGGTACTGGTGTGGCCGTGTTCAGCTCGATGGAGATATACGAACCGAGGCGCAGTCGAGCATTTTGCGTGAGCGTGTCGCTGCGAAGCGCGCTTCGGAAGTCGACGGAGGCGCCGAGGCCGTGTCCTTGCGCCCCGATCGGGTGCGAGTAGACCATGGCCTCGATACCGAGCGTCTTCATTTCAGCCATCGTGGCGTTGAAGACCGCGCCACCCGTGCGACCCGGGCGTGCCGCGCGCAGCATGAGCGCATCCTGCAGCGCATTGGTGTTGCGCAGCGCGGCTTTCAGGCCGGGCGGAGCGTCCGTTTCTCCCGGCTTGAGTACGTAGGCCATCTTCTGCCAGTCCGTGTCGAAGCCCATATACGTGATGCCGAAGTCGACGTGCACCAGATCTCCCGGCTCGATCACGATGCGTTCCGGAGCCACCGCAAGAAATCCGCGCGATGTTGCGACCTCCCCGACGGCGCGCTGCACCCGCAGGTCCGGCTGAAACCAGGTGCGTACGCCCGCCTGCCCCAACATGTCGTACAGCGCGTTTCGCACGTCGCCCACCGTGGTCTTGCCCGGCGTGATGAATTCAGCCGACAGCGCACGCTTGACGATGCCTTCCGTGATGGCGACGGCGGTGGTGTAGTGCGGCATCTCGTCGGGCAGTCGGGTGTCGAGGTACTCCTCGATCAGGTCGGTGGCACTCATGAACTTCGCCACGGCCTCGGCCCCGAGTGCCTCGGAGAGAAAACGATGCGCGTCGTAGCCGAGGGAGCGCGTCTGTCCGCGGCGGCCGCCGATGCCCAGTCCGATCGTGCGAGGCTGCCACTGCTCATACAGCGCCTTGAACGTGGGCGCGGGAGGGCGTGGCTCATCCGTTGGGGCGTCAAAGAACCGCGCGACGTTTTCTTCGGTGTATGCCGTGATCGCGTACTTCTTCAATCCCTTCTCGCCGCCGTCGATGAACACGAAGAAATCCCGGTTGCCGGTATACGGGCGCGGCGGCGCGATGTACTGCGCTAGCGGGTCGTCGTGAAACTCTTCGTTGACCACAATCCACATCCCGACGCCGTGCCGGCGCATCATCGGGAGCAACGCCGCGTGTCGCTTCGTCAACCAGGCTTCACGCACCGCGATCTGCTGTGACCACGGGAGGAGCGCAGCGGAAGCGGAACCCGAGGCGACCGCCGTTGCAGGCGCAGGCAGCGATCGACCGGCACAGGAAGCGACGGTTGCTGCGGCGAGGACGCTGAGCGCGATTGACAGACCGCGCTTGGCGGTAGGATTGGCAGTACGCATGGCAGTACGCATGGCAGTAGGCATGGCAGTAGGCATGACCGAAAGGAAAGGTCAGAAAGGCCGGGACGCCAGCGTGTTCTCGATGCGGACAGCGGGCAGGAGCGCTGGCGCGTATTCTTTTGTTGACCGCCAACCTGCTCTGATTTCGGCGTCTGCCCCATCCCCCTCCCGAGCCCCGCATGACCACTCCGCTCCGTTCCTGGCGCTGGCCCCTCCTCGTTGCCGCGGCCGCGCTCTCCGCGTCGACGGCGACTGCGCAGAACTCCTCCAGCGCCGCCGCCACCGGAAGCTGGGATCCGCAGTCCATTCTCAAAACCGAAGCGTGGGTCAAGCCGCCGGCGAATGTCACCAGCATCATCACGTCACCTCGAGTGGATATCTCGTTCCCGTTGCAGAGCCCGACGCGCGCCTGGTTTCTTCGGGCCACCGGCGACGCGCGCGGCGACATCGTGCTCTACGGCAAGCCGCACGTGTACCTGGGCGGACTCCAGGTCGACACGAAGGCCAACCGCGCCCGCGCATTGACCACGAGCAATCGGAAGGGACTGGAACTGGTCGACCCGAAGACCGGCACGGCGCGGACCATTGTCACCCCAGCGGGGGCGAGCATCTCTTCCCCCGCGTGGTCGCCGCTCGGCACGCAGGTGGCGTTCATCGCCAATTTTGACGACGCGAGCTACGTGTACGTGGCGGACGTGGCCTCCGGGAAGTCCTCGGCAGTGACGAAAGTCGCCCTGCTGGCGACACTCAGCACCGATGTCGCGTGGACGGCTGACGGCAAGTCGGTCATCGCAGTTCTCGTGCCCGACGGACGAGCGCCGGCACCGGCCAACGAATGGAACGGCGCCGCCGATGGCCCGCTCGTGCACCTCACCAACGCCCGTGCACTGCCGCAGCCCGTTCATGCCAGCCTCCTCGAGAGCCAGCATGATCAGCGGCTGCTCAAGTACTACACAACGGGCCAGCTGGCCATGATCGATGTGAAGACGAAAGCGGTGCGGAAGGTCGGCGCTCCGCGCATGATCCGCGACGTGGACGCCTCCAGCGACGGTGCCTATCTGCGCGTCACGTCGATGACCGAACCCTTTTCGTATATCGTGCCCGTGTCCAGTTTCGGAACCGTGCAGGAGTTGTGGGATGCCAGTGGCAAGGTCGTGG
>JANNEV010000053.1:0-12554 GCA_031379145.1 Gemmatimonadaceae bacterium
TCGACGCAATCGTCGCCGATCCGAGACTCCGACACCTGGTCCTGTCCAACGCTCCAGAAGCGCGATTTCTGCAACTCGGCCGCATGTTCCCAGAAATGCCGATCCTTCGCGTCTACGAGTTGCAGGGCAAGCTGCACCGTCGCGTGCTTCTGCGAGGCCGTGACTCGATGCCTGCGGACCGTGTCAGCGGCTTGCAGGAGGCCGGTGCACGCGCACTGCGAAAGCCGCACGCGACACTGATTCGTGAGGCGCTGGACGTCCTCCTCTGCGCTGCCTCCGAGGCGGTCATGATCGGAGACCAGTACCTCACCGACGTTGCCGGTGCGGGCTTGGCGGACGTCCGCAGCATCAAGGTACGCACCCTGGCACCGGAGTCCTTCCCGATATCCGTGCGCGCGGCGCAAGCAACGGAGCAACTACTCTTCGCGCTGCGCTACGGCGCGAAGCAACCGCGCTTCGGATAGTCGAGCGCCATCAGCGCGGCTTCCAGTTCCCCTGCGCCACCGCCGGCATGAACTTACCCAATCCCTTCGGCGGGAACTGCACGGTCTTTTCACTCTCGGCGCTCATGTACGCGGCCATCAGCATCTCCACGACATCAAGTCCGTCGTGCCAGGTCAGCAACGGCTTCTCCTTGCCCATGAACGCGCGTACGAAGTGGCGGTCTTCCGCTTCGTAGCCGTACGCCACGGCCTCGCTCGCGATGACGGGCATCTGGCCCACTTCGGCGTTCTGCTTCTCCACCAGATCTTCGCCCGCCTTGCCCTTCACTTCGCGTGAGAAGAAGAGATCCAGCCCTGACTCGAGCGAGTTCCACTTCATGCTGTACTCGGGGCCGAGCAGTTCGGCGCTGAGGCGCAGGCCGGGCCCGATGAAGCTCCAGCTGGTGGTTGCCTCACCGATCGCAATGCGCCCGTCGGGCGTTTCGAATTCGACGTTCACACTGGCGTAGTCTTCGGACGGCGTCTTGGTGTAGTCCACGCCCATCGTCTTCTTGAGGATCGCCGCGTATTCCTTGCGCGACCACTTGAGCGAGGCGATGTGTCCGGTGATGCGCTTGACCTTGAGTGACCGCAGCGATTCGCCCGGTGGCGTGAGCAGCTGACGGCAGACGAGCAGCGAGTGGCACATCATGTCGCTGAGTACGCCGCCGCCCTGATTGGCGCCGTTCCAAAACCACGGCATGTGCGGACCACTGTGCTCTTCGGCGGCGCGCGCGAGATACGGGCGGCCGGTGGCCGCGGCACCGCGCTTCCACATCAGGTGGTGCCCCAACGCCACCTGCGGCGCAAAGAACTGATTCTCGAGATAGCCGTGCATGATGCCGGCCTTCTCCACGAGCTTGAGGATGTACGACGCCTCGGCGACACCGCGGCCGAGCGGCTTCTCGCAGGCAATGCCCTTGAGAGTGCCCTTCCCCGACGTGACCGCATCGCAGATTTCCTCGACGTTCTCGATGCGCGCGTGATTGGGGCCGTTGAGCCAGATCGCCTCGATGGCCGGATCGGCCACCATGTCGGTGATGCTCTTGTATGGCTTGCATTCGCCGACATCGAGTTCACGCGCGTACTTGGCGGCGGAGGCGGCGTTCTTGGCGTTGGGGCTCCACACTCCGAGAATGTCTGCGTCGCGCACGCCCTTCCAGCCGAGCATGTGGAAGCGCGCGTTGAAGCCGGAGCCGATAAAGCCTACGCCGAGTCGGGAGGATGTCATGGGAAGTGCGGTGGTGAGGACGACGGGGAGCGATGTGAGGAGAATGTACTGTGCGCCACGCGGCGACCGACAGAGGGCGGTGGGCGCTGGTGGCTCCTAGTGGGCCGTCACTGCATGCAGGTTGACGATCAGTGACTGTGGCTCGCCTTCGCGGGCACGATCAACAAAGATGAGCGACTTTCCGTCAGGCGCGACGTCGAACGATCCCCACGGGTCACGTTGGTACACCAAGGTTGGCGTCCCGATTTGCGGCGGTGATCCTGCCGACACTGTGGCAGACACGACTTGATTCCCGCTCGCGAAGAACAGCGTGCGCGAGTCGCGTCCCCACCGGGGCGATTCCCCACCCTTCGTGCTGACCAGAAATCGGCCCTGCGCGCGAGGAAAGGCTGAGATGAAAATATCGGGATGCCCATTTTCACGCGACATGAAGGCCAACCACTTTCCGTCGGGCGAAATCGTTGGTTCCAGCTCGGCGTATCGTGAGTCGTCGAACGCGCGCGCGACGCCGAGCGAGTCGCGATGTGCGACGACAACGCGTGCCACACCCTCGCCTCCCGCCGGTGTCGCGCTGAACGCAAGCCATGGTCCCCACGCGGCGATGTGTCCCCCGGAGAGTTTCCATTCGCGCAGCGCGAGGACCCGTGCACTGGCGCCGCTGCCGTCGATCGCCCGACTCAAGATCTCGGTGGCGGACGTTGCGTACAGCAGGGTGTCGCCGGTCGGGTTCCAGCCGGTCGCGTTCATGCGCCCGTCGATTTGCAGCCGCGTCACCGCGTTTCGTCGCGGGTCGAAGATGTACGGCACAAAGGCGGATTCCTCGCGCAGCGCCGCCTCGATCTCGACCCGCTCGCTATTCGGTGAGAACATCAGTGCGGCAAAGCTTCGATACTCCTTCAGGACGGAGGTTACGGTTGCTCCGTGCTCAAGGTCAACAATCGTCACGCCGCTCGACCCACGAGACTCTCGGCGCGTTGCGAGCACGAGTGTCCCGTTGTCCGACACGCTGTACTCCGCGTGAATCACGATTGGCGAACGACGGGCCACATACGGTGCGAGCCGCGACGGTGGGCCCAGCGTGTCGCCGGTCGTGATGTCGAACGGATAGCGGACCAGTGTGCCGTCATCACGGACCAGGAGCAGCGCGTGCGCGGATGCGAGATACCTCGGCGTGGCGCCGGCGGCAACGATCTTGATCGTTCCCTTGGTAAGAGAGCGCCAGATGACGCGCGGCGTTTCGGTGAAGGAGCCAATCGTGTACAGCAGGACATTCTCGCCCGGCACGCGCTGCGGGCCACCGACTTGCCGACCGAGGGAGTCATCGGGAACGAGCGTGGTCAGCGTTCCACCGGTCGCTCTGACGCGAAGTAGTCTGCCCGTGACCGCGATGACGATGTCGCCATCGTCGCCCCAGTGGGCGCCGCCCATGTAGCCTTCAGGCACCGGCGCGATGATCTGCGACTCGGTGCCCGACAACGACAAGCGTCGCAGTTCCTGTCCCGCAACAAATCCGATTTCGTTGTTGTCCGGCGCGAAAAAAATCGACGTCGCGTTCGTGGTGCCCGGAAGCCGGCGCACACTCAGATCGGTGAGATCTCGCAAGTACAGATCATAATCGCCGAGCGCTCGCCCCTTCGCATCTGCGGCAACCGTTGATCCCTGAAAGACCAACCATCGGCCGTCGTGCGAAATCGCAAATAGCTGTCCGCAGCAAATGAGTCGGAGCTGCACCGAGTCCGGGGTGGTGATGGCGAAGCGCACGGCCAACTCGGACGAGGCACCGCTGTTGCCGCCGCTCGCGCGTCCAATCCCCAACGCGCCCGCCACGCCAAGCAAGAGTGCCACGACGGCGATGACTACCGTGCGCATCGTGCCGGTGTTCGTTGCAACAGAACGCCGAGTCGCCCCGCTGACGTTCATACGCGCGCCACTCGCGTGGGTGGCCGCATCGATGGCCTGCGCGAACAGTGCGGCCGACGCAAACCGATCGGCCGGCAACTTGGCGATCGCCGTCGCCACCGCGTCGTCGATGTACCCAGGCACCGTATCCCGAGACGCCGACAACGGCCGCGCGCGTTCCGTCATCACCTTCGCAACAATCGCCTGTGCCGTCGGCCCGGTGAACGGCGGCTCACCGGCCAGCATTTCGTACGTCACGGCACCGAGCGCATAAATATCGGCGCGCGCGTCGACGTTGCGTTCACCCATGGCCTGCTCCGGCGCCATGTACTGCGGCGTGCCGAGCGACATGCCGGTCTGTGTCATGCGCGTGCCGCCGGCCTGCTGCACCGCCAGCGCGATGCCGAAGTCGGCGACCATCGCGCGACCGTTCTGCAGCAGCACGTTTTCCGGCTTGATGTCGCGATGCACCACCCCGCGCTCGTGCGCATAGTTCAGCGCGTCGGCCACTTCACGAGCCAGGCGCACCGCTTCGGCCACGGGCAGCTGTCGCTCGCGCTCGAGCCGGCCGCGCAACGTCTCGCCCTCCACGAACGGCATTACGTAATACAGCAGTCCATCCGCCACGCCCGAGTCGAACAGCGGCAGGATGTGCGGATGCTGCAGGCTGGCGGTGAGCTTGATCTCGCTCAGGAAGCGATCGGGGCCGAGCATCGATGACAGCTCGGGGTGCAGCACCTTGATCGCCACGCGGCGCTCGTGCCGGACGTCGACGGCAAGGTAGACGGTGGCCATCCCGCCTTCGCCGATCTCGCGTTCGATGGCATAGCGGTCGGCGAGCGCCGAGGCGAGTCGAGTCTGGACGCTCATGCGACAATGCTCATGCGAGAATGCTCATGCAGGCGCGCTCATGCGACGGCCACGCGTGTTCCGCACCGCCGCAACGTCGCGCCGTCAGTCGACGTCATGCCTTCCCTCGGGCAGAAACAGCGGTCGGGCCAACCCGCCGGCGTCATCGTAGAACTGCACCGACGCCGGCGTGAACGACTTGGCCAGCAGAATGATCTGTCCGGTATGCCCGGAGAAGTGCTCCACCACGTGGTAGACCGCCGAGAACACGCTCGTGTCGCGCCCTTGGATCACCCGCGATTCAGCCAGCGACGCTGCGTCAAGCCGAGCCAGAACCGCGGTGGCGTCGGCGCACGCCGAATCCAATAGCTCGAGCAACGCTTCCAACGGCAACCCGTCGCGCGTGGAAAACTCGAGGTCACGTTGTCTTACATCCGGGGCGCCGCCAACCCCGCTCACGATCCACTGTCGGACATTGCCCGCCAGGTGCAGCACCAGATTGCCCGCACTGTTGGACGACGCGTTGGGTCGCCACCACAGCTGCTCCGGCGGGAGTGCCTGCAGGGCCAGCCGGATCTTGACCGGGTACTCCACGCCCAAATAGTGACGTGAGCGTTCCAGAAAGCGCGATGCGATATCCAATGACATGGCGGGAAGTTGCACTCGGAACCGTTTTCGAGCCAGTCGCCAGCCCGCCGTGAAACACTCGTCAATTGGCCCCCCGCATGCCATACTATGGGTCCTCCCTCCTCCCTCCCGCATGCCCTACGCAGCCATCACCGGATGGGGCGCCTGTATGCCCCCGGCCGTCCTCAGCAACGACGACCTCTCCACGTTTCTCGACACTTCAGACGAGTGGATCACGTCGCGCACCGGTATGCGCGAACGCCGTATCTCGCACGTCAGCGCCATCGACCTGTCCACGATCGCGTCTGCGCGTGCGCTGGCCTGTGCGGGGCTTGAGGCGGCCGATGTGGATCTCATCATTTACGGCGGCGTGAGCAACGACGAGCTCGTGCCCAACAGCGCCTCGGGCGTGCAGTTCGCGCTCGGCGCCACCAACGCCGCGTCCATCGACCTGAATACGGCGTGCACGAGCTTCTGCTATGGGTTGGCGACAGCCACGGCGATGATCAAGAGCGGCATGGCGCGCAACGCCATCGTGATCGGGGTAGAGCTGATCAGCCGCTACATGGATTGGAGCAACCGCAACGTGGCCGTGCTGTTTGGAGACGGAGCGGCGGCCGTGGTGTTGCAGGCCTCGGAGAACGAAGAGGGCATGGTGGGCAGCGTGCTCGGGTGCGACGCCGAAGCACGTGAGAGCTTGCGCGTGCGCGGCTTCGGATGCACGTACGCGGGACTCGACGTGAACTTCGGCGATACGCTCTGGGACTTTGACGGACAGGTGATCTTCAAGCGCGCCGTGCACGCGATGGCCAACGCGTCCGCTCGCGTGATGCGCGAGCAGGGTGTCACGCCCGGGGACATCGATCTCGTCGTCCCGCACCAGGCCAACCTGCGCATCATCGAGTCCGTCGCCAAGTACGCGCAGATACCGATGGACAAGGTCATGGTGACCGTGCAGAAGTACGGCAACATGAGCGCCGCGACCGTACCGGTCGCTTTGGTGGAGGCGCTCGAAGCCGGGCGTGTGAAACCAGGCAGCACGATTCTCATGCCCGCCTTCGGTGGCGGCCTCACCTACTGCTCGCTGCTGGTGAAATGGGGCGAGCGCGTCACACCACTCGGCATCACCGATCGCGAGCTCCCGCCGTGCACCGAGACGGCGCTGGAGTTGGTCAACAAGGTGCGCGCCACGCAAGACCCGCATGGGCGGTCACTACGGGGCTTGATGACACCAACGTTTGTCGACTCGCACGCTGTGGCATGAGGCCATAGCGTCGATGGGGCTGGGGCCGTCTACGAGGCGCGGGCGGCCCGCAAACGTTCATGTTCTTGGTCCACGAGCAGGCGACGCAGGATCTTCCCCGACGGGGACTTGGGGATGGCGTCCACGAACTCAACCTGACGGACCTTCTTGTAGTGCGAGACACGCTCGGCGACAAAATGCATCACCGCGTCTGCGGTGAGTGCGGCGCGCGCCACCACGAACGCCTTGGGAATCTCGCCCGCTTCGTCGTCAGGCACGGGGATCACGGCCGCATCGGCGATGTCCGGATGCGAGAGCAGCAGCGCCTCCAGTTCAGCGGGCGCCACCTGAAGTCCCTTGTACTTGATCAACTCCTTCACGCGATCGACTATGGCGAACCAGCCCAGGTCGTCCACCACGGCCACGTCACCGGTCTTGAACCACCCGTCCTCGGTCATGCACATGGCAGTCGCCTCAGGCTTGTTGAAATAGCCTTTCATCACCTGCGGTCCGCGAATCCATAGCTCACCGCGTTCGCCGGCGGTCACATCGTTGCCGGAGAGCGGGTCCACCACGCGACATTCGGTGTTGGAGACCGGCGGCCCCACCGATGCCAGGCGTTGCATCTCGCTGTCCACCGGATGAAAGTGCGTGACCGGACTTGTCTCAGTGAGCCCGTACCCCTGCGACACGCGGACCTGCAACCGGTCCTGGCACGCCTGCGCAAGGTCCGCACCGAGCGGCGCCGCACCGCTGGATACCCAACGCAGCGACTGGAGATCGTACTTGGATACGACGGGATGCTTGGCCAAGGCCAACACGATGGGCGGGACAACAAAGGCCACCGTGATTTTTTCGTCCTGCAGCAGCTGCAGGAATGGCTCCAGCTCGAACCGTGGCATGGATACGATGGTTGCGCCGGCTCGCAGTCCAGCTCCCATGATCACGACCATCCCGTAGATATGAAAAAACGGCAGGACGCCAACGACGCGGTCGGACTCTCGCGTCGCGCCGGCCGCCGCCATCTGCGCGAGATTGGCCACCAGATTGCGATGCGTGAGCATGACGCCCTTGGGAATACCTGACGTTCCGCTGGAATACGGCAATGCCGCGACGTCGTTGGCGGGATCGATGTCTACCGCTGGCGGTGTGTTGCCGTGGGCGAACAGCTCCGCAAAGGAAATCACGCCCTCCACCTCTGACTCGCCGATGGCGATGATCTCACGCACGCTCGACGCTAACCGAGCCGCCGTCTGACACTTGTCGACGAACAGCGAAATCGTGATCAGACAGACGGCTTCGGAGTCAGCGAACTGGGCACCGATCTCTTCGGCCGTGGCCACGGGATTCACGGTGGAGCAGATCGCGCCGATCTGTGTGACAGCAAAAAATACGATGGCGAACTCGGGGATGTTCGGACTCACCAGCCCGACCACGTCGCCTTTGCGAACGCCGCGCGCATGCAGGCCTGCCGCCACGCGCAGGATGGCATCGTGCAGCGCGGCATACGTGTATTCGCGGCCGGACGCCCCGCACCGGATGGCCACCTTGTCGCCAAGCTCGGCGGCACGCGCCATGACGTATGGTACGAGCGCAGAGTTCGGGATGTCGATCGAAGGATATGGGCTGCGCAGGATCATCGGTGGCACCGGTCGGAGGCGTTGGATGCAGGCGCCGCGAAGCTACTGCGTCCGGGCCACTTCAGCTAGCACACCCAGAGCCTCAGAACGCCATCATGGCCTTCGCGCTCGCGGCGATCGAGGCGAGCGGATCCTTCGGCTCATCGTGCTCGATGAACCAATGCTCCAACCCCATGGTCCGACCCTTGGCGAGGATCGTCTTGAAGTCGATCGTACCCGCACCGACGTCCATGATGGCGCGGAGCGGAGCCGGACCGGCATCCTTCACATGACAGCAGGTCACGCGCCCAGGCATGCGTGCCATCAGCGCGAGCGGATCCTGCCCGGCCTTGACCGCCCAGTAGAGATCGAGCTCCAGCTTCACCATCGAGGCGTCGGTCTGCGACGTGATGATGTCGTAGCCGGTGGTTCCGTCAAGCGCGGCGAACTCGAAGTCGTGATTGTGGTACCCGAACTTGAGCCCGGACGCCTTCGCCATACCTGCCGCAGTGTTCAATCGGGCGGAGAGTCGTTTCCAATCATCGGCCGTCTTGCGCTGCGAGGCATCGAGATACGGCATGATGACCCATCGATGCCCCATCGCGTTGGCCATGTCAAACTGCGCCTTCCAGCCCTCGTCGGTTGACGGCAGCGGCATATGCGCGGAAGGCGCGGACAGTCCGTGCCGCTTGAGCAACGCCTTCCACCACGCGGCATCCTTCTCGTAGTACCCGGCGAACTCCAGCTCGGTGATTCCCGCGGCGGCGATAGCGGCAATCGTACCTTCTACATCCTTGGCAAGTGCGCGACGCACCGTGTACAGTTGCAGCCCAATCCGTCCGATGCGGCGGCGGTCGTCTCCCACGTTTTCGTCGTGCGGGCGGTCGCCCCCTTCACGCGCTGCCGCTGCCAGCCGCGGTATCAGCGCGCCGCCCGCCACGCCGGCCACGAGCAGCTGCAGGATCCGTCGACGCGACGGCGACGACACAGCGTCGGCATCCACACTCGTTTCCGTTTCTGTTAGGCGACGCATCTCAGGCTCCTCCGGTGGCAAGTCGCGACAGGGTATCTCCCGTGACGCGGTAGACGGTCCATGCATCCTGCGGCAGCGCACCCAGCCTCTCGTAAAAGCCGATCGCATCGCGGTTCCAGTCCAGCACCGACCACTCCAATCGGCCACAGTCACGTTCAACTGCGAGCGCAGCAAGCCGCTGTAGCAGCGCCTTTCCGACCCCGTGTCCTCGGTACGCCGGAAGTACAAAGAGATCTTCGAGGTAGATCCCCGGTCGCGCAAGGAATGTCGAGAAACTGGGAAAAAAGAGCGCAAACCCCGCCGCGCTCCCGTCCACCTCGGCAATGAAGACCTCTGCGAACGGTCGCTCGCCGAACAGTGCCGTCTGCAACAGCGCATCGGTGGCCCTGCACGCGTCGCGAAGCTTCTCGTACGCAGCGAGCCCTTCAATCAGCTCGCGAACGAGTGGCACATCGCTGGGCGTCGCCGGGCGAATCGTGATCGCCCCGCGTGTCATGGACTGGCCTGCCGCAGGCGCGCCGCGATCCGCGCCACTCGCTTGCGATTGACCCCAAGATCACTCCGCCCCACGCGCGATGCCGACCGAAACCGAAACACGCCAGCGGCGGCATCGACGACGATGTCCACGTCGTCCACGAAGCGGAACACCAGACTGCGACACTGGCCACGCAGATGGCCGCCGCTGTCCGATGTAACCGTACTACGAGGCTCCGCGAGCAAGGCCGCTTTCGCCCTCGCGAGCGCCGCGGTGGGCGAATCAGAGAACGATACGGTAGGCACGCGCTGCGCCTCACGCACCGCTTCACTGGAGACGCAATTCGGGGAGTCAGGGCACGGAGCGAGGACGCCGGCGCCCGGCATCGATGATGACGGTGGCATGACCTGGAAAGAAAGGAAGGCAAGGAGGAAAGCCAATCGGACGGTGTTCATCGACGGGTGTGTATCCAGATTGGGGTCTTGCGCGAGATCATCGAATCATACTGCCGAGTGCGCACGTGGACCTCGCTGACCAGATCCATTGCCATTCGGGCAATCACCAGTTCGCTGAGCAATGGCACGCGCTCCTCCCGGCTCTCCAGTGTGTAGCGGTCCTCGACCGGCACAATGGCGAACTCGCGCACGGGCGTCGTCACACGCGAGTGCCCCAGCTCGCGCGCGCCGTCGCTGCTCATCTGAATGAGGGAGTCCCCGCCGACCACGACGCGCGCGGGGCTTCCCGGCAGCGGAACGAACCAGACTTCCACGAATCCCGCCTGCGGCAGCGCAATAGGCACGAACTCCACCGGACGCGCACGGGCCAACGGTGCCGCGAGCCCTCGAAGCAGTGCGCGGGCTGTTCCATTGACACGCGCCGTATCGACGCGATCCGTGGTGACAACGCCGGCTCCTCGGAGGGCGTACTGCAGACGGACCCGTATGCCCGGAGCGCTCTCCATAAGCTCACCAAAGACTCCGCGCCATTCCGCGCCCTGTTGCACGCAGGTCATGGACCACTCGCGAGGGACAGCGCCGAGTGCACCGGAACGCAGGGCATTCACCGTACCCTGCAGGCAGCGCAAATACTCAAGCGCCGCACCGGCGCGTGCGTCGCGATACGCGAAGAGTTCGTCGAAGGTACTCGGCACTCGCGGCGTTTTCGGCAGTACGGGAAGTTTCGGCGGCCGCACAGCGGCGCCCGATTCGACCCTTGGCGGAGACTGCTGCGCCGGCAACCCATGCGGGACGAGAAGCAGCGCGACCACTGCCCACGTCGCCGCACGTACAGGCCATGCGCGCGCCGAGCGCGTCGGAATCAAAGCCGATATGCGAAGGCGCCGCACAGGGGGCCACAACGGAAACTGCCTCAAGATGGTCACGGCGCAATCTACCCACGCCGACTAGACGAGCGCGCGACTTCCCAACGCCTGCGCAGGCTGTGTATCCCCGTCGAGCGCGAGGGCGGTCACGGCCCGACCGCACAGCGCACCGATCACGTTGCCGGTGCCGCTGTACGCGCCAACGGCCCAGACCCGCTCTCGCACGCGTTCGATGATGGGAAGCCCGGTGTCGGAAAACGCGGCGCTCGCCGCCCACCGATGCGTGATGGGCGCGTGTACGCCCAAGTGCGACCGAAGAAACGACTCCAGCATGTTCTGCACGGCAGAGGTCGGGTTCGCGTCCATTGTCCATTCGTCCTCACCTGCGCGGTCACGAAATCCGCCAATCGCAATCGAGCCATCGGGCAGCTGCTGCCAGTACTCGAAGCCGTCGCGATAGTACATTGGGCAAGGCACGATGCACTCGGTGGTGGGCGAGGTGGCCAGCATCTGAAGGCGCGCCGTCCGTGCGCGACCTGCGAGCTCCGGCAACAGCAGTTCGAGTCGCCCATCGACGGCGACAATCACGCGCTGACAGCGCACCGTGCCCGATGTCGTCTCCACGCGCCCGGGGAAGACTCCGGTCACGGCGGTCCGCGCGAAAAGCCGCGCGCCGCCAGCCAGCGCCTTCGTGGCCAGCAGACGACACCGCAGCAGTGGGTTAAAGGCGGCATCCGACGGGAACGCCAGGCCGGTACCATCGGGCCCTTCATACCAGTCACAGGGCAATGCGTCCGCACGCATGGCGGCGAGTTGCGCACGGCAATCCACGATCTCCTGGGCCGTCGCCGCGATGCGTCGTGAACCGACAAAACGCACGGTTCCAGGTGCATCAGTGGAAATGCGCTCGATCTCATGCAGCGTCGCGTGATACAGCGACCGTGCCAGCGTTCGCCCGTGCAACCGCACCGCGTCGTGGTAGAAGTCGTACGTACCTGCGAGCAGAAACCCGCCGTTGCGACCGGCCGCGCCCGCGGCCACATCACCGGCGTCCACGCCCACGACGTCTTCGCCGCGCCGCAACAGCTCGCCAATCGCCGTCAGCCCCGACCCTCCGAGCCCGACGACGCAGGTACCCGCCTGCGTGTCTCCAGAGAGCGGTGGCAGCGGCACCCAGGCGCGGTCGTCCCACACCGGCGTGCTTTGCGGTGCCAGCTCGGCCAGCGGATCAGCGGCCACGTGCACCGCCCGTGCCTCGCGGAACAGATGGCGGCGTTCCGACGTTCCGCGGGCTTTCGCCAGGAGCCATTCGATACGCGCCGTTACGTTCTCCAAGCAATCCCACCGCCGCGTCGATCAGCGGGTCCCGTTCACTCGGGTATCCATCGGGGACCCACGGCATCATGAGTTGCGGTGCCACGCCGCGTCCCTCAATGGGCTGACGGTCCGGTCCGAATTCGAGCCACCGCGGCACCGTAAACTGCCAGCCATTGCCAAGTGGGTACGTGGCGGGATTGCCCGATGCGCCGCCAGTCGTGTCGCCGATGACCAACACGTTCGGAAGCGTGCGCATCGCCGCGACGAAACTCTCCGTCGCGCTGAATCCGGCCCGCCCCGCGATGACCACGACCGGTCGCATGAACTGCCACCCTCCGCGTGGCGAGACCACCCGCGCGACCGGCGATTCCAAGTCGGTGACAGCGGGCCCGTTCCGCAACTGCACGTAGGAGGCGGCGAACGCGCGGGACGTGAATCGCGACACCACGGCCAGCGCC
>JANNEV010000383.1:0-9128 GCA_031379145.1 Gemmatimonadaceae bacterium
ATGGGGGATCGCGCGCGATTGATGGAGCTTGAGGCGTCGGCACTGGACGAAACGAAACGGTCCCGTGCACCGTTCGAAGTGTGCGGCTTTTTTCTGTCGGCGGCGGAGTCGTGGGCGGCCATTCCGGATCTTGCGATGGCCACCAGTCGACTCGACCACTTGGATGTCCTGCTCCGATCACATCGCTTTAACGAGCTGGCGATGAAGGCTGACGTTTTGCGCGACGCGCTTCGTACGGCGGTCACGCAGCGCGATTTCGAGGCGACCATGAGCGACGAAGTCTGGACGGAGGAGCGGGATGATCGGGCGATTACCGGCATCCGCCGTTTAGCGGGTCTGCCGTAGAGTCGCACGGCGGCTTCCCGTGCCACGGGATATTGTCCGTGCGAGCAGCGGCACCATTGTCCAACGACACCGCAGGATCGTCCACGGCGGTGGGGCTGCTGCAGGCGGCAGCGAACGAGCAGGAGAACAGCGTAGCGACGATCAGCAGGCGGCGGGCAGACATCGGCAATGAGCTCCGTTTAGAAGATGCTCATTGTTACAGGCGACCTACACACGTCACCATCTCACCGTGGGAAACGATCGCACGTCACGGGAAGCGAACTCAGGCGCAGGCGCTCCGCTGACGACCGACACCGCATGAGCGGTTTCGCCGTCGCCTGCATTCCCGAAGCGCCATTGTTACACGCCCGACTGCGCGCCGCGGTCGGGCCAAAGGAGTGTGTCCGGCAGTTCCGCGACGTCAGCTCCGCCCTGCTCCCCATTCTCCAGGGCGAGATCGACGTCACCGTTGTTGCAGTGGATGGACGAGATCCCGACGGCGCCCTGCAGACGATCCGCGCGATCCGCGACGCAGCGTCCACGCACGCAGTCATCGCCTGGTGCGAGGCTCGGCCCGCGACCTCTCGGCTGTACCTCGATCTCGCCCATGCGGGCGTGACCGAACTGGTCCTTCGCGACGTTGACGACATGCAGTTCGCGCTGGCGCGACTGCTCGCCTCCGCAACACAACGCTCCAGTGCACGACGGCTGGAGGAGCATTTCTCGGCGCTGATACCAAAATCGATGCGCCCGGTCTTTCGCTATGCGCTCGAACGGGCCCACGAGTCGCTCAGCGTGGACGACGTGGCCGCCGCGTTCGGCGTCACGCGACGAACCATTCGCAATCGCCTGGTCGATCATGGACTTCCGAGACCGCGGGTCTTCCTGACTTGGTGCCGCCTTCTGATGGCTGGCGCGCTGCTTGACGAGCGGTCGCGGTCGCTCGACTCCGTAGCGGGCCAACTCGATTTCCCGTCAGGCCATGGTCTGGGCATGGTGCTGCGCCGATATCTTGGTCGCGGCATCAACGCGTTGGGCCCGGGACAAGTATCCCACGCGATCGAGCGAGCGTTCCGAGCCGCGCTCGCGGATGCGCCCGGTTCCTTGCCGCTGGAGTCGTCGACGGATTAGGTTATGCGGCTGACACTCGTGCTCGGTGCTGTCGCCCCGCGCATGAGGAGACATCGGCGGGCTCGCCGCTGCAGCTTGATGTCCGTTGTCGTCGCGCGAGTAGCTCAGCTGGATAGAGCGACGCCCTCCGAAGGCGTAGGTCGCAGGTTCGACTCCTGTCTCGCGCATTTCTCCGGTCCATCCGACGTTCGCTGCGGCGTGGTGTTCGCGCCTCACGTTACGGGCTGGATCGTCCGACCGGCGCCGGCCGCGGCGCCTCCGCGTCGTTGTCGGGCACCCTGACTCCTCTTGCGCCGTGCACGTCGCCGAGCTGAAGCGAAAATCGGTGCCTGAGTTGCTGGCGCTCGCCGCGTCGCTACAGGTCAGCAGCACGACCGGGTTACGCAAGCAGGAGTTGATCTTCCGCATCGAGCAGGCCTTGCTTGACGCGGAAACCACGCTCTACGGCGAGGGCGTTCTGGAGATTCTGCCCGAAGGCTACGGCTTTCTCCGGGCGCAGGATTTCAATTATTTGTACGGCCCGGATGACATCTACGTCTCCCCTTCGCAGGTGAAACGCTTCGACCTCCGCACCGGCGACACGGTGATGGGGGAAGTGCGGCCGCCGAAAGAGTGGGAACGATACCTCGCGCTCCTCAAAGTGGAGCGCATCAACGGCGGTGACCCTGAGCAGTCGAAATTGCGTAGCGCCTTCGACAACCTGACCCCCAAGTACCCCGACGAGCGGATCCGCCTCGAACGGGCCAACGGCGAAGTATCCACGCGCATCTGCGATATCATCTCGCCCCTCGGCAAAGGCCAGCGCGCGTTGATTGTCGCGCCTCCGAAAGGCGGCAAGACCATTCTGATGCAGCAGCTGGCCAATGCCATCGTCGAAAACCACCCCGAGATCACGCTGATCGTGCTGTTGATCGATGAGCGACCGGAGGAGGTGACCGACATGCAGGCCAATTGCCCAAAGGCCGAGATCATCTGCTCGACCTTCGATGAAACGGCAGACCGCCATGTGCAGGTGGCTGACATGGTGATCGAGAAAGCGAAACGATTGGTCGAAACCGGCAAGGACGTGGTGATTCTGCTGGACTCCATCACGCGTCTTGCACGTGCGCACAACGCGGTAGCGCCGCAAGGCGGGAAGATCATGTCGGGCGGCATGGAATCCGGCGCCATGCAGAAACCCAAGGCGTTCTTCGGTGCGGCGCGCAAGCTCAAGGAGGGCGGCTCGCTCACCATCGTGGCCACCGCGCTCATCGAAACCAACTCGCGCATGGACGAGCTGATCTTCGAGGAGTTCAAAGGCACCGGCAACATGGAGCTGGTGCTGGACCGCAAGCTGGCGGATCGTCGCATCTTTCCGGCCATCGATATTCAGAAATCCGGCACGCGGCGGGAAGAGCTGTTGTTGACGCCGTTCGAACAGCAGCGCGTCTTTCTCTTGCGCGCGTTCCTGGCCGATATGCCGTCGGAAGATGCCCTGCTCTTTCTGCTCAAGCGGATGGAACGCGCCAGGACGAATCAGGAGTTCTTCGAGCAGATGGCCGAGCCATGAGCAGCCGTCGTCTGCTCGCTGTTGACTGGGGCGACAAGCGCATCGGTCTGGCGGTGTGCGACGAGTTGGGAATGCTGGCTTCACCAGCGGGCACCATCACACGCCGTGAAGGCAAGCGACCTCCGATCGCTGAGCTCATGCGTCAGGCCGACGCGTTCACGGTCACCGGATACATCTTCGGGTTGCCAATCGATCCTGCCGGCAACGAGACACCCCGCTGCGCCGAAGTGCGGGCTATCGCCGAGAAACTGGCCGCGCGACAGCCACTGCCCATCCGACTCGTCGACGAGCGTTTCACCACCGCTGCCGCGCTCCGTTCCATTCGCGAGCAGGGCGGTTCAACGCGCGGTCGCAAGGACGACGTAGACGCGCTCGCGGCGGCGTTTCTGCTGGAGGGATTCTTGCGCGCCTCGGCGCAAGGCGTTGAGGTGGGCGAACTGGTCACCGCGACCGCGTGATGGCGCGTCGGCGCAGTCGTTGGACACGCTGGACTGGCCCGATCTCGGCCCTGCTGTTCGTGATCGTCGCGACCTGGGGATGGCGCGAAATCCGTGGCGGAAATTCCGGCCGCGCGGCCCGGATCGTCATCCAGAAAGGACTGACCGTCCGCGCAGTGGCGGACTCGCTGGCTGCGGCACGCGTAATCGGCTCTGCACGTTTGTTCCGCTGGTTCGTCTCGATGCGCGGGCAAGCCCGCGCCATCAAGCCGGGGACCTACGCCCTCGCCGAACGTCAGGACTACGCGTCCATTCTCGAAGCGCTTGTCTCCGGAAAAGGAGTCGTGCGCACCGTGGTGATTCCGGAAGGCTTCGATCTGCGTCAAATCACCCCGCTGCTCGCCAAGGCGCTGTCCGTGCCGGAAGATTCTGTCCGCGTGGCGGTCACTGATTCCGCGTGGCGTCGGCGCTTGAACGTGTCGGCCGCTTCGATCGAGGGGTACTTGTTTCCAGCCACCTACGGATTCGCCGACGGCACCACCGCACGGGAAGCAGTCGCGGCGATGGTGGAGCGCTTCGAGTCAGTCTGGCGGCCTGCATGGGACGCGCGATTGCAGGCGCTGTCGATTTCGCGCAACGATGCGATGACCATGGCCTCTATCGTGGAGAAGGAAGCGCGGAAGGCCGACGAACGTCCGATCATCGCGGCGGTCTATTGGAACCGCGTGAAGAAAGGCATGCGCCTGCAGGCCGACCCCACCGTCCAGTACGCGCTTCCGGCCCACGTCGATCGCGTCTACTACAAGGATCTTGAAGTCGACTCCAAGTACAACACGTATCGGTACGCCGGACTCCCACCCGGCCCAAACGCATCGCCAGGCGAAGCCTCAATCATTGCGGCGCTGACGCCAGCGAACGTGTCGTTCCTGTATTTTGTGGCACACCCCGACGGCCACCACGAGTTTCGCAATTCCTTCGAGGAGCACACGCGTGCCATCGCTGACGTGAAGCGGGCGGCGCGCATGATGAAAGCCGCGACGCCGTCCTCCGATAGTGGGAAGAAACCGCGCTCAGCGGGTCGATCGTGAGCAACGGGTCACCACTCGGCGCGCGTTCACATGACGTGGTTGCCACGATTTCTCCCCGCGGCGCGAAGCGACTCAAGGCCGGACATCCCTGGATCTTTCGTTCGGATGTCGCGAATCGGCCAGCGGTGGACGCCGGCATCGTTCGCGTGGAGACAGCACGACAGGAACCCCTCGGTTGGGCGCTCTGGAGCCCCACTTCGGAGATTTCGCTGCGCCATCTCGAGTGGAATCCCTCGCGCAAGCCCGATGCCGAGTGGTGGCACGGCAAGCTGTCCGACGCGTTGGCGCGACGCGCGTCGCTGGCTCACAAGACGAACGCGTACCGCGTGGTGCACGGCGAAGGAGACGGACTGCCGTCCCTGGTGGTCGACCGCTACGGCGACCATCTGGTCGTACAGGTTCTCTCCGCAGGCGTGGATGTGTGGACGCACGAGATCGTGGACGCGCTCACGCAGTTGACCGGTGCACGAGGGATACTGGCCCGCAACGATCCGGCGGCTCGGGGGCGTGAGGGATTGGTGCGGGAAGTACGACTGCTACACGGCGAGGTGCCCCGAACCATCGAGGTCGTTGAACACGGAGTGCGCTATCTGGCGGCACCGTGGGACGGCCAGAAAACAGGCGCATTTCTCGACCAGCGCGAGAATCGCGTGCTCATCGGTGCCCGCAGTCGCGGCGAAGCACTCGACTGCTTCGCGTACCATGGATCTTTTTCGCTCCACTTGGCGCGTCAGGCCACACACGTGACCGCGCTGGATGTGTCTGCGCCGGCGCTTGCTCGGGTCCAGGCGCACGCCGAACTCAACGGATTCGACAACATCAGCGCTGTAGAGGGAGATGCCTTTGATGTGCTCCGCGCCTGGCACCGTGAGGGGCGGCGGTTTGACACGATTGTGGTGGATCCGCCGGCGTTCGCCAAGACCAAGGGTGCGCTGGACGGCGCCTGGCGTGGGTACAAGGACATCAATCTGCAGGCCATGCGGTTGCTTGCGCCGGGTGGTTCCCTTTTTTCGGCCAGCTGCAGCTTTCACGTCTCCCGCGCGATGTTTGTGGAGATGTTACAGGAGGCAGCGAGTGACAGCGGGCGACGCCTTGCACTCCGAGCGCTGACGGGCCAGCCGCACGACCATCCCGAGCTGCTGACCGTACCGGAAACTGGATACCTCAAGGGCGCGTTGCTCGATGCAATCGATTGATCGCTGGACCCGGACCTCCAGATTGACTCGTCCGAAACTCAATGCCGGGCGAATGACATAGGGTCAACGCGCACCCAGGTGTCTGGCACTTTACCGTGGTTGTGAAATTTTGCCATCCTGCGTCATGTCATTGCCGAAACCGCCTGCGCTTCACGTTGGAATCGAGGCCACCAGGCTGCTGCGCGAACGTCGCGGGATTGGCCGATACGTGCGAAACCTGCTGCTGCACATGCCGCAGCAACGCCCGAACCTCCGGTTTACTCTCTACGCGCGCTCGGCGGACCTGTCAGCATTGCAAGGGCAGCTCTCGGAAGGGTCACCGACGCTGGTCTCGTGCGTGACCCTCGCTCCGATTGGTCAGCTTGCGGACAGCGATGCGGATGTCGTGTGGTACCCGTGGAACTGGTTGAGTCCCGATACGCGGCACGCCGCGCGCGTTGTGACGATTCTGGACCTTGCCCCGATGCTCCAGCTCGACCACCGCTGGTGGAAGCTGCTCAAGCGCGCGAAGTATCGCCGCCGTTACACCACGACCGCACGACATGCGGAGATGATCATGGCCATCTCCGCGTTCACCAAGCGAGAGATCATGCGCCTGCTGCCCGTGGATTCGGAGCGCGTGCGGGTGACACTGCTTGCCGCCGACGACACCACGCCACCCGATCGCTCGGCGTCGAGCATCCTTGACCGGCTTCAGCTGGAAGGACCGTTCTTTCTGACGGTGGGAGCGCAGGAGGCGAGAAAGAATCTCCCGGTGCTGTATACGGCCATGGACGCGCTCCATGCCGAAGGGGTGCGGGTGCCGCTCGTGCAATGCGGTCCAAGCGCACGTGCACCCGCTCGACCGTGGCTGCATCACGTGGGCTACGTCAGCGACGCGGAACTCACTGTGCTCTATCAGCGCGCCACGGCGCTGGTTTTCCCATCGTCGTACGAGGGCTTCGGACTCCCTGTACTCGAGGCCATGGCCGCTGGTGGTCGCGTGGTCTGCGCCGACGCCAGCTCGTTGCCCGAGGTCGTCGGAGACGCCGCACTCATGTTCGCCTTCAACGACGCAGCGATGCTGGCTGCGCAGTTGCGACGGCTGCTGTTCGAGCCAGCGCTGCGTGACGAGTTGACGCGCCGTGGCGGCGAGCAAGCGGCGCGGTTCCGTTGGTCCTCCACGGCGAGTGAAACGCTCGCCGTCTTTGACGAGGCGATGCAGCGCCGAGCGAGGCCGCAACGGTGAGGGCTCAGTTCGAGCGCGTAGTTCAGCGCTGACAGCGTCGACAGAAAAACGTGCTTCGGCCCGCTTGCACCATTCGGGCGAGGCGCGTGCCGCAGCGCACACAAGGCTCCCCTTCACGTCCGTACACGCACCACCCGTCGGCTGACGCTGCCGTTGGTTCGTCGGCGGTGCTCCCGTAGTATCGACCGGCCGGCGCTCGCGTGAGCACCAATCGAATCGCGTCGCGCAGCCGGGTCAGACGTGGCGCCGACAATGAGTTGGCTCGGGTTGCCGGATGGATGCGGGCTTCCCAGAGCGCCTCGGCAGCATAGATGTTCCCCAGACCAGCGACGACCTTTTGGTCGAGCAGAACCGGCTTGATTGGGCCGCGTCGCGATGCCAGAGCGACACGCAGTGCGGCGACATCGAACGCGTCTTCGAGCGGCTCCGGTCCGAGCGCGGGCGCAATGAAGCCGCCGGGAGCATGCAGGGTCATCACGCCGAGTGCACGACTGTCCACGAACGAGACTCGCGTGCCATCCTCGAACCGAAAGCACACTCGCTCAAAGACGGGATCTCCGGCGTGCACCTGCGACATCGCCCAGTCTCCCGTCATGCGAAAATGCACCTCAAGCAGATGCCCATCGTCGAAGTGCACCAGCTGAATCTTGGCTCGTCTTTCGACCGCGGTCACGGTCAGTCCGACCATCTGCCCGCAGGCCGCCGGAGTGAGGGAACGGGCGAGGGCAGCGTGCCGAACGGTCACGGCCGCGATTCGCTGACCGACGATCGCGACCCGGAGCCGCCTCGCTGCGTCCTCGACTTCGGGAAGTTCGGGCATGCTGGACCGGTAGCTCCGATGGTATCGGTGGTGCGGCGGCGATGCCGCGGCGATGCAACTTCAAACCCTGCATGCAATTACTCGCAGTGGAGGTCATGCTGACCCCTTGCGCCCCCGCGCACGGAGCGTACTTTATCCACATTCTTCCACACGGGGTACCCCCTTCAGTTCTCCCCGGTCACTCAAGCACGAGTACGAACTGTACGTCGAGCGCGAAATCGAGGACTACAAGGACTCGATATCGCGAAGCGCGCTGCTGAAGATCGGGGACGAGGCTGTCGCCGCTCTGATGAGGCAGGCGCAGACGACGCTGACAGAAATCGTCGTGTGGCAGGAAGTAGACCGCATCATAGCGAGCCGGCTGCGCATGCCCAGCTATGTCACGTGGAAGCGTCGGCGCCTGAAGGTCCTCGAACAGTATCGTCGGCCCGAGCACTGGGGTATCGACCCGGACGCGGCGTTGGTTCGCGCGCTCAAGGATTCGTCCGATCGGCATGTGCTGGTCGCTGGCGCGGACGGCGAGGGACCCGCGTTGTATCTTGCGGCTCGCGGGTGCGCCGTAACCGCCGTCGAACCCGGCTACGACGCCATGGCGCGTGTCGTGAAGGCGGCAGAGGCGGCGGGGCTCACGCAGCGCGTTCGTGGGTACTGCGCGGAGCTGGGGGCGTGGGCGCCCGACGTGGAGCTTCACGCGGTGGTGTGCTCACCCTCGGCATTCGACGGGCTCGACGCCGTGAGCCGAGCCCGCGTCATCGAGGTGCTGCAGGGCGCCACGGTGGACGGCGGTGTGCATCTCGTGGAGACCATCGCGGCCGGAGCTGGCGGGATGCCGATGGAAGAGTTGGAGTCGCGTTACCGAGGATGGACGATCTCGATTGAACGCGCGGTAGGTCGGAGAGAGACGTTCCTGGCGCGAAAGGCGGTAGCTGTCGCCTAGTCTCACGTCGTGGTGTTGGTCGACCACCGATCGTGTCAGTAGGACACGCTTCGAGCAATGTGCCTGTGTCCCGGACACACTCCGGCTGCGGCTACGTGCGCCGCCTTGAAGGCAACTCGTTAAACACCAATGTCTTGCGAACAGCACGGTCGTGGCACTGATCGTGCTACGTAAGAATTCGTCAAGCTATGACGGTGAGTAACGGGGCGGGATTCACATTCTAGGGTGGAGGGTCACCCGTGCGCAGCAAAACAGAGCGTCCACACGATCGCGAACCGATCGGCATTGTGATTGCAGATGGCAGCCGTGGGGATGCCGTCCCGCGCTTCAGCGCGTTTGTCTGGGGTCCAGTACCTACTGAACTTGAGGAGTCCTTCCCGGCGTCCCGCGAGCTCATCGCGACGTCGTAGCGGTTTCG
>JANNEV010000212.1:0-12974 GCA_031379145.1 Gemmatimonadaceae bacterium
GGCGCTGCTACCGGGCGAGTGGCTGCTGAATTTGTTCCAGCAGCCCACGGCGATCATCGGTGATACGGCGATGTACGCGCGCCGGCGCGCACTCGGTGTGCTTCCCTTTTTGGTCTTCAACGTGCTACGACAGTCGTTGCAGGCCATGGGTACGGTGCGTGACGTGGTGCTGGCCGTCATGGTCGCGAACGCCGTGAATGTGCTGGCGAACTGGATGCTCGTGTTCGGCAATCTGGGCGCGCCCCGACTGGGAGTCGCTGGTTCGGGCTATGCGACAGCGGCATCGATGTGGGTCATGGCAGCCACGTTGTTCGGCCTCGCATGGCCCCGTCTCGCATCCGCGCTCCGACCATGGCGAGCCGAGTCCTTTCACTGGGCGCCGATCGTGCGAACCGTTCGACTCGGCGCGCCGATCGGCGTTCAATGGTTCTTCGAGAGTTTCGCGTTCGGTTTGACTGCGTTGTTGATGGGATGGATGGGTACCGCATCGCTGGCAGGACATGAAATTGCGCTCAACATGGCCGCATTGACTTTCATGGTTCCACTGGGAATCGCCGGTGCGGCGAGTGTCGTTGTGGGCCGCGCGATCGGTCGTGGTGATATGCCTGCGGCGCGACGCGATGCTCTGGCCGCCATCGTATGCGGCACGGGTTTCATGTGCGTCAGCGCTGCCGCGTTTCTCACCGCCCCCACGTGGCTCGCGACCAGGTACACCACGGACACCGCGACGGTAGCAGTTGCCGCCGCGCTCATTCCGCTTGCCGGGTGGTTTCAGGTGTTCGACGGGCTGCAGGCGGTCACCGGCGGCGTGCTCCGGGGAACGGGAGACACACGCGTTCCCGCTGCGCTGCATCTTGTGTCTTTCTGGGGCATCGGCGTGCCGCTTGGCGCGTACCTGGGCTTCAAGACCTCGCTGCAGGAACGTGGCCTCTGGCTCGGGCTCGTGGCCGGACTGGCAACGGCCGCACTGCTCCAGTCGCTTCGAGTCCGGCAGCGCCTACGCGGAAATCTGATTCGCGTACGGGTGGATCAGCGCTGATAACGCGCGCGCCTGCGGCCCGCACGACTAGACGCGCTTCTCCTCGAGCAGGGCCATGAATTCGGAGGACGACGTGAGTTCGAGCAGACGTCCGGGAACATCAGTTTCCTTGCTGAACTGCGCGATCTTTCCGAGGACAGGCAAGTACTGGTTTGAGACTTCGAGCGGCGGCGCGACAATAAGAAAGAAGAAGTGCACCGGTTTTTCATCGATGGCCTTGAAGTCAACGCCCTCGCGTTTGCGGCCGAACGCTACGCGAAGTCGGTTCACCACCAGAGATCGACAGTGCGGAATCGCAATGCCACGTCCAATCCCTGTCGACCCAAGATTCTCGCGACGCTTGAGCATCTTGAACAGCATGCCTTCGGATTTTTCGTCGAGCTTGAGTAGCCCGATGAGTTCCTTCAGCACTTCGTCCTTGCTTGCGCCCTGAAGCTGCAGCTGGACGGCATCTTCCGAAAAGAATTCTCGCAGTTCCATAGAGACCGATGATAACCGCTGAGCGCCCGGTGTCAAACCGGTCTGTTGCTCGGTCTCCGGGGGCCGGCTAGGTTCCAACGCTATGACTATCAAGGCGTTCCCGTTCGCAACCCCATACCAGGTGCCGCTCTATTTGGCGCCGATGGCCGGGGTCTCGGAGTCCCCGTTTCGGCGACTGTGTCATCAACACGGCGCCGACGTGGTGGTCACGGAATTCCTCTCGGCCGAGGGCATTCGGCGCGAGAATCCGGCGACGGTGGACAAGCTTCGCTTCTCGCCGGAAGAACGACCGATCGGCGTGCAGATTTTCGGCGCGGATCCGGTCGCCATGGGCGAGGCCGCGGCTCTGGTCACAGACCTCTTTCAGCCGGATTTCGTCGACATCAACTTTGGCTGTCCGGTCAAGAAAGTAGTGCGGCGCAATGGCGGCTCCGGTTGCTTACGCGATCTCGATCTCGTGCAACAGATCATTCGCGCCGTAGCGCGGGCTACGCCGCTCCCCGTGACGTGCAAGATTCGCAGCGGATGGAGCGAGGAAATGCGGGATCCAGTCGGCATCGCCCTACGGTGTCAGGACGCGGGCGCACGTGTGCTGGCGTTGCACGCCCGAACTCGCACGCAGATGTACACTGGCAGCGCCAACTGGGACGAGATCGCCCGAGTTGCAGAGGCACTGGACATTCCAGTGCTAGGGAACGGGGACATCAAAACTGCGTCCGACGCACTCCGGATGTATGAGCACACCCGGGCTGATGGCATCATGATGGGACGCGGATCATACGGGCAACCGTGGATTTTCCGTCAGACTCGCGCGCTGCTGAACGGCGAGCCTCTACCTGCCACGCCGCCCGTGGCGGAACGTTTCGCGGTGGCATTGGATCACGCCCGCATGGTGCAACAGTATGAAGTCGATGCCGTGGGCGCGGCGCTCGAGTTCCGAAAGCACCTCGGCTGGTACGTCAAAGGACTTCCGAATTCGGCCGACCTGAGAAAGCAGCTGCATCAAGTCAAGGATTTCGCGGAAGTGGAAGGGATCTTCTCCTGCTATCTCGACGGGTACGACGCGCTGGTTGCCCGTGGTGCGCCCGCGGAAGAGCTCGATGTTTCAGGGCTGACCTGTGAGGCGGCGTAAGTCAGTCGGCCCGGCGGGTGCCGGAACTCCGGCTGGCCGTGTAGTGTACAGAAGGCGCTGGTGCAGGTTTTCGGCATTTTGTGGCAAACCGTTCGCGGGGTCTGGCGATGCAGCGAACGGCAGAACGTCGGGGGTGACTGGCTTCGACGGGGTTGGTGAAGCTTTGGTTGCGTGCTCAGGTCCTCGAGAACCTGGCTAAACACTCGGGAAAATCACAATCGCCAACAACAACCTGGCGCTCGCCGCGTAACTTTCGAGTTACGTAGGCGTCTGCCCGACAGGAAGCCCGCCCGGGGCGGCTTGACGGGTATCGAAAATCTGGGCTAGTCCTGCGGTGTGTCGGCCGCAGCGGGGCGAAAACTTAGTCGACTTGTTCGGCCGTGGGCTTCCTGTTGGCCAGCGGACGGAGACCTCAATCAATGGGATACGCACGTAGACGCTGAAGTCGATCTAGTCTCGGACAGGGGTTCGATTCCCCTCACCTCCACTAGTAGACGAAACGCCCCTCCGGGAGTCCGGAGGGGCGTTTGCGTTATCCGCTGCCGAGTTGCGCCAGCAGGCGGGATTTGAACCGATGGTAGTCCACCGTGACGGTGTGGCGTGGCGTGTCCAGCTGCGGGTAGTCCGGGTTCGCGAGCTCATGAGCGATGGCCCGTGCAAGGTCGGTCGGTGGCTTCCAGCTCCCGATCAGCCGTTTCGCGAGCAGCTTCGCCTGCAGCTCTGCCAAGGGCCAGATGCAGCCCAGTGGCTGGAAGAGACCGAGAAACGCGAGCGTGGGGAGCCTCTCGGGAAACATGCGCAGGTACAATGGCACAGGTCCCGTCGAGAAATCGACAAGATCTGAGTCAAGGAACGGATGCGCGATCCAGAAACCCGTGCACGCGACGATGACATCGTAGTCGGCGCTGGTCCCATCCGTGAAATACACCGTGTTCCCATCATAGCGCACGATGTCCGGACGGGGACCAATGTGCCCGTGACGCAGCGCATAGAAGAGCTCTGAGTTCACCGTCGGGTGCGTGGCACCGAATCGATGATCTGGCTCGGGGAGGCCGTGCGCTGTATTGCTGCCTTGTGTCGCCCGCAGCAGGAGCTCGTTCACCTTGGTTCGGAACGCGCGAGGTACCCACTGCGAGTCTGCCGCGATGACGTCAGAAGGCTTTCCAAAGATGAATTTCGGAACGATCCAGTAGCCACGGCGCCAGGACAAGTCTGTCCGCGCCGAAACTCGTGCGGTCTCCACCGCAACGTCGCACGCGGAGTTTCCACCTCCGACTACAAGGACACGCTGCCCGGCAAACGGCGCGGCGCGCTTGTAATCGTGCGAATGCATCAGACGGCCAGAGAATTCGCCCGGATACGTGGGCATGCGTGGCCGCCAATGGTGTCCGTTGGCCACCACCATCGCGTCAAATTCCTCAGTCGATTCTTTGCCGTCACAGGTGGACAATAGCCGCCAGCGATCGCCGGGAAGCGGGTCGACCCGCAACACTTCCGTGCGGAAGCGAATGAAGCGATGGATCGCAAAGTGATTCGCGTAACTCTGGAAATATGCCGCGAGTTGCGCGTGCGACGGATAATCAGGATACGCGGCGGGCATCGGGAAGTCGCGATACTGCGACAACGACTTCGAACTGATGATATGCGTGGTTTCAAACACGCTCGAATGCGACGAATCAGGACTGAAGATCCAGTTGCCACCGACTTTGTCGTTTCGATCAAAGCAGGCCAGCGACTCGAAGCCCGCGTCGTGCAGGTTCTTAAGCGCCGCAATTCCGGATGGACCAGCGCCGATCACCGCAATGCGACGCGTGTCCGCCATGCCCTAGCTCTCTGCCAACGCAGCCTGCGCGGCCGCCAAGCGCGCGACCGGCACTCGATACGGCGAGCACGAGACGTAATCGAGGCCGGCACGGTGACAGAACGCCACCGACGCGGGTTCCCCGCCGTGTTCGCCGCAAATCCCGACCTTGAGCCCGGGCCGCGTCTCTCGTCCATCTCGCACCGCCCACGAGATGAGTTTGCCGACGCCCTTTGCATCCAGCACTTGGAACGGATCCGACTTCAGAATCCCGCGATCGAGATAATGCGGCAGGAACCGACCCGCGTCGTCTCGGCTCAGCCCGAACGTCGTCTGCGTCAGATCATTCGTACCGAAGGAGAAGAACTCAGCCTCGGTCGCGATCTCATCCGCCGTCAGGGCCGCGCGAGGCAACTCGATCATGGTGCCGATCATGTACGGCACATGCTCGCCCATCGTGCCCATCACCTGATCAGCCGCGCTCTCGATGACCGCCCGTTGATGCTTGAGCTCCGCCACATCGGAAACCAGCGGGACCATGATCTCGGGAAGCACCTCGATACCGCGACGACTGGCCTTGACTGCCGCCTCGAAGATCGCGCGCGCCTGCATTTCGGTGATCTCCGGATACACGATCCCCAGTCGGCATCCACGATGACCGAGCATCGGATTGGACTCCCGAAGACTCTCCACGATCCGGCCGAGTTCCACGCGCGTGAGTCCGAGCGTCTTGGCCAGCATCGTCGATTCCTCTCCCCCATGCGGAAGGAACTCATGCAATGGCGGATCAAGCAGACGAATCGTCACCGGTAGCCCGTCCATCGCCTCGAAGATGCCCTCGAAGTCGCCGCGTTGCATCGGCAGCAGCTTCTCCAAGGCCCGTCGCCGCCCATGCAGATCGCGAGCGACGATCATCTCGCGCATGGCGAGAATGCGCTCACCCTCGAAGAACATGTGTTCAGTTCGACACAGGCCGATACCTTCGGCACCGAAGTTGCGCGCCACCCGCGCGTCACGAGGGGTGTCCGCATTGGCACGCACGCGCAATCGCCGATAGGAATCCGACCATGTCATCAGCCGCGAGAACGACTGATAAGTCGGTGCATCGCGCTCATTGAGCGAGCCCGATGTCACGCGCATGACTTCGCTCGGAACCATGGGAAGCTCTCCGAGGAATACTCGTCCGGTGGAACCGTCCAAGGTGATCCAGTCGCCCTCGTTGACAACAACGCTGCCGACGGTCATTCGGCGGGCCTCATGCGAGATCTC
The DNA here is from genome assembly GCA_031379145.1 of Gemmatimonadaceae bacterium. Lineage (GTDB taxonomy): Bacteria > Gemmatimonadota > Gemmatimonadetes > Gemmatimonadales > Gemmatimonadaceae > Gemmatimonas. The sequence goes on from JANNEV010000212.1 coordinate 5,722, forward strand.
GGCGGCAGAACAGCCAACCACCGCACACTTGCCCATGCCGCGGGCGACGACGGCCGCGTGACTGGTCATTCCGCCACGCGCGGTCAGAATCGCTCGTGCGGCCACCATGCCGTGGAAGTCTTCCGGTGTGGTCTCGTCACGGACGAGGATGACCTGCTCGCCGTTCGCTGCCCGTTGTTCTGCGGCGTCCGGATCGAACACCGCGATGCCGCTGGCCGCACCAGGACTGGCCGGCAATCCGGTGGCAATGGCATCGGCACGCACGGTTGGGCTGATGACGCGATGCAGCAGTTGATCAAGTTGCGATGGTTCGAGACGCCGCACCGCATCGCGCTGGTCAATGAGTCCCTCGACAACCATGTCGGTGGCGATACGCAACGCCGCCGCTGTGGTACGCTTGCCTGTTCGGGTCTGCAACAGGTACAGGACCCCGCGCTCCACGGTGAATTCGATGTCCTGCATGTCGCGGAAGTGCCGTTCGAGGCGATCCTGGGTCTCCAGCAACTGGGCATAGGCCGTCGGCAGATGCTTCGCCATTTCATCGATGTGCAACGGCGTCCGGATGCCCGCCACAACATCTTCGCCCTGCGCATTCACCAGAAATTCGCCGTAGAACTTGCGCTCGCCCGTGGACGGATCGCGCGTGAAGGCCACCCCTGTGCCCGAATCATCTCCCATATTGCCGAACACCATGGACACGATGTTGACGGCGGTCCCAAGGTTGTGCGGAATGCCATTCACGCGACGGTAGTCCACGGCCTTCTTGAGCGTCCACGAGCGCCACACCGCCTCGATGGCGCCCCAGAGCTGTTGGCGTGGCTCCATTGGAAACTCGGCGCCGGTGGCATGACGGATGAGCTGCTTATACTCGCCGACGAGCGCGCGTAGCGCATCCGCGGACAACTCCGCATCCGACGTCACGCCGTTGGTCAGCTTTTTCGCTGCCAAGAGCTGCTCGAAGGAGTGCAGGGGCACCTCGAGCACGACATCGGAGTACATCTGCAAAAACCGTCGGTACGAGTCAAACGCGAATCGCGGGTTGCCGCTGGCGGCGGCAAGCCCGGCAACGGTGTCGTCATTCAGTCCGAGGTTCAGGATGGTCTCCATCATTCCGGGCATCGAAAAGGCAGCGCCAGAGCGGACGGACACCAATAGTGGATTCGCCGGATCGCCGAAGCGCTTACCGCTTGACGCCTCCAGCTCGATCAGGGCGGCTGTGACTTCATCGCGCACGTGCGTGGGCACCGTGCCGTCCGCCAGATACTCCACACACACCATGGTCGTGATGGTGAACCCTGGAGGCACCGGCACCCCGAGATTCGTCATCTCGGCGAGGTTCGCGCCTTTGCCTCCCAGTTCGGCCTTCATGGTCCGAGTGCCGTCAGCCCTGCCATTGCCGAAGAAATAGACAGAGCGTGTCACAGACGATCTCCTTGTGGGTTCAGGCAACGCCGACGGTGAGGCCAGCGTCGCTGCCGGCGCGCAAAAGTGCAGGCTCGGCGGGAATTTCGGTAGGATAGCGACCAGAGAAGCAGGCGTGGCAGTAGCCGTCAGGTCCGGTTGGCATCGCGGTGAGCATGCCATCGAGAGACAGGTAGCCGAGCGAGTCAACCCCAAGATGACGAACCAACTCGTCGTGCGTCATCGTGGCGGCAATCAACTCTTCGCGCCGCGGCGTGTCGATACCGTAGTAGCACGGACTGATAATGGGTGCGCTACTCACGCGCATATGTACCTCTCGCGCACCCGCTGCCCGTACCAGCGAGACGAGTCCGCGTGTCGTGGTGCCGCGAACGATCGAGTCGTCCACCATTACGACGCTTTTGTCCTGGAGCAGCTCACGCACCGGATTGTACTTCACCTTGACCTTGGCGTCGCGCCCGGCCTGCGTGGGCTGAATAAAGGTCCGGCCGATGTAGTGATTGCGAATGAGGGCAAGTTCGTATGGGGTACCCGACTGCTCGGAGTAGCCGAGGGCAGCAGAGTTGGATGAGTCGGGTACGGCAAACACCAGATCGGCGCCTGGAGCGGGACATTCGATCGCCAGCTGACGTCCGAGTTCCCGGCGCGACTTATCCACGGAGCCGTCGAACACCTTGCTATCAGGCCGCGCGAAGTACACGTGCTCGAACACGCAGCGGTGGATCGGCGCGGAGGCTACCCCCTGAATCGAGCGCATCCCGTTCGCGTCCACTGCGATGATCTCGCCCGGCGCCACCTCTCGCTCGATCGTCGCGCCGACGATGTCCAGCGCACACGACTCAGACGCGAACACCCACGCGTTCCCCAGACGGCCGACCACGAGTGGCCGCCACCCGTGAGGGTCACGCGCGACGATCACGGTATTGTCGATCACAATGAGCAAACAGTACGCGCCCTCGACCCCGGCCAGCGCCTCCGCCACACGCAACTCCGGCGTGGATGCCTGCGCTCGCGCGATGCGGTGCACGATGACCTCAGAGTCCATTGTGGAGGCGAAGATCGAGCCCTCGTCCTCCAACTCCCGACGCAAGGCGATCGCGTTCGTCAGGTTTCCGTTGTGCGCCAAGGCGATATGGCCACGGCGCACGCGAGCCAGAATCGGCTGCGCATTCTCGATCGCCGATCCGCCCGCAGTGCTGTAGCGCGTGTGGCCGACTCCGATGGAGCCGCGCAATTCCGCCATTTCTTCGTCAGCGAATCCCTCCGATACCAGCCCCATGGCGCGACTGATTCGCGCCCGTCCTGCGCCGTCTACCGCGACGATCCCGGCGGACTCCTGCCCGCGATGTTGCAGCGAGTAGAGTCCAAGCTGCGTCAACGCCGCTGCGTCTGAATGGCCGTACACGCCGAAAATGCCGCACATGGGAGTAGTCCCGCTTATTCGTTGGAGGGTACGTGCGCTGCAGCGACGGCATGTTCAGCCGGTGTCTCTCCGTCCATCGTGATCGCGATGGCGTCGTGAAACGCGGCTGAAAGCCAAGGGACTGGAGCGGTGAAGTCATCGTCGGACATTGTAAAGCATGCTCCGTCGGCCGCGTCGGTAACGGTCCCGATGACTCGGGCCGGAACACCATGTCGAGCGGCGACGGCCAGCACGTTCTCGGCACGGTCGGACGACACCACAATGCGCCCATGCGCCTCGCCGAAAAGCAGTGCGCGATGCGGCAAGGTCGCCCACGCCGAGAGATCGACGCTGAAGCCAAACGGCGCTGCCCGTTCGGCAATCGCGCACTCCGCCAGCGCCACCGCCAGTCCACCATCGCTGCAGTCATGGGCGGAGCGAACCGCGCCGTCGCGAATCGCCTCCAGCAGCGCGTCGATCAATCGTCGTTCGGTCGCGGGGTCGCACACCGGGGGAGTACCGATCGTGAGGCCGTGGATGGCCAAGAGATACTCACTGGCACCGAGTTCATCTGTCGGTTCACCGAGCAGCACGATGGCGTCTCCGGCTCGCTGAAATGCGGAGGGCGTGATATGCGACAACGATTCAATGAGTCCGACCATGCCGATCGTCGGCGTGGGATGAATCGCGCCCTGCGGATTCTCATTGTACAGGGAGACGTTACCGCCGGTGACCGGCGTATCGAGCACGCGGCACGCTTCACCCATCCCAGCGATGGCCTCGCTGAGCTGAAAGTACACCTCGGGCTTCTTGGGTTTGCCGAAGTTGAGGTTGTTGGTGATCGCCATGGGGCGCGCACCAGCACAGGCCACATTGCGCGCGGCTTCGCAGACCGCCGCGCGCCCGCCGTTGCGCGGAGACAGCGCCACATGTCGTCCGTTGCCGTCGATACAGAGCGCCAACGCCTTGTCCGTTCCGCGCAGTCGCACCACCGCGGCATCGCTGCCTGGGCCGCGCACTGTACTGGCGCGCACGGTCGAGTCATACTGTTGCCACACCCACGCCTTGCTTGCGATCGTTGGTGACGACAGGAGCCTCTCCAGGGTCCACGAGTGATCGCGTTCCTCGGGAAGCGTCGGAACATTCAGTGGATCGCGGAGGCGTGCCGCACGGAGCACCGGGCTCTCTACCCCTGCGATGGTGTACTGCGGGCACTCCGTCACCAGTCGTGATCCCGGAAACTCTGCCACGACGACGTCACCCTCGGTCACGCGGTACACTGGTTCTGCGATCACTTCGCCGATCACTGCCGCTTCCAGGTCCCACTTGGAGAGGATCGCCCGCACGGCATCCTCGTGCCCCATTTTGGCCACGACCAGCATGCGTTCCTGCGATTCCGAGAGCAGGATCTCGTATGGCGTCATGCCTGCCTCGCGCACGGGCACCTTTGTGACATCAATCGTGACACCGACATCGCCACGCTCGGCCATCTCCGCGGACGATGACGTGAGCCCCGCCGCTCCCATATCCTGAATGGCCACAATGCTGCCGCTGCGAATCAGCTCCAGCGAAGCCTCGAGCAACAGCTTCTCCGTGAACGGATCACCCACCTGGACCATGGGTCGTTTCGCTTCGCTCTCGGCGGAAAGGTCCTCGCTGGCGAACGACGCGCCATGAATTCCGTCGCGTCCGGTGCGGGCGCCGACCGCCATGATCGAATTGCCCACACCCGACGCCACCGCACGAATGAGTTCATCTTCGCGCATCAGCCCGACGCACATGGCATTCACCAACGGATTGCCTTCGTACGAGGGGTCAAACACCACCTCACCGCCCACAGTGGGTACGCCAATACAGTTGCCGTAGTCTCCGATTCCACGCACGACACCGGCGAACAGCCACCGCACGCGGCTGCTGCTGAGCGGGCCGAAGCGCAGTGAATTCAGCAGAGCAATCGGTCGCGCGCCCATGGTGAATACGTCACGCAGGATGCCGCCCACACCTGTGGCGGCGCCCTGGTACGGCTCGACCGCCGACGGGTGATTGTGCGACTCGATTTTGAATGCCACCGCGAGTCCGTCGCCAACGGCGATGACACCGGCGTTCTCGCCCGGCCCCTGCAGGACCCACGCCGCCTTGGTCGGCAGCGTTCGCAGCAGCGGGCGAGAGTGCTTATAGGAGCAGTGCTCGCTCCAGAGTGCGCTCACCACACCGAGTTCGGTGAACGTAGGCACTCGGCCGAGCATCTGGACCAATCGCTCGTACTCGAGTGGAGTGATACCGTGCTCGGCCACCAACGCCGGCGTAATCGTCGGGTCGCCTTCACGAGGGCGAACGGTACTCATGCCGACACCTTCGCGAGCAGCGAATCGAGAAGCGACGTGAAGAGGGCGACGCCGCCGGTCGACCCGAGCAGCGGCTCCATGGCGCGTTCGGGATGAGGCATCATGCCAAGCACGTTCCCGCCCGCGTTGATGATGCCGGCGATGTTGCGAAGCGAACCGTTGGGATTCGACGCCGTAGTACGTTCACCGGCGGCATTCACGTAGCGAAACACGACCTGGCCTTCGCCTTCGATCCGAGCGAGCACGTCGGCGTCCGCCGTAAAGCGACCGTCCCCATGCGCAATGGGTACGCGGATCACCTCGCCAATGTGATAGCGCGAGGTAAAGGGCGTTGCGATACTCTCGACACGCAGCCACACCGGCGCACTGACGAACTTGAGCCCGGAATTCCGCAGCAGGGCGCCGGGCAGAAGTCCGGCCTCGCAGGCAATCTGGAATCCGTTGCAGATCGCGAGCACGGGACCACCGCGCTTCGCGAACGCGACGACTTCGTTCATGATGGGACTGAAGCGTGCAATGGCGCCGGGGCGCAGGTAGTCGCCATAGCTGAAGCCACCCGGCAGTATCACCACATCCGCACCTTGCAGATCGTGGTCTTTGTGCCAGCAGTACACCGCGGTCTGGCCGAGTGAATCCGCGACGGCATTGAATGCATCCTCGTCGCAATTGGAACCGGGGAATCTGATGATGCCGGCCTTCACGCCTGCTCCACCGCGGCAATCTCGAAGTCTTCCGTGACCGGGTTGGCCAGTAGCTTCTCGCACATGGTGCGCGCTGCGCCGCGAGCACCCTCCACACTGTCGGCCTCGATGTCCAGAATCAGGTACCGACCGACCCGGACGTCGCCGACGTGCGTGAAGCCGAGCGAGTGCAACGCGTCGGAGACCGCCTTGCCCTGTGGATCGAGAATTCCGCGACGGGGGACGATGTGGACCGAGAGACGATAACGACTCATGCCGATGGATCCTCGCGGCCGGAGGACCGGCCAGGATTGTTTCGAGATTGACGCCGAAGGCGGCGCCGCTGTCGCTGCAGTTCCGCTTCTTCCTCGGACGTAGGTTGCCGAGAGTCGGTATCCACCGACGGATCGCCCTCGCGTGCCGCCGGCAGGCGTTCCAGCAATCCGAGCAGTACCGTCCGACCGATGCCGTACAGAACGTAGGCCATGCCGGCCGGGAAGAAGAACTGCTTTGGCAGGAAGATGATGCCGGCGAACGTCGCGATTACCAAGGTGAGCCCGAGCAAGCCCTTGAGCGTGCGAAAGCCTACCTGAGGGACCTTCGCGTACTGCACGTTGCTGATCATCAGCATACCGAGCCCCAGCATCAACCACCGCAGCATCTGGTGCCACGGGAGATCGCCGATCATGGTGTCGGTATACAGCTTGGTCTGACTGAACCAGAAGTACGTGGCCAGCGTTCCGCCAGCGGCCGGGCTCGGCAGGCCGGTGAAGTGCGTGACCTTCCGACCCGCTTGCTCCACGTTGAAGCGTGCCAGACGCATCACGGCGCACGCGGTGAAGAAGAAGCAGAAAATCCAATCCCAGCCGGTCTTGTTGAGCACCACAAAATACATGATCAACGCTGGGGCGGTGCCGAACGAAATGGCGTCCACCAGCGAATCGAGCTCCGAGCCAAACTTCGTGCCCGAATTAGTGGCGCGCGCGATTCGGCCGTCGAGCGTGTCAGCCACGGCGCCGAACACGATGTAGCGCGCCGCCGCGTCGAACTCACCACGCGCGGCCGCAACGATGGCGAAGATACCGAAGAAGAGATTGGCGAGTGTGAAGCCGTTTGGAAGAGCGATCGCCACCCGAGGACGCAAGCGACGCGGCCGCTCGTTCGGCGCGATCATGCGACCCTCGACAAGAGAGGAAGCGCAGCACGGTACGACACGACGGCGCGATTCGACGGGATGCGGAACACCCAGAACACGGCGATCGACGCTACCGTGAGCGCCACCCCGGCAAGCCACAGCGGCCAGGACCGCAACCGCAACGCGGCGGCGAACACGAGCACCAGCAACGCCAGCGAACCGAACATCATGAGGTATCCGTTCGACGCAAAGGTCATGCGTCCTCCGTT
>JANNEV010000385.1:0-2924 GCA_031379145.1 Gemmatimonadaceae bacterium
GTCGCGGGGCGAGTTGGCGGACCTGGATCGGGCTGGTTATACGAAGGCCCGGCGCGCGGTCATCCATGCCGCCGCGATCTTCGGCGCGATGGGCTTCATCGCGGAGTGGCTGCTGTGACCGACACCCTTTTCGCCCTGTACCTTGCCATGACGCCAATCGCTGGCGGGGCCACGATCACGATCTACGGCGGCGTCCTGACCACGCCTAAGCTTTGCGAAATGGCCGGGGCCGGGATCGAAGCGCAGATCGAGGCGAAAGTCCCGACCATCGACATGAAGTTTGCCTGCGTTCCGCTGCCGAATGGAGCAAGCGCATGACCCATCGCGGCATTCACCTTGACGGGCGCAGTACGGTCGCGCCCACACCCGGCCCCGCGCCGATGCTGCAGTGGCTGGCCGTTGACCGGCTGGTGATCGACGATGATTATCAGCGCCCGCTTGGAAGATGGAACTGGCTGGCGATCGAGAAGATCGCCTCCCACTTTCACTGGTCGCGCTTTTCCCCGGTGCTGGTGGCCCCGGTGGCGGGTGGTCTGTTCGCGGTGATCGACGGGCAGCACCGGGTACATGCCGCCGCGCTGTGCGGCATGGTCGAGGTTCCGGCGATGGTGGTACAGGTCGATCTGGCCGCGCAGGCCACGGCCTTTGCCTTGGTCAACAGCCAGACGATCAAGGTCACCGGGTTTCACATCTACAAAGCCGCCCTTGCCGCTGGTGAGGATTGGGCCGTGCGCAGCCATGCCGCCGTGACCGGGGCGGGCTGCGTGCTGATGACCTACAACAGTTCATCCGCGCTGAAAAAACCGGGTGAGGTCTATTGCCTTGCCCTGATCCGCAAGCTGGTGGAGGCGGGGCAGGACCGCGCCATCACCGCCGGGCTTGCCGCCATTCGCGCCGTGCCCGGCCTTGATCGTCCGGTGGTCTATTCCGATTTCATGCTGCGGCCCTGGCTGACCGCCGTTGCCGAAGCGCATTGCCCACCAGTGCCGGTGCTGACCCGCGCCCTGACCGCGCAGTCCCCGTTCAAGGTGATCGAGCGCGCGACAGCCACCATGGGAGCCGGGCACAACAAAGCGACTTTGGCCCGCACTGCGATGCTGCGGCAGATCATGGATGCAGGCTTGCACGCAGGCGGGGACGTGGCGGCATGAGCGACCTCACCAGCATATCCCTGCGCCCCGACTACCGCGCGCAGCTGGTGGGCATGTTCCCGCGCGTCACGGCAGCGCAGATCATGCGCTTTGCTGATCTGGTCGCGACGGACCGGCTGGTGACAGACGACGGTGAGCCGCACCCCGCGCTGGAAGAATGGATTGCGCGCGTCTTGGGGGGTGATGAGCCCGCACCCGAGACTGTGCCTGCAGCGCCCCCTCCCCGTCCTGTGCCCGGGTCAAGTGCCGTCGAGGTTCCGGCATGATCACACCTGGCACCGCCGCCTTCTACGATCTGGGGGCCCCGACCCTGCCGGGCCCCTTGACCCGCGCCGATGTGCTTGATGTCGCCAAACGCGCCGTCACAAAGGACCGCGCCGCCACCCATGGCGCGCTGGAACACAGCTTTGCCGAGATCGCAGCGATCTGGTCGGTCCGGCTGGGCGTGACCGTCACCCCGGCACAGGTCTGCATCCTCATGACGGACCTTAAAGGCGTGCGCGCCTGGCACAATCCGGGCCACGCCGACAACTGGGTGGACATCGCGGGCTATGCGGCCTGCGGCGGCGAGCTGCCGGGGGCTCTGCATGACCCGGAGTGAGCTTGCCTTTCTCAGCCAGGCCCATGCCGTCGCCCATACCGCGATGACGGCCGAGGGGGCCGACAAGGTGCCGCTGGGTGCGGCCGAGGCGCTGGAAGCCGCGGCGCTGGCCGACATGCCCGGCATGGCCGTGCCCTGCACCCTCTTTGTCCAGCGCCTGCGCGCCGGGCGGCATGTGCCGCCGATGGTAGTCCATGCCGGGCGCGAGCTGCGCGACGCGGTCGTTCACGCCATGGCCTTTGTCCCCGTTGATGCCGCCCGGGTGGATATTCATGGCTGACGGTGCATCCCCCGCGTCCGGCCGGATCAGGCCGGTTGACGGTGACCAGGTGCTTATCGCCTCGCTGATCTGCGTTGCGACCAGCCGGATCGACACGCCAGACATGGATCTGGCGCTGCACCTGATCGAGCAAAGCCTGCCCCTGGCCAGCGCCTCCAGCCGGATCGAGGCGCTGCGCGATGCTGCCACCGGCATCCTTGCCGCCGCGCCGCGTCGGCGCACGGCGGCGGGGGCGCGCGACTGGTGCCTGGCGCATCTGGACCTTAGCCGCGCCATTGCGTCCGACGCGATCCGCGTGGCCAAGGGCAAGGTGGAGCGGTGATGCTGGCCGATGATCCCCGCCTGACCGAGGCCAAGGCCCGCCCGATCAGCGAGGTCGTGACCCTGCTGGACCTGCAGGGGCTGAAGCGCATGGGTCATGAGATGGTCGGCCCCTGCCCGGACTGTGGCGGCAATGACCGTTTCGGGGTCAACCTGCGCAAGGGCCTGTTCCAGTGCCGGGTCTGCGGCATCAAAGGGGACGGGCTGGCGCTAGTCATGGCGGTGCGGCACCTAGACTTCAAGGCCGCGCTGACCTGGCTGTGCGGGGATGCCGAGATATCGCCGTCTGAGCGGGCCGAACGGCTAGCCAAGGCGCGCGCGGCACAAGCCCGGGCCGATGCGAAGTCTGCAAAGTTCCGCGCGGATTCTATCGCTGCGGCGCGGTCGATCTGGCGCGAGCGTGTTCCGCCTGAAGGCACCGCGGTCGAAGCCTATCTGCAGCGCCGGTCGATCGACATATCCGCGCTTGGCGGATTTCCGGCCGGCATAAGGTTTCACCCGGCCTTGCGCTACACTGCAGGCGAGGGGCGCGCGCGGCGGGTGATCCACACCGGCCCGGCCATGCTGGCCG
>JANNEV010000386.1:0-14980 GCA_031379145.1 Gemmatimonadaceae bacterium
GGCGCTGCTACTCGGTCTATACTTCGGGACCTCGGCACATTTTTGGTTGAACCCGCAGACGCGCTATGACCTGGAGATCGAAAGCGACCGGTTAGGCTTGCGTCTCGGTGTCGAGGTCGCCGTCTACGCGGCCGCCAGTTAACGATACTTGCTGCAGTCGGGCATTGCCGAATCCGGCCGAATTCGCCATCCTCATTCTCATGGTCGACAAATCCTCCGCCCTCGAATCCCTGACGGCACAGGAGCGCATCGTGCTCATGGGGCGTCTGTGGGATAGTCTTGATCCTGCTGCGGCCGCGCCGCTGTCGCCAGCGCTAGCGGCTGAGCTCGCGCGCCGCGAGGCGGAGGCCGACGCGGATCCGGATGCGGGAATCCCCTGGGACGCGCTCCGCGATGAGCTGCAGGCGCGACTGCGCTGAGCATCGCGCTGGTTGTCCGCGCCCAAGCGCGCGCAGAGATTGACGAGGCGTTTGAATGGTATCGCGCGCGGTCACCGCAAGCGGCAACTGACTTCCTTGAGGTGGTCGACGGTGCACTTCGTGAAATTGCGGAGGACCCCGAGCGCTTTCCGGTGGTGCATGGCCGACTACGCCGAATCGTGCTCCCTCGGTTTCCATACGCCGTGTACTACAAGCTCTATCCGCGCACGATCAGCATCGTAGGCGTCATTCACGGGCATCGTCATCCGGATACCTGGCTCTCGCGTGCGGGGCCATAGCGGAACGTTGCTGCTGTCCGCGCGAGGCGGTGTGCGGCAGGCGGTCGCCCGTCCGGCCGCATTTTGTTTGATGCGCTGCAGCAGAACGTAAGGCCTTATCCGTAAATCGCCGCCCGCAACGAGGCCGCGAATCGCGGTGCGTCCGCGACCTTGAGTCCGCAGATACCGACCCGCAGCCCTTCCGGGATGGGCACAACGAAGACGCCCAACTCCTGCAGGCGTGCGCAGACCTGCAGTGGCTCGGCCACCTCAATGGTGACAAAAAAGCCACCCTGCCACGGCGCTCCCTCAAGTCCCTCGGCGCGCAGCGCGTGATCAAGCGCCTCCGCCCGCTGCAGCAGCACGGCGCTCCAATGCGCGTGCTCGCGCGTCAACTCCTGCGCGGCCGCCGAGTCCTTCGACATGCGCAGCAACACGCTCATGGGAGCGCGCGCGCAGTTCGAGTACGTGCCGCGACAGCTGGTTGCGAGTGCGCCACCAAGCGCTTTATCAATACACCAAGGAAACACTAAAGCGCCAGAACGAGCACCGTAGATGGTGTACGCCTTGCTCAGGCTCAAACTTGCGGCAACCAGCACCTTCCCGGCTTCGCCAAAGGCGCGATAGTCGTCGAGCGCAGCTCGAACCTCGACAGGGTCACGGGCATAGTCGAGATAGGCAAAGTCCAGCAACAGGGTCACGGGACCGAGCGACGAGACTTCATTGAGCATCGCGAGCAGGGCGGCGCGATCGGAGGCACTCAGGGTTCGACCCGTCGGGTTGTGGCACGGATCGTTGAGCCAAAGCAGCAGTCGACCCTGTGAACGCAACAGTTCCTCAGCCCTGTTGCGCCAAGCCTGCACATCCAGGGGCTCGCCCGCTCTCGGGTACGGGACGGTCTCGAGCGTCACCTGATTCTCGACGGCAATGGTGCTGTACGGACCCCAGAACGGCGCCGCGGTGAGCAAGCGCTGTCCGGGCATGAGCAGGTTGCGGATACTCAGCGCGAGCGCTCCGCTGCCTCCCGGCGTGGCCACGCCGGTCCCGTAGCCGGCAAGCGCGGGCCAATGGCGTTTTGTGAGCGCCAACAAGTAGGCCGGATCGCCCATGATGGGGGCGTACGGGGCAATTTCCATTGGCGTCAGCTGCTGGTAGCAGGCCATCACCGAGTCGAGCACCACCAGCTTGCCCTGATCGTCCAGCAGCGCGCCCACCGTGGCGTTAATGACCGCATCGCCCGCTGCCGCGCGCGCCTGCGCAGCGGCATTCAGCGTGAAGATGGCATCCGCGCCGTCGAAGTTGCGACGGGCAGGAATAAGCTGTGGCAGCATGGGGTGCCGGAGTGGTGGTGGAGGGGTGGCGGAGCTCCAACTGGCGCACCGGTGCAAACTCACGGATGTGGCGGCGAAGAGCAACCAAATCGCTCAGACTGCGCTACGCACCGCTGGTGCGCAGTGTCACATTGGCCTTAGAATTGCAATCCGTCAGAGTTACGCGAAAGCGCGTTCCGGCTTGGCGCGTGCGCGGAGAGATTCGTCGCCCTTCCCGCTGGATCGTAGGAGTACCAATGTCGCAGTCACATCACGGGGACGACGATGTTCTCGTGCGGCCCCGGCCATCGTTCGTGGACCACTGGAACGACGTCCCGGTAGTCCAGCCGGAACAGAGCACGCAAGTCACGCCCTCCAAGTCACCGGGCTTTCCATCGCTGGGTCTACCGTCCCAGCGTTCGTCGATGCCGGCGCTCCCGGCTCAGGCGGTGTTCCAAGCTGAACCGGGGTTCGCCGACAGAGGTCCGTCAACCGCTCCGGTGCTCGTGACACCGCTCCAACCCAGCACGCCCCGGCGCTCGGCGCCAACCATGACAGCTTCCATAGAGAACAGCGAGCAGGCGCTTCCGCTCTGGGTCCCCGTCTTGTCGGCGCTTGCGTTTTACCTGGCGCTTTCAGGCACACATGATGTCGTCGGCGTGTTTCTCCCGGGCAGTGCCAGCAACCCGATGTGGCGCTTTGGTGTCACGGGAGCGGCCGCGCCAATGCTGGTCAAAATCATTCTCGGCACCACGCTGGCCACCGTTGCCCTGCTAGTCAGCAACCGACGGAAGCTGTCGTTGGCCTTCGCCTGGCTGCAGGTGGGGCTCGCCGTGTTGCTGACCATGGTTGTCCCGCTCTTTGCATTGGATGCGATACAGGTGACACCGTCGCTGCCGAGCAATCTGACTGGCCGCGTACTGATGGTGAGCATAGGCTTTGCGGTTGCGTTTTTGCTGGGAAGCAGCGTCATGCTGCTTACCTGCGCGTGGGCCCTCCGCCGCGCAACGCGCACCGCAGCGATTGACCCCGGCGCGTTGGTGAAGGCATGGGATCGATAAGCGCGCTTGAAGCGGCGATTGCCCTTGGTCGCATTCGGTGGCAGGGCGCGACCCCATCGCTGATGGGTCGCCTGTTAACGGCGGCGGCACGCGTGCAGGTCTTTGTGCAGGTTCCTTCGGCAACCGGTACCGGCAGCGCTACCGACGGCATCTGGCTGGATGCGGAAGTGCTCAGTGTCCGGCCGCAGCAGGTGGAGTTGCGGACCTCTTTCGCGCGATTCATCGCCGAGCCATCCTTGGCTTGTCGCTGGCCGCTCGACGCGCCGCCGCTCACCCGAAGTGAGCTGGAGCGAATTTTCGCCGAGAGTGTGGCGTTCGTTTCCGAGACGATGGCCGGGTTGGTGGCTCGATTCCAGAACGACCCGCAGCTGCGCAGCGCGCCGCTGGAGCAGTTAATGGCGTACAGCGCCTCCATGCGCGACTGCGCCACACAGGTGCAGGCCATCGCCACCATCATTGAAAGCGTCTCGCAGGAGCTCTCCGGCCAAGGCGACCGCTCGATGCTGCTGGTGGGTCAGCCTCTGCGCGCAGGCGAGGCAACGGGCTCCCGACGCTTTTAGAGGAACTCGTGGTGCACGCCTGCGCGGCATGAGTGACTTCGTGTCGGCAGACACCACCTGTTGAAACGACCACGGGGCCCTACTCTGAAAGTGGGGCCCCGTGGTTCGTTCTCGGCTGTCGAGTTACGGCAACCTCCGCACGTTCATTACGCGGTGGCCACCCGACCGCGGCGGCGCGCCACTCCGACCACAACCAGAAGCGCCGGAACTAGCAACGCGTAGGTGGACGGCTCAGGAACCGTGGTGGAGGAGTACGCCAGCAGCTCTTGATTGCCGCCGAACTTCGCATCGTTGCGATTGAATGCGTCGGTCTGCGAAATCACGAACCAGCCGAGCGGGTTGGCGATGCGCGGCAGCGCGTTGTTACCCGGCGCCGTGGGGTTGTTGATCACGTTCCACATGCTCGCTTGCGCAGCCTGCGACGGACCGTCGTTCCCGGTGATCGTGTTGGCCGAGAACGCGTTGGCCTGATAGAGGGATTGCGCATTGGTGACGCCGCGGGCACCAAGGCGCGTGTAGCTCATGTTCTGGTTCAGCGTCCAGATGGGCGTGACCCAGGCGTCGAACGTCGATCCCAGTTGGACCGTGTTGTTGTCGTCCGTGCAGAAGAACTTGTCGACCAGAAAACTGAACCGCGGGCCGTTGGGGTCGATGCTACCCGGAGCCACGAAGCCGTTGGTGCTTCCAACCGTGACGAGGTAGAACGCGTTGCCGACGGTGACGGACGCCTTGAACGGCGATTGCGCTGCGGCGATCGAGGGAACGGCGGCGACCGCGAGCGCGGCTGCAGCGACGGCGCTGCGAACGAGACGAGCGAGCATGTGAGTATGCAAGGAGGAGAGTGATGTGCGACATCAACCCAATGGTGACGCGGAGCACTTCTGCGTCGGAATATAGCAAAGACCGTGCCGGAGAAAACAGGGGCTGATCGGGTCGACCGGTTCAGCCCAAACCACTGTTCGACAAGCACTTGCTCTGAGCGGAGTACAAGGGGACCAGGCCCGGCCGGGGCCAAATGGACCGGGAGCATGTTGCGCCGCTGCCTCACTGGTTGTGGCGTTCGCCACAGGCAACGGCCGCTACCGTGGGGCGCGAGGCGCCATAGGCCGAAGCTCCGCAATGGCGCCGCCATCCTTGCGCGGATCGGATGCTCCAGAGTTTACGCGGGTCTTGAAGTCGCGCACGACGGCCTGACCCGCGCCCATTCGGGTGGATGAATAGTCGCCGCGCATCACAATCTCATGCCCGCGAGCCGTCAGCTCCTGACGCACGGCCACGGGAATGCGCGACTCCACATTCACGTCACACCCGCCAAACGTGTCTTTCGAGAAGCGCGGTGCGTCGAGCGCGCCCTGCGCGTTCATGCCGAAATCCACGATGTTGGACACGAACTGCGCATGCGCCTGCGCCTGATTCCACCCGCCCATGATGCCAAAGGCGATGCGCACATCGCCTTTCTCCATGAACGCCGGAATGATGGTGTGCAACGGACGCTTGCGACCCGCGAGGAGATTCGGGCTGGAGGGATCGAGCGTGAAGCCGCCACCGCGATTGTGCAGCACGAAGCCCGCGCCGCCCACCGCCAACCCCGAACCAAACCCTACCGTCGAGTAGTTGCTCTGGATCAAGGAGATCATGTTCCCCTCCTTGTCCACCACGCTCAGGTAGGTCGTGCCGTTGTCAGTGACACTTGGCATTCCTGGCCCAACGTTGCACGCGGCCTTGCTCGTGTTGATCAGCTGCGCGCGTTGCACGGCGTAGGCCTTCGAGCGCATGGCCGCCACCGGCACCTTGGCAAAGCGCGGGTCGGCGTCAAAGCGCTGCATGTCGGCGTAGGCGAGCTTCTTCGCCTCGATCATCAGATGCAGCGCCTGCACGGAGTTATGTCCCGCGCTCGCCAGCGGAAACGTCTCCATGATGTTGAGCATCTCGAGCGCGGCGATGCCCTGACCGTTGGGCGGCAGCTCGTACACTGTCCAGCCGCGATAGGTGGTGGAAATCGGGTCCACCCACTCACTGTCAAACTCCGCGAGATCCGCCGCCGTCATCGTGCCGCCGTGACCCGCGGAGGTGGCGAGGATCTTCTTGGCCACGGCCCCTTTGTAAAACGCCGCTGAGCCTCCAGTCGCGATCTGCCGATACGCCCAGGCCAGCTCGGGATTTCGGAACAATTCACCGGCTTCGGGAACTCGGCCGTTCAGCAGGAACGTCTTCGCCGTGGGAGCGTCGGCTTCCAGATCCTTCCGACTGTCCTTCCAGTACACGCTCACCACCTCACCCACCGGAAAGCCCGCCTCGGCGTAGCTGATGGACGGCGCCAGGACGTCGGCGAAGCGCTTTCGACCGAAACGGGTGAGCAGCTTGTCCCACCCGTTCACCGCGCCCGGCACCGTCACCGAGTGGATGCCGCGAGAGGGCATGGTGGTCGCACCTTTCCCGCGCAAGAAGTCGGCGGTCAGCTTGGTCGGCGCCCAGCCGGAGGCATTCAACCCGTACAGCTTGCCCGTTTTGGCTTCGTACACGATGGCAAAGAGATCACCGCCGATGCCGTCGTTCATCGGGGCCACGAGTCCCATCATGGCGTTCGCTGCAACGGCCGCGTCGATCGCGTTGCCGCCCTGTTCGAGAATGCGCGCACCAACTTGCGACGCCAGCACGCTCTCGCTGGCCACGACGCCGAGGGTTGACGAGACGAGCGACCGGGACTGCGAGCGGTCCTGCGCCGACAGAGGCCGGAGTGGCGCCATCAGAGGCAGCAGAACGCAGGTCCACGCAACGAGCTTGGGGCGCATCCAGCGCATCGGGCATCTCCGAGGTGAGCAGGAAGGGAGCGGGAAAGGTTGACGAGGCCGCCGCGAGCATCCAGAGGCCAACTGGACAATACGGCCCGGCATGTCGCTTCGCGCGCCGCGGAACTAAGTTCGCTCGCGTTCTTCATGCCCCGCGATAGTTCCTGCCCACCCTCCGAGGAAGCATGTCCGATTTGACGCTGGACGCGAATGCGCTGTCGCGTCGCGAGTTTGTGGCCGGAGTGACCGCACTCGGTGCGGTATGGCTGGCCGCCTGCTCCGGCGATTCGGGAAAGGTCCCGACGCCCGAGGCAACGATGCCCGGCATGCCGGCCGAAGCACCTGCTCCGCCACAGCAACTGTCGCACTTTTCTGCGGCTCAGGGAGCGGAGTTGGAGGCCATCGCGTCACGGATCATTCCGAGCGATGACGGGCCCGGCGCCAAGGAGGCGGGCGCGGTGTTTTTCATCGACCGGATGCTGACCACGCTGATCAAGGAGCAGGCACCTCTCTTTGATGCCGGTTTGCAGACCGTGGCCAAGGCGGTGGCCAGCGCGCATGGCACGAGCGCGAAGTTCTCCGCGCTCACGCCGGAGCAACAGGACACGGTGCTGTCGGGCATCGAGAAGTCGGAATTCTTTGGCGCGCTCCGCTTCGCCACGATCGCCGGATTTCTGTCGCTCCCCAAGTACGGTGGCAACAAGGACTACGTCGGCTGGAAGTACATGGGGCAGGAGCACGCGTTCGAGCAGAAGGCACCATTCGGCTGGTACGACCAGCCCGAGAATCAGCGTGCGTTGCTGGGACGGGTGCTCTGATGCGCCGCCAGACACAGCCCGCGCCGGGCAAGACGTTCTCGAACGAGACGGCGGTGGATTTCGTCGTTATTGGTTCCGGCATTGCCGGCGGCAGTGTAGCGCGGGAGCTCACCGCCAAGGGCTTCGACGTGCTGGTGCTCGAGCAGGGCCGGCACGTGGCGCCCGATGACATGGAGCACGACGAGATGCACGCGTTCGTGACCAACCACTGGACGAACACGCCGGAGCAGTCGCCGCAGATGTGGCGCAAGACGCCCGACAGCAAGGCGGAGAAGCGGCACTTCCTGCAGTACGCGCGCGTGGTGGGCGGCACCACGCTGCACTTCACCGGCAACTTCTGGCGCTTCCGTCCCATCGATTTCAACGAGGCGTCGGTGCGGGGGTCGGTACCGGGCGCGAATGTCGCCGACTGGCCCATCACGTACGACGAGCTGGAGCCCTACTACACTGCCGTGGAAGAGGCGATGGGTATCTCCGGCGAGGAATCCACCGACCCGCGCGAACCGAAACGTTCGAAGCCGTTTCCGTTGCCGCCGCTCAACGTGACGGGGCCGGGCGTGCTGCTCGAAATCGGTGCGAAGAAGCTCGGGTGGCACTCGAAAGCCGCGCCAATGGCGATTCTCTCTCGCGAGTACAAGGGTCGCCAGCCGTGCCACAACTGCGGTTTCTGCCTGGCCTTCCCTTGCGAATGGGGCGCCAAGTCCGGGGCCAACTGGACGATGATTCCCGACGCGCTGCGCTCCGGGCGCTGCGAAGTACGATCGGACAGCTACGTCCATCGCATCTAACCCGCCGCCGCCGGGCGCGCGACCGGCGTGCTCTACTTCGACAAGGACAAGCAGGAGCAACGGCAGAAGGCCAAGGCCGTGGTGTTGTGCGCGAACGGCGCCGAGACGCCGCGCCTGTTGTTGCTGTCGACCTCCAACCGCTTCAAGGATGGCCTGGCCAACTCCAGCGGCATGGTGGGCAAGCACATCATGTTCAATGGCAACACGGTGGCCGACGGCCTGTTCGAGCACGAAGTGCAGGGACACAAAGGTCCGGTGGTCACGCGCATCACGCAGGAGCATTACGTGCCCGACCCGAAACTCGGCTTCTTTGGCGGGGGCGGAATGGACATGCGGGTGGATGTGCCGGCGATGATCCGGACCTTGTCCATGCCTCCCGATGGACCCGAGTGGGGCTCGGCGTGGAAGGCGCGAGCACGGCAGTGGTTCACGCACTCGGCGGCGGCGTACGGCCACACGTCATCGCTCCCTGTGGAAACCAACCGCGTCACGCTCGATCCGGAGCTCAAGGATGCGTGGGGCATGCCGGCCATTCGCACCACGTTCAAGGAGCACGAGCACGATGTACGCCTGTTCAAGTTCTTCCAGGACCGTACCGTGGAATTGCTCACAGCGGCTGGCGCCACGAAGACGTATGCATCACCGATCAACGACGTGCCCGGGTCGGCGGTACACCTGCTCGGCACGGCGCGCATGGGCAACGACCCGAAGTCCTCGGTCGTAGACAGGTATCACCGCGCGCACGACGTGAAGAATCTGTTCATCGTGGACGGCAGCTCGTTTGTGACCAGTGGTCGGGGTCAGCCCACAATGACCATTCAGGCGCTGGCCTTCCGCGCCGCCGACTACATCGCACAGTTCGCCACCAAACGGGAGATCTGATCATGGAGCGCAGAGAGTTCGTGCGGGCAGCGGCGATTGGCGCGGCAGCCCTCGGCACGGGACAGGCCGCAGTGGCAGGGGCGGCGGCCGCGCCACTTGCCGACCCCAACGGAGTGATCCCAGGCACCTTTGCCGGCCGGAAGATTCTCATTGCCGGCGGCGGCTACGGCACGGCATTCATTCGCTACATGGCCCAGCTCACGGGAAAAGCGCGACCCAAGCTGCTGTTTCTTCCCACCGCATCGGCAGACCGCACCGACGGCATCCTGACGTGGTTCAAGGCGTGCGCGCCGCTCAACGTCGAGGCGTCGGTGCAGGAGAGCTTCATTGCCAGCACTCGGCAGACACAGGGCTGGGATGAAGTACTGCTCTCAGTCGATGGAATTGTCTGCTCGGGCGGCAACACGCTCAACCAGCAGGCCATCTGGAAGGCGCAGGGTATCGATGTGGTGCTTCGACAGGCGTGGGACAAGGGAATTATCCTGGGTGGTGCGAGCGCCGGCTCGCTCTGCTGGTTCGAGGAGGGCACCACCGACTCACGCCCGAAGGAGCTTTCCACGGTCAAGTGTCTTGGGTTTCTCAAGGGGAGCCACTCACCGCACTACGATCGCGAACCCGGTCGTCGCCCGTTGTACCAGAAGCTGATTGGATCCGGCCAGATGATGCCGGGGTATGCGTGCGACAACGACGCCGGCCTGTACTTCGAGGATAACGAGATCAAGCGCATCGTCTCAACACGGGCCGATGCCAAGTGCTATCACGTCACCACGGAGAACGGTAAAGTTGTTGAACATGTGCTCCAGCCGCAGATGATTAGCTGAGTGATCAGCTGAGCGCTCACCCCGCACTCGAGTTTCGAGGCGGCATTCCGCTGTTCCTGCTTGTACGCGCAGTCGGTTTCTCAGTCGTCCTCAATCCCCGCTCTTCCCACCCAGAGGTTTTCATGCGTCGTGTATATGGTTCCGCAGCGGCACTTGCCGCGTTGGTCGTGTTGCCCCGCATTGGGTTCGCGCAGGCGGATCAGGAAGTGTCTCGTAAGGTTGCCGGCGGCGGCATTTCCGTGTCGGGCTGGGCTGGCAAGATCGACGACAAGGAAGTGAAGGCCGGCCAGGTGCTTGAGAACGCCAAGCTCTCGGCCGACGGCAAGGTGCTGAAGGTGACCACCGGCCCGTCGGTCACATACTGGAACCCCAAGAACACGGCCAAGGGTGATTACACGGTGAAGGCCACGTTCACCGAGTCCGCCTACATGGGCCTCAACGATCACCCGCATCCGTACGGAATTGTCATTGCCGGCAACGATCTGGGCACCGACACCCAGAGCTACCTGTACTGCGCGGCGTACGGCAACGGCAACTTCATCGTGCGCGGCATGGGCCCGGCTCCGTTCCAGGCGAACGGTCGCGGCGAAGCCAACCCGGCGGTGAACAAAGCGGCGGGCAAGGGTTCGTCCGTCACGCAGGAGATTGCCGTGTCCGTGAAGGGCGACAAGATCATGTGCGCCATCAATGGCACCGTCGTGGGCACGTACGACAAGGCCGCGCTGGTCGCGCCGGGCAAGCTCAAGAGCTCGGACGGCGTGTACGGCATCCGCTTCGGACACAACACCGAAGCGACGGTGACGGGGCTGTCGGTGTCGAAGTAAGCTGCAGCCGCAACGCACAACGGGTGCAGTGACAGCCTACGCTGAACACTGCACCCGTTTGCGTTCTTGACGTCTCAGATCAGGGCGAGCGCTCCACCGTGGGCTGACCGGCCGCCTTCCGCTTGGCATTGAACGCCAAGAGTTGCGTCGTGCGGATCTTGTTCCACTCAGGCAGCACCTGCGCCGCCTGCTTGCGCGCAGCAGCACACGCGGCCACCTGCGTGCCCGTGGGTGCCACATCGGCGCCCTGCATGGCCATGGCAGCCGCCTGAAGCGCGTTGCTCACGGTTTCCAGAGACAACGACGGTGCGGATGCACCGCGCCGACGAATCGCGCGCACGTTGCGCACCTGGCCTGGCGCGACCGCTTCAATCGACGCCTTGAACGCATCGACATCGGCCCCGGACATCGCGCCGAGCTTGGCCACCAACGCGCGCGCTTCCACGAAGGCTTTGTGCGTCGTCACCGCCCCGTCGTACATCTCCTTGCTCAGCGCGTTGAGCTGCGCCAGCGCGACAGGTGACGTCTTCACACGCGGATCGAGCTTGAGCACCAACGGCTGCGTGTACTGCGCACCGTCGACCGTGAGTCGCACCGTGTAGTTGCCCGGCGGCGCCCACGGCGTGTTCACGGCCGGCAGCGTGCGATGTGGCACCGCACCAGTGGCTTCGTCGTCGCCCACCGGAATCAGGTCTTCTGGCGAGACGGGATCGTAGTGCAGATCCCAGCTGAAGCGATGCGCGCCGGCCTTGGCGGAAATCACCATCGACGGTGACGGCCAGTACAACGGCAGCCCGCAGAACGGCGCTGTGGGTGTTTTCTGGCACACCTTGTTGTAGGCCACCGGATCGACCGCCGGCTCCGGGTCGAGCGCCTTGTCCGCACTGGAGTAGGTACGCACGACCTTGCCGGCGGCATCAAGAATCTCGAGCTTCACGGGCGACTTGGCGTCGTTCGAGAGGTAGTAGTCGAGAATGCCGCCTGACGGTGGATTCTCGCCCGATGGCATCTCCGGCGGCCACGGCGTGGGATCGTTGGTGCCGAAGCGCACGCGCACCGCGGTGATCGGCTTGACGAGATACGCCTTGCCAGCCGCCTTCGCCGCCGCGAGCGCCGCCGCTTGCCGCAACGGTGTCACATCATCGAGAATCCAGAAGCCACGCCCGTGCGTGCCGGCGATCAGATCAGCGCACATGCAAGAGGCATCGTCCTTGAGTTGCAGATCACGCACGGAGATCGCCGGCATGTCGTTCTTGAGCGATTGCCAGTGATCGCCGTCGTCAAACGACACCCATACCTGCAGGTCGGTCGCGGCGTACAGCAGCCCCTTGACCCGCGGGTCTTCGCGAATGGAGTTGGCCACCGCTCCGCCCGCGATGCCGGTGTTGATCTCGGTCCACGTCTTGCCGCCGTCATGCGTGCGCCAGAAATGCGGATTCAGATCGTCAATGCGCAGCGTGTTGGCTGCGGCGTACGCGGTCTGGGTATCGAAATGCCCCGCCTCGATGTTGAAGATGCGGGTCCATGGCTTGATCGCCGGCGGCGTCACGTTCTTCCACGTGGCGCCACCGTCCATCGTCACCTGAATGTTGCCATCGTCGGTGCCGGCCCAGATGCCACCCAGCTTGAGCGGCGACGGCGAGAGCGCCGTGATGCTGCCCATGGGCGACGGCGTCACACCGCTCGCATACTTGCCCGCCGACGTTGGGACCGCCCACGTCGGCCGAGCCAGGTCGGGACTGATGCGCTTCCACGTATGCGCGCGATCGGTGCTCTGCCACACCACGTTCGACGTGTAGTAGAGCGTGGTGTTGTCCACCGGCGACCACGCGATCGGCATGGTGCGCACGTTGCGATTCATCGTGTTCCCATCCGGGAACCTGGCGCTCGCGTCCGGACCCACGAGCGTGGTTTGCGCGGTGCGGCGATCGTACAGCGATACGTTCGTGCGCTGGCTGCCGAACACCATGTCGGGGTCCTTCGGATCCGCCGCCGCGATGCCGTACTCCTGGATGTTGACCGGATGCCAATCATGGAAGGTGATGCGACCGTCCATGGAGCGGCTGTCCACGCACGCCGACCCAGAGTCCTGTTGTCCGCCGCATACCCGATACGGAAACGCATTGTCCGTGGAGACGTGGTACATCGCGGCCGTGGGCTGGTTATACCAATTGCTCCACGAGACACCGCGATTCCCCGACACCACGCCGCCCTGATCGGCGACCGCGAGAATGATGTCCGGATTGTTCGGGTTGATCCACGTCTTCTGATAGTCGTCACCACCTGGCGCGCCACGCACTGCCGTCCAGGTGATGCCGCCATCATCGGTACGCCAGAAAACCGTGCTTGAGCTGTAGACGACGTTCTCGTTCTTCGGGTCCACAACAATCGTGGGCAGATCGCCACCACCGATGCGCGTGAGCGGACGCTGGTCGGGCGATGCCGGCTTGATGCCGCTCGGCCCAGTCGGATCGTTGAACGCGAGACGCCAGTGCTCGCCGGCATCGGTGCTCTTGTAGAAGCCCACCGTGCCCGTGGTACTCGGCCGAGCGGCCGCGCCCTTTGCGTCACGCGGTGTGCCGGCAATCATGGCGTAGAGCACCTTCGGATTGCTGGGCGAAATGGCGATGTTCGCCTGAATCACATTGGGCAGCCCTTCGATGATGGGCTTCCACGTATCGCCACCGTCGGTGGACTTGAAGATGCCGGTGCTGGTGCCACCAAAGGCCAGCCCTTCGATAAAGCTCTGCTGCTGCTGCCACATGGTGGCATACACGGTGCTCGGATTGCTGGGGTCGATACGGACATCGTTGCCGCTGGTGTACTCGTCGGCGTACAGCACCTTCTGAAACGACTTGCCACCGTCGAGCGAGCGAAAGATCCCGCGCTCCGTGTTGGGACCGTATGGATGCCCCAGCACCGCCACAAACAGCCGATCAGGATTCTTCGGATCCACGTCGATCATCGCGATCATCTGACTCTCGCGTAAACCGAGATGCATCCACGTCTTGCCGGCGTCGATGGACTTGTACATCCCGTCACCCACTGCCAGATCCGGGCGGATGATGCCAGCACCGCTCCCGACGTAGATGATGTTCGGATCCGACGGCGCCACCGCAATGGCACCGATGGAGCCGGTCGCTTCCTTGTCGAAGATGGGTACCCAGTTCGACCCATAGTCGGTGCTCCGCCACACCCCGCCGTTGTCGAAGCCGATGTAAAAGACGTTCGGCTGCGATGGAACTCCGGAGAGCGCCCGTGCGCGTCCCGCACGCACGGGACCGATGGAGCGCCAGTGCATGGCGCTGGCGATGTCGGTGGGCTGCGCATCCGCTGGCGACGACAGTGCCACGAGGCCGACCACGGCCATCGCATACGGCGAGATCGAACGAGTCATGGAGCGACTCATGGAGCGAGCGACGGAACGAGTCACGAGCGTGTTCCTCTAGGAAATGGACTTCGCACCCTTGGTGGGCGGAATGAAAATCGGCGGCAGACCCAGTTCCTGGAGCAACACGTTCAAACTCTTGAGTTCATTGGCCTCAAGCTGTTGCAGCCGCTGGAGCTGGACGTCGATCTTGCCGCCCAGATCGTCGAGGATCTCACCGTGCTGCTTGGTCGGTGCCGTTTCCTGACCCAGCACCTGCGAGTTCAGTGACAGCATCATGTTGTACAGCTTGATGGGGAAGTGCAGCGTGGCCTGATCATCGTGGTTGAACCAGTCCACCAACTCGGTTCGCACCACCTCCAGCTGCTCCCGAACCGGCTTCGACGCATCCTTCACGCGCTTGGCGTACGCCTGTTCCGACGACTGATCAACCCGCACATCGATCTGCTTCTGCAAATCCTCGATGCGATCGAACGCGTTCACGATACTGTTCAACCGGTCCTGCACCTTGATGCCCAGATCGAACGTCTGCTGCAAGTCGGCGGTCGTGGCCGAGAGTCGCGGATCAAGCTTGACGGTGAATGGGCGCGTGAGCGTGTCCTTGCCCACAATCAGGCGCACGCGGTACTCGCCAGGCACCGCCGTCGGGCCGTTGAGCGTGCCCATGTCGTTGACCACCGTCTTGATCGGACGCGCATCGACGTACCGCAAATTCCACCAGAACCGATTGCTGCCGGCGCGCGTCTGCACGATGGAGTCCGATGCGAAGTAGGCGAGTGAATCGGTGTTCTTCTTCACCGCATCCGCCGCCGCGCGTGCCGCGACCGCGGAGTCCGACATGGCAGCCTTGGAGGTATCCGGCGCTGGCACAGTCTTGCCCTTGAAGCGCCGCACCACCGTTCCGCGCGCATCCAGAAACTCCATGGATACGGCGTCCTTGGGCGGCTCCTTGAACCAGTAGTCTACCAGCACTCCGTCGTAGGGATTCTCGCCGGCGTTGCCGCCGCGACCGCCACCATGTCCACCAGCAAAGCGATACGCG
>JANNEV010000392.1:0-3731 GCA_031379145.1 Gemmatimonadaceae bacterium
TGTATCGGTTGCCATGTGGTGTCGGGCAATCCGATGAGCATGGGCGTGATCGGACCAAGCCTGACGCACATCGGCACGAGACATACGATCGCCGGCGGTCTGTTTCCGAACGACGCCAAGCATCTGGCCTACTGGATCAAGAACGCGCCGATCATGAAGCCCGGCAGCATCATGCCGACACTTGGCAAGGGCGAAACCGATCCGAAGACCAAGATGGTGATGAACGTTGGCGCGCTCACCGACGCCGAGATTTCGGACATCGTAGCATACCTGTTGGCTCTCAAGTAACCGACCGCTCACCCGACACCTATCGCGATGGCTACCCTCGTCGCAGCGCCCGAGTATACCGAGACCCGCACGGAGCCCAGCAACACCGGGATCATGAGCTGGCTTACTACGGTTGACCACAAACGCATCGGGGCGCTGTATCTCGTCTCGTCGCTCTTCTTCTTCGTCTTCGGTGGACTGGAAGCCGGACTGCTTCGCGCGCAACTCGCGACGCCGAACGGCACGATTCTGTCGGCGGACCTGTACAACCAGATGTTCACGATGCACGGCACGACGATGATTTTCCTCGCCGTCATGCCGTTGTCGGCCGCCTTTTTCAATCTGCTGATTCCTCTGCAGATTGGCGCACGCGACGTCGCGTTTCCGCGACTGAATGCGTTCAGCTACTGGGTGTTCCTGCTCGGCGCACTGTTCATCACGTTCCCGATCTTCTTCCAGCTTGCACCGGATGGCGGTTGGTTCGGTTATGCGCCGCTGAGCACGAAGGCGTACTCGCCGCAGATCAACATGGATTTCTGGGTACTTGGTCTCCAGATCCTCGGTATCTCATCGCTGGCCGCCGGCTTCAACTTCATCACGACGATCATCAACATGCGCGCACCGGGCATGACGCTCATGCGCATGCCGGTGTTCACGTGGATGTCATTCGTGGTGCAGTTCCTCGTGGCGCTCGCGTTCCCGGTGATCACGGTCGCGCTCATCTTCCTGCAGTTCGACCGCTTCTTCGGCACGAACTTCTACACCATCGCCAAGGGCGCGGACCCGTTGCTCTGGCAGCATCTGTTCTGGGTGTTTGGTCACCCTGAGGTGTACATCCTGATTCTTCCGGCCTTCGGTCTCGTCTCCGAAGTGCTGCCGACGTTTTCGCGCAAGCCGCTGTTCGGCTATCCCGTGATGGTCTACTCGGGCATCCTCATCGGCTTCCTCGGCTTCGGCGTGTGGGCGCACCACATGTTCTCGGTCGGCATGGGTGCAATCGCAGACGCGGTGTTTTCGCTCACCACGATGCTCATTGCGGTGCCGACGGGTGTGAAGATCTTCAACTGGATTGCGACCATGTGGGGCGGCCAGATCCGCTTCACGGTGGCGATGAAGTTTGCCATCGCGCTGGTGGGCATGTTCACGATCGGCGGCATCTCTGGCGTGATGCACTCGTCGCCCCCCGCCGACCTGCAGCAAACGGACACGTACTTTGTGGTGGCGCACTTCCACTACGTGCTGGTTGGCGGCTCGATGTTCGGCCTGTTCTCCGGGTTGTACTACTACTTCCCGAAGTTCACCGGCCGCATGATGAGCGAAAAGCTCGGCAACTGGCACTTCTGGGTGTTCTTGATCGGAATGAACCTGACGTTCTTCCCCATGCACTACGCCGGACTGCTCGGCATGCCGCGTCGCATCTACCAGTATGATGCAGGTCAGGGGCTCGAGCTCTTCAACATGCTTTCATCGGTCGGCTACGTGATTCAGGCGATCGGCGTGCTGTTTGGCGCCATCAACTTCGTCATGAGCTGGCGCAGCGGCGCACGCGCGTCGAGCAACCCCTGGGGCGCTCCGACGCTCGAGTGGACGACGCCGTCGCCTCCGCCCGAGTACAACTTCGCGGAGATCCCCACGGTGACGTCGCGCTATCCGCTCTGGAACATGAAGGGCGGTGATACGCTGGTGCATGAGACGACGTGGGAGGAAGAGAAGAACATCCGCATTCCGAGCACAAAGGAACTCGGCATCGTCATGCCGAACCCGTCCATCTGGCCGTTGCTCTGCGCGGCGGGTTTGATCTGCATGTTCTCCGGGCTGCTGTTCCTTGAGAAGAGCACGTTCGTCGGAATCGGCATCATGCTGGCGGGTTCGGTGTGGTGGATCGGTTCCCTGTACAAGTGGCTTATGACTCCGCTCGAGGATCATCACTAGGATGACGCCGACACCAACTCCGACGGCCGCTCCGCACGCGGACGGCCATGCTCACGGCGGCGGGCACTACACCTCGCTTGGGCTCGATAACCGAAAGATCGCCATCTGGACCTTCATCGGTTCGGAGTGCATGCTCTTTGCCTCGCTGATCTCGACGTATCTGATCTACAAGGGTCGCAGCCCTGAAGGGCCGTATCCTGCCGAGGCGTGGACGAACCCGTCCACGGGAGAGGTATTCCCGGCGATTCTGAATATCCCCGTGACGTCAGCGTCCACGTTCGTGTTGCTGATGTCGTCGCTGGCCATGGTGCTGGCGTTGGCCGCTGTACAGAATCGCGACATGCCCAAGAACGGCACGTGGGAGCGCATCCTGGGCTCGTCGAAGCTGTGGCTGTGGATGACCTGTTTGCTCGGTATCGGCTTCCTCGGCTGTCAGGCCTATGAGTTCACGTCCTTCATTCACGAAGGACTCACCATTCGCACCAACCTGTTCGGTTCGAGCTTCTTCACGCTCACCGGGTTTCACGGTGCGCACGTGACAGCGGGCGTGCTGTGGCTGTTTACGCTCCTGGCCATTGACTACAAGCGTGGACTCGGTCCCAAAGACGCGACGATCGTGGACATCTGCGCGCTGTACTGGCACTTCGTTGACGTGGTCTGGATTGCGATCTTCACGCTCGTCTACCTGATCAAGTAAGGAGCTCGCGATGGCAGAAAACGTGCAGGCCGGCGGCCACGCGCACGACGAGTACCACCCGACGTGGTCCACGTACTGGAAGGTGGCGTTGTTCCTCACCGTCATCACGGCCGTCGAGGTTTCGGCGTACTACATCCCGGCCTGGGAGACGTCATGGATCTACGTACCCAGCATGCTGATCATGTCGGGCATCAAGTTTGCCGTCGTGGTGGCCTTCTACATGCACCTCAAGTACGACCATAAGCTGTTCCGTGCGCTGTTCACTGGACCCCTGATGATCGCCATTCTGACGTTGATCGGTTTGCTGTTCCTCTTCTCCAAGTTGGCCATCAAGCTTGGTTTGCTGAGCTGACGTCCCGAACGTGCTGAGTCCCCATCGCGGGGAGTCGGCGCGTGGCATTCTGCCACGGCTCGTCTGCTGGCCGACGTTCTTGTTTGCCTCGGTACCCTTTCAGCATGCTTCTCCTTCACCCCGCCGCGCAGCTTTCCTGGACGACCTTCACGGTTCATCCAAGCACCGCGATCGGGATCACGGCCCTCGGGTTTGCGTACTTCATGCGTGCGCGCCGAGGGCCGTCTGCCGCCGACCGGTTCCCGGTTACGCTTACGGACACCGCGCGCGCGGATGCGGCGCAGATCGATGCGGCCGCGGCCCGGCCGGGCCCAACGGCCGGACAGCGCGCCAGCTTCGTGGCTTCGCTGCTGCTGTTGTTCTTTACGCTCAACGGTCCACTGCACGACCTCAGCGACTACTACCTGTTCAGTGCCCACATGGTGCAGCACCTGGTGCTCACCCTGGTCGTGCCGCCACTCATGATTCTCGGCACACCCGGCT
>JANNEV010000322.1:0-1812 GCA_031379145.1 Gemmatimonadaceae bacterium
GCGGCAGCGGATGCTGAGTGATGACATCGATCACTACTGCCCCGCCGTGTATCCGGAATTCAGTGCCCCAACCATCATCACGATGGAGGAAATCCGCGGCATCTCGGTGAAGTCCTTGATGCTGACGGTGGCGCTGACGAGGCAGGGCACCGCCAGCGATGATCCGGTGGCGACGTCGGTGCGTGACGAAGCAGTTGCGCAGTTGGCACGATGGGCCGCGGACGGCATTACGCCCGAGCGCACGGCGCGCGTCATGGTGCGTTCGTTTCTGGAACAGGCCATGCACCATCGGCTCTTTCATGCCGACCCGCACGCGGCAAATCTGATCGTGATGAGCGGTGGAACGCTCGCCTGGATTGACTTTGGCATGCTCGGCTGGCTGGATGAGCGACTCTGGGCCAACGAGTTCAAGCTGCGAGAAGCCATCGCCTATGGTCGCCTGGATGCGGCGTATGGCCACCTGCTCGCCACCATGGAGCCGCTGCCCGCCGGAGACCTGTCCGCGTTCGAGGCCGAGTTCAAGCGGATCCTGCATGATTGGATGGCGGAGGTTGAGCAGCCCGGCCCGTCATCGAGCGACGGCGGCGTTTCGCAACGCAGCAATTTTCATCTGTTCACGCAGACACTCGGCGCCGTGCGTCGCGCCGGCCTCCGCCTGCCGGTGCCACTGGTTCGCCTGTACCGAACCATCATTATTGGCGATATGGTGGTGTTGCAGCTGGACCCCAGCGTGAACTGGCAGGAACTCATTCGCGACTTCGTCGTCGACGAGCGTCTTCGGGAGACGGTCCAACTCTGCGAACGCGGTCCCAGCCTGACCAGCGCCCGTGCCGCGATCGAGTTGATGGTTGACGGCCCGGGATTGCTCGTTGGCGCCATGAAACGGCTGCAGATGTCTTCAGAGTCCCCCCGCACGCGTGCGCGTGACGTTTCGCGTTCGGAGCGCGCGGTACGGCGCCTGATCGGGCAGCTGAAGCTGGCGGTGGCGGTGGGTACGCTCGTATTGTTCTGCATACCCTTGATGCCCTCGGAGTGGATGTTGGCGTCCATTGGGACACGGTTCGGCGCAGCTGGCCCGTGGCGATGGTGGATATTGCTCGGTGGAGTCCTGACGCTCTGGATGCTCAGTCAGGTGCAGGCAGAGTTCGAGGACTGACGGCGGCCGCTCGGGCCGCGTGCGGAATTCGATGGTGCGGTGTGCGCTCTTCAACGGAGGAACCGATGGTCAACGACACGGCAGCTGAGACGAAAGGCGGCACCGACGCAAGCACAACCAAGGAACTACTCGACGCGGCCATGGATCTGACACGCGCGATGGTGCGCGGCACAGCGATTGGCGTGGGGAAAGGGTTGAGTACCCTGGGTGACGAATTGGAGAAGTTCGGCAAGCAGCTCAATCACCCCGATCGCTGACCAGGTGTCGGTATCTCCCTCTGAAAGCCGGCCTGCGGACTCCGGGCTGCCGTTGGAGCAGTCGGGCCAGGCGCTGATTCAGGGGATGGTTGACTCAACACGCCTTGCGGTGGATGCGTTGGAGCGATCACTCCGCGAGGCCAACCCCGCCGCGTCGCCCGATGTACGAGCAGTCATGCAATCGGTCGCCACGGGATACGTGTCGCTCAGCCGGGAACTCACGCGCAATGCTCGGCAGATGGCCGAGCATTTCCGTTCCGATAGTGGTCGGCTGGTGGCGAAGCGACCGCCATCGACGCCGAAGTCACCCTAGTCTGCCGTCGCCGATTGGAATAGCGGCGACGACGGTCAGCGTGTCTCGGACGACACGCGTCGGTTCAGAACGCCAGCGCGTCTAGT
>JANNEV010000341.1:0-2481 GCA_031379145.1 Gemmatimonadaceae bacterium
GACAATGAATTGCGCCACGCGCCGCGTTGCGAGCTCATACATGATGCGCAGAAAGGCGAGCTGCCGCTCGCTTCCAGGTGGAACGTGAACTGGTGAAAGGTCTCCGCGCGGAGGAAGAAGCCGTCCGTCGACCGCTGGCGCCACGACAGCGCGAGCGCGCGCCCCAACGCGTGTCCGTCTTCCTGCTCCGTGAACTGGTAATCGCGGTTTCCACCGTGCATGCCGAAGCCAGTGCTCCAGGCAAGCGCCTCCAGGACGGACGACTTGCCCGACCCGTTTTCCCCGACGAAGAATGTGACCGGCGTCGTGAACTCGAGAGACAGGCCGTCGGCGAGAATCGGGAGCGAGAACGGATGCACATCCGGTTGCACCCGATCTTCACGCAGTCCGACACGCGTCAGGAAGGGTGAGCCAACGACACCATGAGACGTTGGGCGGTGAGCGCGCTTCGACATGGCGTGAGGAAATGCTTCAATTGGTGCGGTAAGGTTGAACGCTGGCTTGTGGCGCGACCGCTTCAATAGTGCGGCCACGCCGCAGAGCGTGGGGCGAGCGACAACACCAGCCGATCGGACACATCGAGGCAGGCCTTTTCTCATGAGCACTTGCACGGTGGCTTGGGACGGAATCGAACCCCCGGCTACGGCGTGCCAACCGGCAGGCGGAGCTTGATGTCGGGGGCCGGTCTGGCAAAGGCATTCGTCGCGCGAAGTGCGACCTCCGCCGTGGCATACGTGGTCCAGTCGATCCCCGCGACGACCCGCTGGGCAAACTCGAGGGTGGCGAGGAAGGGGTCTGGCTCCTGCTGCCGGGAGAGCACCCGCAGCCCGGTGAGGTAGTCATCCCGATAGACCGACGGGATGAGCACTCGTGCGTGGCCGCCCGCGACCAGCTCGGCGTTCATGAATGCGCGCGCGACGCGCCCATTTCCGTCGTCGAACGGGTGCACCTCCGAGAGCAGGAACATGAGCATCGCCGCGCGCTGGAACGGCGTCTCGAGCGCTCGCGCGATCTCGAACCCGCGCTGCAATGTCCCGTCCACCAAGTCGGGCAGCACGAACCGCGTGTCCCCGGCGCGGTTGGCGATCTGCTTGAACTGACCCGGTCGCTTGTCCGGGCGCTCCTGCAAGATACGGGCGTGCGCGTCGCGGAGCCGCTCGCGAAAGGCCGTGAAGTCGCCATCCTGCAGCACGGTGTGGGTCATCCACGCGGCGTCCCCGACCACCGCGAAGGTGCCAAGGACATCGTGCGCGTCCGCGGGGCGGGCCGTCGGAATCACGCCCTCGAAAACGATCTCCCGCGCTTCGTCGACCTCGAACTCCGTCCCCTCGATGAAGTTCGAGAAGTAGGCATCGAAGAAGGCCACGGTGGCAAAGGCGCCGGGGAACGTGGCCGCGGATACGGCCGGGGCCGGCTGTGGCGGGAACGGCCGCGCCCGAAGCCGAGCGAAGAGGGTCTGAAAGAGACTCTCGCGGTCTGCATCGTACGGCCGACCGGCGAGGCGCGCGAGCGCCGTCGGGGTCGACAGGGTTCCGACCCGCGAGCCGAGCAGCACGCCAAGCAAGCGCTCGAGCCGCGCGAACGGCTCCGCCGCGTTGAGCAGGGGCGCCAGCAGGCGTGCCGCCTCGCGGAGCCGCCCGAGGGCGGGTTCACCCCCGCTCTGCCATGTCTTCTCAAGCCACGCTTCCGCTTCAGCGTCGGTCACGGTTCGCCGAGCGGCCGTCCCGCGCTGGCGCCCCGGGGTGAGGGCTTCGAGAAGGGCCCGGGGCACCGACGCGATATTGAGGCCGTCCAAGAAGGGGCGATCACCGTCGAGCGCCCCAGGCCCCTTGCTCATGCGGATGCGAAGGCCAGGGAGGTCCCGCTCGTAGCGCACAGGGCCGGTCAAGAACACAGTGCCGTCCCCAGCTGGCCGGGCTTCGAGCGCGGTGCGCGCGCTGATCGTCGCGCCCGGCGCAAGCAGGCCGACGATGCGCCAGAGGTGTCGGTGCACGACCGTCTCGAGCGGATCGTGTAGGTTGGACGTGTAGAGTCGCAGGCCGATCTCGCGGAGCGTGCCGGCCGCCACGTCGCGTCGCACTCGAGCACTGATGTCGGCCGTGCTCAAGAGCACCGCCGGCCACTGGCCACGCTGGTTGCGTCGATTTCTGTGCATGAGGGTCGGCCAGACGGCTGGAGAAAGCGATTTCGATGCAACAAGTGGTCGTTTGTGCAGATAACTATACAATAAGAATATTCTTCTTGCCATGATTCCGGCGGCGGCCTTTCGTCCGACGTTGCGCACCGTCGGTCGGCGCTCTAGCCCAAGCCTGCGCCGCAGGTACCACCGTCAGCATGCACACACTACCCCCTCCCTCCACAGTTCAATTCACTTCCCTCCACAGTTCGATAATTCCGACACCGACGACAAACGGCGCCCAGATTTCTCAGGGCGCCGTTCGCGTAAGTCCTTATGTACCAACAGTGGCTAGGGAGGGAATT
>JANNEV010000342.1:0-7837 GCA_031379145.1 Gemmatimonadaceae bacterium
CCTGGTTTGCTCAGGAGCCCGTCCACGCAGGCCGACATGACCACGGCGCGCGTTCCAACCAGTCCAATCCGGTCGATCGCGGAATCGACGCGGATGACCGACGAAAGTCCTGCTCCAAAAAACGCACCGTTCGCCTGGCGGAGCAGCCCCTGCACCAGTGAAGGGTCGCGGCTGAGGCGTTCCGCCAGAACGGGGCGGGCAAGGGACCCATCGCTACACAGCGAAATGGCGTCGCGCGCGGCAGCGGGGAGCTGGCGTATCATTGCCTCGGGTGGGGCGCCTAGCAGATCGAGCAAGGCCGGAACATCCGGCCACTGCTCGGCGTCCGATTGCTGGGACCAATCCGAGCGCAGACGCTGAATTACATGGAGCGATCGTTCCTCCCAATACGCGCCATCGCGAGGCTGCCAAGGCTCCGCCGACATGATGGCGGCGGGGAACGAAGATGCCGGCGATGCCTCGACGGTCGTGGAAACGCCTTCCGGGGACGGCTGCTTGCCAACGCGCTTCGGAGGCGCTGCCGCGCGACGGCTGCTCGCGAATAGTCGCCCAATAAGTCGCGAAAGAAACCCTGGCATCACTGGTCCGGAGAGGGAAAACATGGCGCGAATCACGGATTGAGCGCGGCTGGCAATCGTCTCGTCCCAAGCGCGAACGGCCCGTGCTCATAGACGGGCGAAGCGCTCGCGATGTAACGCCCCGGGACGTAGGCTACCATGCGTTCTCTCCCCTCATTTCTCCGTGTTCACGCTCCTCATCCGCTGACCCGCATGCTGTCGTGCCGCTAACGCTGTCTTGCAGCGCCGTCTGCCTCTCCGCCGCGCTCGGTTACACTGGGCCGTTGGCTTCCGCGCCACCGCACACCGGGCCGGTGTTCGACGGCCGTCGCGGGGCCCTCACGGTCGCGATTCCGCGTCAGGAAGGCAGTCCCACGATCGATGGCCGGCTAGCTGAGCCGGAGTGGGCGAAGGCTGCGCTGCTCACTGGGTTCTCGCAGTTCTTTCCAAACGACGGTGTCGCGGCCCCGGACAGTTCCGAGGTATTGGTGTGGTACTCGGCCACAGACTTGCATGTGGGCATCCGCGCCTTTGCCGCCGCAGGAACGGTGCGCGCCACGCTGGCCGACCGTGACAAGATCACGCAGGATGACAACGTACAGCTGTTTCTCGGCACGTACGGCGACAGCAGGCAGGCGCTGGTGTTTTCCGTCAATCCGCTTGGCATCCAGAGCGATGGCGTGCTCACGGAGACGGGCACGACGGGCGGCGGCGGCTTCGGCGGCGGCACGCCGAAATCGCGGGAGAGCACCGACCTGGCGCCGGACTATCTCTGGAAATCCAAAGGGGCGGTGCGAGACTGGGGCTACGAGGTGGAAATCACAATCCCCTTCAAGAGCCTTCGCTATCGCGCGGGTCCGGAGCAGCAGTGGCAGCTGCACGTGATTCGTACCGTTCAATCGCGCGGCTTCGAGGAAAGTTGGGCGCCTGCGCTGCGGGCGAGCGCGAGCTTTCTGGCGCAGTCGGGCCGACTCGTTGGGCTGCGGGATCTGCGCCGGGGCCTGACGCTGGACCTCATCCCCACGGTCACGGCGAGCGCCAATGGAGCACCTGCGCCGGACACTCGCCTGTGGGGCTACACCGCCACCCGCCCCGACCTCGGCGGCAGCGTGCGCTGGGGGGTGACGAGCAACCTCACCATCGCCGGCACCGCAAACCCCGACTTCTCGCAAGTGGAAGCCGACGCGACGCAGTTCGCGCTGGACCCGCGCAGCGCGGTGTTCTTTCCGGAGCGCCGGCCGTTCTTTCTGGAGAGCCAAGAACAGTTCAGCGCGCCGAGCCGCCTGATCTACACGCGGCGCATTGTGCAGCCCATCGCAGCCACCAAGCTCACCGGAAAGTACCAGGGGTTTGATATCGGTGTGCTCTCTGCCGTGGACAGTAAAGACGCGTCCTTCGACGGCACGCACTCGCCGATCTACAACATGGTGCGACTGCAGCGCGATGTTGGCCCCCAGAGTCGCGTTGGACTGGTGTACACGGACAAGATCGACGGGGACCGGTGGAACCGCGTCCTCGGCGTGGACGGTCGATTCGTGCGCGGAGTTTTCAGCGCCCAATCGCAGTTGGCTGGCAGCCTGTCGCACGCTAACGGCAGCACCAGCACGGCGCCCTTGTGGAGTGGGTCGGCTACCGTGAATGGGCGCCGCTTCTTCGGCAACTATAGCGCCAACGGCATCAGCCCGAACTTCGACGCGCAAAGCGGCTTCATCGCCCGCCCCGGCATCGCCAACCTCTCCGCGAACCACCAGTGGCGCATGTTCGGAAAGCCAAAGGCCTTGGTGGAAGCGTTCATTCCGGAGTTGTATCTGCTTGGCCGCTATCGGTACGACGATCTGGTGAACGGTCGCGGGTCACAGGATCGGCAGCTCCACGTACGCTCCAACACGCGCCTGCGCGGCGGATGGCAGGTGGGCGGGCAACTGTTGCTCGAAGAATTCGGATTCGACTCGGCGCTGTATGCCAACTATCGAATCGTGCAGCCAAGGGTTGGTGGCGCGGACACGCTGACCTATCGCGGTACAGCGGTGCTGCCCAATCGGGACTGGGTGATGTCGGTCAGTACGCCGGAGTTTCGACGGTTCTCGTTCAACAGTTTTTACCTCTTCGGGAAGGACGAGAATTTCCCCGAATGGAGCACCGCCGATGTGACCATTTCCTCGGGAACGCTGAATGTCCGCCCGACCCCACAGTTACGACTGTCGGGCACCTGGAACATCGAGACGTACGACCGCGTGACCGATGGAACCCGCGTGCTGTCGCGTGAGACCCGACGTGTGCGTACCGAGTATCAAGTCACACGTCAGATTTTCGTCCGCGTGATTGGCGAAGTAACGCTGTTGGCACAGGATGCCTTGCGCGACGATTCGCGCACGGGCGCTCCCGTGTATCTCGTCGGCCGCGGTGGCACCCTGACGCGCGCCACCAGTTTCGAGCGACGGCGGGGTCGCCTGGATTTTCTCTTCTCGTACCTGCCATCCCCGGGCAATATCGTGTATCTGGGGTACGGCGATGCCCTGCGTGCGGACCGACCCGAAGGGCCGGATCGGCTCCAGCGATCGCGCGATGTATTTTTCGCGAAGCTGAGCTACCTGCTCCGGGTGCAGTAACCTCTCTCCCTTGTTCGCGGTCACTCGACATGTCTTTTCGATCTCGCATTGCGTGGCGTCTTGCATCGGGGCTGTGCCTGCTGGCGGCAGCCGCGTGCAGCGGCGGAGACAGCGCATCGACACCGGGCACCACACCGCCGACCACGATTCCTGACGGCACGTTCGCGCGAATTCAGCGCGAGGTCCTTGATCCGTCCTGCGTTTCGTGCCACAAGACCGGTGATGCGAATGCCCGGCAGTCCGGGCTGGTGCTTACCGCAGACTCATCGTATCAACAGCTCGTCGGCGTGCCGTCGCTGCACCAGATCGCCAAGGCGGACGGCATGGCGCGCATTCGCGCGTTCCGGAGCGACAGCTCGCTCTTTTACCACAAGCTCGCCTGGATTCCCGGACACCACAGCCGGGACTACGGCAACCTCATGCCGATGGGAACCGTCAAGGGCGTGACGGCCGGCCAACTCGAGTACGTGCGCCGCTGGATTGAGGCGGGCGCGCCGCGTACCGGGCACGTGGCCGACACGCTCGTGCTCCGTGACAACCGCGTGCAGTCTGCAACCTTCACCACGCTGGCGGCGCCAACAGCGGCGGGCATGCAGCTGACGGTGGACAGCTTTACGGTGTCGCCGCTGAGCGAGCGCGAACTGTTCGTCATGCGACGCGTAGGCAACGCCAGCGACCTGTTCATCACGCGCATTGAGTCTCGCATGCGCCCGGGCAGTCATCACCTGCTCCTGTACACCTTCGATGAACGCAATACCGCGTTCCCCTGCAACACGCGTCCCGCGGCGGATATGGTACGTGACATCCGCAATCGGGACGGTTCGCTGAACATCGTGAACATGCTGCCCATGGCATGTCATGTGTACTTTGCCGGCGCGATGACCCCGGACTTTGATTACCGCTTCCCACCGGGAGTCGCGCTCCGTCTGCCAGCGAACACGTTGCTCGATTTCAACGTGCACTACGTGAATCGCTCGCCGGCCGACTTGCCGGGTCAAGCGTTTGCCAACTTGTACACGGCCGATCGTTCGCAGGTGCAGATCGTGGCACGCACACTCAACTATGCGAACACCGACCTCACGCTACCGCCGGGCAAACGCACCACCATCACGAAGGTATTTCCAGTGAACGTCCGCACGTCGATTCTCGGGTTAACGTCGCACATGCACTCGCTGGGCGAGCGTTTCGAGATTCGCGTGCGTCGCGTGAATGGTACCGAAACAACGGTCTACACGAATACCGACTGGGAGCATCCGGGCTTCCTCAATTTCGCCGCGCCGCTGGTGCTTGAGGCTGGCGATGCGCTGGTGTCGGTGGTGACGTGGAATAACGTAACCAGCCGGACCGTGTCCTTCGGGCTGTCAAGCAACGACGAAATGGACATCATTTTCGGCTACGCGTACTAAAGCGGACGCGCAATCGCCCTCTCTGCCAGCCCACGCCGCCACACTGCGGGAGATTTTGGAGACGAGGCAACCCCGAGGCGGCCGGGCGGGTCACATCGGTGACCTTGCTACTTGGCCTATGCCAATCGCTTACTCGCTGCCGAATCCATGAGTTTCCTTCACCGCGCTACCCGGTGTCTCGCCAGTACCTCCGTTCGGGTGATGCTACTGTGCGCGATGGCGTCGTTGCCGTCGTCACCAGCGTTCGCGCAACAGCTCGATGTGATTCGCGGTCGGGTGCTGGGCCCTGATTCCACGCCAGTCAGCGGCGCGACGGTACGCGCAACGTCGTTTGCCGGCAACGTATCCAAGACCACCAAGACCGATCGCAACGGCCGCTACACCATCACGTATCCCAACGGCGAGGGCGACTACTGGCTGGAGTTTCGCGCCATAGGGATCGTGGCCAAGCGCTTCGAGATCAAGCGTATCGCGGACGAGGAGATCCTGCTCGCCGACACGAGGATGGCCTCCAGCATTGCCACGCTCGAACAGGTGACCACCACGGCAAACGCGAGCCGAGCCTTGGTGAACCGTGCCGACGCAGGCGGAAACGTTGGCGGGGGTGAACGCGGCCTCTCCAACGCGGGATTGCCGCCCGACCAGATGGGCAACCTTGCCGCCATGGCCTCCACGGTTCCGGGCATTCAGCTGATCCCGGGTTTGGACGGAGCAGCCGATGTGTTTTCGGCGCTCGGACTGTCACCTGATCAGAACAGCACGACATTCAATGGACTGGGATCCGGCATCAACACGCTGCCCCCCGACGCGCAGGTTCGCGCTTCCGTGCTCACGTACAGCTACGACCCGGGCATCGGCAATTTCAGCGGCGCCCGCGTGGCGCTCGTCTCGCAGCCGGGCACCAACTACTCGTTCCGGCAGGCCAGCACAAACGCGATCACGCCCAGCCTGCAGTTCGCGGATGATGTGGCAGAGCAGCAGAACCAGAAGTTCAGCAATTTCCAGATCGGGTCGGGAGGTCGCGGACCACTCACGATGGATCGGAACTTCTACAACACGTCGTTCGGGCTCACGCGCAACTTCAAGGACCTGCCCTCGCTGCTTAACACGAGTCCGCTCGGACTCGCTGGCGCCGGTGTAGCGGCCGACTCCGTCACCCGATTGCTCGGCATTCTGAGTCGCGCCAACATTCCGGCGACGCTGCCGAGTGCGCCAAGCGTGCAGGCGACGGATGCGCTCAGTGTTCAGGCCAACATCGACTTGACGCCCAGCAGCTCCGGCACGGGCAACGCGCTGACCCTCGGATTTCTTGGCAACTATCGCCAAAGCCAGCAAGTGACGGGGTTCGGTGGCTCGTCGATCCTGACGACGCCGGCGCACAACGGCGAATCGAAGCAGTGGAGCGGCATCGGCTCCTTGCGCCACACCAACTACTTCTGGTTCGGTATTCTCTCGAATTCCGTACTTGGATACAGCCTGAGCGGCATCGAGAACGACCCGTACCTGCGGTTACCCAACGGCAGTGTCCGCATCAACTCGGTGTTCGACGACGGCACATCTTCCGTGCGCTCGCTGAACTTCGGTGGGAATCCCGCGCTACAGCTCGAACAAACCACGCGAACACTGGAGTTCTCCAACGAGATGCGGTGGTACGCCGGCAACAACAAGCACTCCGTCAAGCTGACGTCCAACGTCCGTCGCGAAGGCTTCACCTCCGACCAAAGCGCGAATCTGTTTGGCTCGTTCGCGTTCAACTCGCTGGCCGAGTTGCAGGCGGGCCGCGCGGCGACGTACAATCGCACGCTGCTGGCACCGGAACGCACCGGCGATCAACTCACGGCCGCGTTCTCACTCGGGGATTTCTGGCGACCGTCGCAGGAACTGCAAGTGCAGTACGGGTTACGTGTGGATGCGAACCGCTTTCTCACGACGCCGGGCGAGAACGCGCTGGTGTCGCAGCGGCTTGGGGTGCGCAACAATGCGGTACCTAATCGTGCGTACCTGAGCCCTCGACTTGGCTTCACCTGGATTTACGGGACGGCGCCGCAGATTGCGTTCATTCCTGGCGCGGCTCGCCCGCCGCGCGCGCTCATTCAGGGCGGTATTGGCGTCTTCCAGAATTTGCGGGGTTCGGACCTGATTGCGACGGCCGTCAACAACACGGGCCTGGCCAACTCCACGCAACAGATCGTGTGCGTGGGACCGGCGGCGCCCGTTCCCGCCTGGTCCAGCTACCGCGCCGACGCGGCGAACATTCCCACGACCTGCGCCGACGGCACCAACGGCACCGTGTTCTCGAACAGCACGCCCAACGTCACCCTGTTCGATGAGGGATTCCAGCAAACGCGCGTGTGGCGCTCGAATCTCAGCTGGAGCGGACCGGTGCTCGACAATCGATTCGCCATGGGCGTGTCGGGTGTGTATTCGCTCAACCTGAATCAGCAGGATGCGCTGGACCGGAACTTTCGCGGCGCCCAGCGGTTTGCGATTGACAACGAAGCCGCTCGTCCGGTATTCGCCAATCCGTCCGCGATTGACCCGAGAACGGGAGCGGTGGCGCTGCAAGACACCCGCATCACAACGGATTTTCTGCGAGTCTCGGAAGCACGCTCGGATCTTCGGTCACAAGCGCAACAGCTGTTGTTCACGATCCGCCCGATCACGTCCAATCCCCGACTACGCTGGAACGCCTCGTATCAGCTGTTGGCGTTGCGCGATCAGTTCCGCGGCTTCAGCAGCACGGTTGGCAATCCTTTCGAGAAGCAGTGGGGGCTCAGCCTGCAGCAGGGTCGCCACCAGGTCGGCGTCGGTCTCAATGATTTCCCGATCTTCGACGTGGTGTACCTCTCACTGAACCTGGCCTACGTCTCCGGCATTCCGTATACACCGTCCATTCAGGGCGACGTAAACGGCGATGGCAGCAGTTTCAACGACCGGGCGTTTGTCTTCGATCCAGCCACGCTCGCCGATCCGGTCTTGGCCTCGCAAATGCGTACGCTGCTGGAGAGCGGTGCAGCGTCCGGGCGCACCTGCCTGAGCCGACAGTTCGGGCAGTTGGCCACGCGCGGCAGCTGCCGCGCACCATGGAACACGCAGGCCAGCCTGAGCTTCCGGTTCAATCCACAGAAGATCGGATTGCCCAAGCGCGCCAGCGTGAACTTCACGCTGAACAATCCCCTCGGATTGGCCGATCTGGCGCTGCACGGTCAGAACATTCGCGGCTGGGGGCAAAACATTCTGCCCGACCAAAGCCTGTTGTTCGTGC
>JANNEV010000345.1:0-6972 GCA_031379145.1 Gemmatimonadaceae bacterium
TTCGAGCAGGAGGATGGACGCGGCCGTGAACTGCTTGGTAATGGAGCCGAGGTTGTACACCGTGGCCGAGTCGGCCGGGATGCGCGCACTCGCATTGGCCATGCCGTAGCTGCGTTTGACAATGGTGCGACCGCCACGCACTACGAGTACGCCACCGGTGTACCCGTTGGCGGCCAACCTCGACATGTACTCGTGCACACGCGCAACCACCTGCGCTTCCGGCGGCGGCTGCGCCGGAAGCACCGTGTGTGATACGAACAACGCGAACGTGAGCGCAACGGTGTGCGTCGCGAGGGGCGTGGAGGCGTTCACGCGCCAGATGGTGCTACGGAACAATCTTTGCCACGGGCGCGGTCTTGGGGTCCACCAGCGGGCGCCGATCCTTCAGGTGCTCTTCCATCTGCAGGCGCGGTACACCGTCCTTGAGCCAGGCCGGCGCGGGCTGATCGCGCAAGAAGGTGTCGAACCACTCTGTCATGCGAAGGTTGTAGTCCTTCTGGTTGGCGGGCCGCGCCAGGCCGTGATTCTCACCCACATACTCAAGCAGTACCACATCCTTGCCCAACTGTCGCAAGTGATTGTAGTACGTGATGCCCTGATTGAAGTCCACCGCACCATCGCGATCGTTGTGCAGGATCATGAACGGGATGCTCAGATTCTGCGCAAAATTCTGCGGTGAGTTTCGCATGTACGCTTCGGGCACATCGTTGGGTCCGCCGGTGAAGCGACCCTGACTCGAGATGAAGATGGACGCGTCGGTGCTGCCGGTGTTCCAGTACATCGACCCGAACATTGACACCATGTCCGTGAGCGGAGCGCCAGCGACCGCCGTCTTGAAAATGTTGGTCTGGGTCGTGATGAACGACGTCTGATACCCGCCCCAGCTGTGCCCCTGCAGGCCAACGCGCGCCGTGTCGATCATGCCGGTGGCGATCGCGGCCTTCACGGCCGGCACGACGCACCACACGGCCGAGCGGCCTGGATCGTTGATCTTGTACTCGATGTCCGGCTTGAGAAACGCGTATCCGCGCGACGTGTACACGCTCGGATTGCTGTAGCGCGTGGCGTTGGGCTCGGTGTAGGCGTTGTACTCCTGGCTCAGCTTTTCGTAGATGTACGTGAGCAGGGGGTAGGTCTTGCCCGCCTCGTACCCGGCCGGGAGATACAGCACCGCCTGATGCTTGCCGCCGCCGTTGTCGCAGGTGTAGTCAATGAGTCGGGCGCCCGGCGTCCACGCGATCTCCTTCTGCTGCGGATTGGCATCCGTGAGCCGACGCTCATTCTTGAGCCCCTCGTCGGCGGCGTAGAAGTCGGGATACTTCACGACGGATTGCCGAGAGTACACCCACGTGTTCGCGTCGCGCGCCTTGCGATAGTCCACCTTCGCATCTTCCCAGGCGATCGTCTTGGTGCCGCCCTTCACGACGTCCACCTGCACCAATCCTTCCTTCTTCGTCCACTCGCCGTAGGTCTCCATCATGAGCGGCTTGAGGGGATCGATTCCACCCCGATCGCGCGGATCGGAGAGCACACGGTTCTGGTAGCGCACCTGCGAGCTCTTGCCGTTCACGGTGAGGTTCATCGCCGCGCCCGCGCCAGACACGGGCAAGCGCCAGACATCCCAGTTGTCCCGCACCAACACGCTGGCGCCGTCCTTGGTCCAACCAACCAACGCACCGCCGATCGGCGGCTTCACCTGATTGTGGTCGTCCTCGGTGTTCCAGAACTGCGTGGGCACGCCGGCACTGATCGTCTTCGCCGTACCGGTCGCGAAATCGTACGCCTTCCAGTCGCCAGTGTCGTAGTACGCATACCGACCATTGTCCGGCGAGAAGTTGAACGACGCACCGCCAAAGCCACCACCACCGCCGCCTGGCACCTTGGCCTGCAGCAGCGTGCGCGCGCCAGTGGTCACGTTGATCGCGTAGAGATCGCGAAACGCGGAGCCGCTGATGCCCTGCATCCGCTCGTACGCAGAAACGTCCGTCCCCACCGCCCATATATCTTTCGGGCCAACCGACACGTCACGCACTTTTTCATCGGCGAGCTTGACCACCTTCGCGGTGGCCATGTGATACGCCGTGAGATAGCTGAACGACTTGTCCTGCCCTTCCTGTACCTGCTGTTGCGCCTGCGGCCGCGCGTCCTTCCAATGCCACAGAATCAGCGAGGGCACCTCCGCATCGGTTTGGGGCGCCGCCGCCACCTGACCGCCGGCTCCTGCGCCGGGCGCCGTCCCCGACGCCACCGGCGGTGTGAACGTGCTCGCATTGCGCGGGCGCGGCGGCCGTGGCTCACGCAGGCCGAAGTACATCACGCCGGCTTTGTCGCCAAAAGTCGGCGCCCGGTCGCTGCTCACCACCAGACCACCAGTCACGCCGCCGGATTTCGCCGAAATCTCTGCCGCCTTGGCGGTGGGCAACGCGGCATGCGGCCACGCCAGCACGGTCACGTCCTCATCTCCGCCAGCGGTGTCGGTCACGACACGCAGAACGGCCAAGGCGTCGGATGAATCTGCCCACGTCAACCGACGGTACGCGGCCTTCTTGAGGTCCAACGTGCGCGCAACGCCCGAAGACAACTGACGCAGTTGCACGCTGTTTCCGGTCATGTCCGCCGTACCCACGGCAAGCGCGACCCAGTCGCCGGAATCGTCGAACGAGAACTCCGTGACGTCCGAGACCGGAGACGGCATTCCACCGCCGAGGTTCACGAGTTCGAGCGTACTGCCGGTCGCGGCCGCCGGTGCACCGTTTGCCCCCGGGCCAACAGGCGCTGCAGCCCGCGCCGCCGCGTGATGGACCGCCACCCAGTCGGACTTGTCTCCGGCAAATCGAAACGCGCGCACGTTCTCGAACTCACGCTTGGTGCCGTCTGACAGATTGACCACCATGAGCTTGGGCTGCGCTGGCGCCGCTGCGGGAGCCGCGCCTGGCGCGCCGCGACCGCCACGACCGCCGCGACCGGCGGTGGCACTGCTGGCGTACTGAAGAAACGCGACCCATCGGCCGTTGCCGCTCAACGCCAGGCTGGGCGACCCGCCGCCCGCTCCACCGCGTCCGCCTCCTCCACCCGCTCCACCGCCCGAGGCGTCACCAATAGGAAACCGCATCTCCTTGGCCCCCGCCGCCGTCCCTCGCACCACCACCTCGGCGTCGCCCTCATTGGGGGACAACACATACGCGAACCATTTGCCATCGTTGGAGAGCTGCGGCGTGCGCACGCCCTTCCACGACAGCAGGTCGTCGACGGACAGTTGGCGACCCACCGAGGCCGGTGGCGTCCAGCGCGACGCCGGCGCCGCCGAGGTTGTGCCAAACGGCAGGGTGGTGAGGGTGTTGGTGGGCGGCGCGGCAGGTGCCGGCGTCTGGGCACCCGCGGTGAGCGCGACCAGACCCGACGCGGCGATCGCACCG
Organism: Gemmatimonadaceae bacterium; assembly: GCA_031379145.1. Taxonomy (GTDB): domain Bacteria; phylum Gemmatimonadota; class Gemmatimonadetes; order Gemmatimonadales; family Gemmatimonadaceae; genus Gemmatimonas. Next base: position 3,417 of record JANNEV010000345.1, read on the forward strand.
CGGGCGAGCAGTAGATGACGCATAAGAGATTCCTGTAGAGAGGTCCGCCAAGAGTACCGCCTGGCCTATCTCTGCGAAAGAACGCGTCAGCGCATGAACGCTGCGGCGTTGCCGCCGTCCACCGTGATCACGCACCCCGTGGTGGCCGGTGCATTGGCCAGCCAGGCGAACGCGGCGGCCACATCCTGGGCCGTGGTCTCGCGAGCCAGCAGGTTTTGCTGGAAATACGCCTCGGGGGTGAGCCCGCGTGCCTTGGCCCGCGCTTCCAGCACGCCGCCACCAAACAGCTCCGTGCGAATACGGTCGGCGTTCACCGCGTTGGCGCGAATGCCGTGTGCACCCAGATCCACGGCGTACTGCCGCATCAGCGCCAACAGTCCGGCCTTGGGTACCGCATAGGGACCGAACTCCGGGCCCTGATTGACCGCGCTCTTGGACGCGTTGAAGAGCAAGCAGCCCCCGATGCCCTGGGCCAGCATCACGTCGGTGACCGCGCGTGCCACGCGCTGATGCCCCAGCAGATTGAGGTCCATGGACTGCGTCAGCGCATCATCTCCACGCTGGGTATGCAGCAACCCCTGCGGCGCGGTTCCGGCATTGGACACCAGCAGATCCACGCCTCCAAATGCGCGCACGGCACTTGTCACCGCGCGCTGCACCGTCTCCGTTTGCGTGACGTCACACACGGAGCCCGCCACCCGAGAGCCGAACCGCGCCTGCAGTCGACTGATCGCCGCCGACAGCGTCGTCTCGTCGCGATCGGTCAGGTATACGTGGGCGCCCTGCGCCAGCAACTGCTCGCTGGTGGCCAGTCCGATGCCGCCCGCGGCGCCGGTGACGAAAGCGATCTTGCCGGCCAACGGTCCACCCGACTTTGACGCGGAGAGCTTGGCTTGCTCCAGCGTCCAATACTCCACGTCAAACAGGTCCGCCTCGGCCACTGGGTGATACCGTCCCACCGCCTCCGCGTCGAGTTGCACTTGTGCCGACCGCGCGACGATGTCGCCAGCCACGCGCGCATCGACCAGCGTGCGCCCCAGCGTCAACGCCCCGAGTCCCGGCACAAGCACCACGCGCGGGGCGGCATCCAGCTGCGTGAGTGGCCGAACAGACCGCGTCGCGCCGCGCGCGAAGTAGTCGGCGTACCACCGCGCGTAGTCGGCGACGCTGGACTCGCACCGCGCCGTCAGCGCGTCGGTGTTGAAGCGGTCAGCGTCGGGGCGATCGGTGTCGAGCCCTTCCGCGTCGAGCCCGTCCAGCTCAAGCCACATCGGCCGCGGCTTGGTGCGAATCACGTGATCCGGCGTGACCGTACCGCGGGTGGTGATGTCGCGCGCATTCGGGTGCGCCAGCAGGGCCAGAATGGCCTCATCGGATCGCCACGAGAGGGCGAACGCGCCGTGTCCCGCGCGCGCAAGGGCACCGCGCACACGGGGCATGTTCGCCGCACGTATGCGGTCATCCCCAGTGGCATCGCGCGACGGCGTTACCGATCCGGACACGGGTGGCCGTTTCGCCGCACGCCACTCGGCGGCAGCCGCCACGCCGGTCATCATGCGCTCGTAGCTCTCCTGCGCCGTCTCGCCCCACGTAAAAATGCCGTGTTGTTCAAGAATCAGGCCGTGCACACCCGTGAGGTCGCCAGCCAGCTCCACCACGCGCCTGGCCAACGCAAAGCCCGGCATAACATACGGGATGTAGCGATACGCCGACCCCCACACCTCCTGGGCGAGCTCCCGTGCGTTGGGCTGGTCCTGCAGCGTGAGCACGGCATCAGCATGCGTATGGTCGACGAACTTGCCAGGCAGAAACGCGTGCAGCAGTGCTTCCACCGACGGTGTGGGACTCGACGGATCGAGCATCTGCGACCGCAGTGCGGCCACCATGTCTTCGTCGCTCAGCGCGTCGAGTGCGCACAGCTTGAGCAACGGCGCCAGGCGACACGCCGGGAACCCGGCGGGCTCAATGCCGCCTAGGTCCCACCCGCTGCCCTTCACGTAGAGCACCTCCACCAGCTCGCCGGTGTGTTCGCGGGCTGTGGTTTTGACGGAGGTGTTGCCCCCACCGTGCAGCACGAGCGCTGGGTCCGCGCCGAGCAAACGCGAGGTGTACACACGCAGCGCCACATCGGTGCCCCACCGACTTTCGTACCGCGAGACGAACTGGGACGCATCGGCGTCGCGAAAACTGGAAGCCATGGCGATCAGCAGAAAGGTGGTAGTGGCGACGCGCACGAACGTTCGCCGTTCAGCCACGGAATATGCAGTGCGGCACCGGCTTGGCGACTGGCGTGAACCCGCGGTAACTTCGCTGGAGAATTCCTCTCCGCCTTTGCTGTGTCACGTTGCCGTGTCACGTTGCTGTGTCACGTTGCCGTGTCACGCCGCGCTCAGCGGCAACATCAGCCATGGTCCCTCCGCTTGGTCGACGCCGCCGTGCCCGTGAACGTACCGACTGACTCTCGCGCTGACCTCCACCACGATGTGCTCGACACCGACTATCTCGTGGTCGGAGCTGGCGCCGTGGCAATGGCCTTTGTCGATACGCTGCTCAGCGAGTCCGATGCCACCATCACACTGGTAGACCGGCGACATCGACCAGGGGGACACTGGAACGACGCGTATTCGTTTGTGCGCCTGCATCAGCCCTCGGCGTACTACGGCGTCAACTCGCGTGAACTCAGCAGCTGGAAAAAGGAGACGGAGGGATTCAACGCCGGTCTGTACGGACTCGCATCCGGCGCCGAAGTGCTCGCGTACTATGACCAGGTCATGCGCGAACGTTTTCTCCCCTCGGGCCGGGTGCGCTGGCTGCCGATGTCGGAGTACAGTCGCTCCGCAGACGGAACGCACCGGGTCACCTCGCGCACCGGCGGCCAGTCACAGACGGTTGCGGTGCAGCGCAAGCTGGTGGATGCCACACTGAGTCAGACGGCTATCCCCGCCACACATCCGCCAAAGTATCGCGTGGCGCCTGGCGTGTCCTGCGTTCCGCTCAATGGGTTGCCAGGCATCGATCGCCCATGGGCGGCCTACACGGTGGTGGGCGCGGGAAAGACCGGCATCGATGCCTGTCTCTGGCTCCTGGAAAACGGCACCCCACCGGAACGCATTCGCTGGATCGTGCCGCGTGATCCGTGGCTGCTGGACCGCGCCAACATGCAACCGGGCATCGAGAACTTCGAGCAGTCGCTGAATGCCACCTTCGGTCAGTTCGATGCGATTGCCGAGGCACAGTCCATCCCCGACTTGTTTGTGCAGCTCGAGTCGCGCGGACTGTTCGTGCGGCTCGATACGGCGGTGGAGCCCACCATGTATCACTGCGCCGTGGTGTCACAGGCCGAGCTCGCGCAGCTGCGGCGTATCACCAACGTGGTACGCCTGGGACGCCTGCAGGCCATCGCGCCCGACCATCTCGAGCTTGACGGCGGCACGCTGCCCGCGAACGCCGACACACTCTATGTCGACTGCAGTGCAAGCGCGATCGCGAAGCTCGCCACTCGGCCCGTATTCGTGGCCGATCGCATCGACTTGCTGATGATCCGCTGGTGCCAGCC
>JANNEV010000353.1:0-7239 GCA_031379145.1 Gemmatimonadaceae bacterium
CAGAGATCGTCGATGCGGAGATGCGGGACTCGCCGGTGTACACCAGCAGGCAGCGTTGCTCCAGCGTTTGTCTGGTGAGGACGTCGATCTCGATCCGTTCAACAACGGTCTCCGCCCCGAAGGTCAATCCGAGTGCGCCGCCGAACGCGGCGGCGTAGTGGTCCTGTCGGCCTCCGGCCACGCCAAGCTCTTCCACCTCGACGGCGCGACTCCATTCTGCGAGCCAGCGCGGTTCACGCGACTGCCCCGCATGCGCGGCCAACGCGGCAGCGAGTGCGACACCGGCGGCCGAGGAGCCGCCCAGCCCTGCACTGACCGGAAAATCAGAGGCAATGTCAATCTGAAGCCCCGCGAGGTCCTGTCCGTCGCGCATCGCACGCCTTCTGGCGGCCGAGACCAACGGCACCTCGTCGCTAGGCGCTGTGTTGAGGTCACGCGCCCGCACGGTGACTGTGGCGCGCCGATTGATGGCGAGGTTGCAAACAAAGCCGCCCCGCTCTTCAGGGAAGGGCGGGACGTCTGTCCATCCTCCGCCGAAGTCGAGGCGGGTCGGTGCCGACGAAACTAGCACGGCATGCATGCGCGGAGCGATCTGCGGTCGATCACGCGAATTGCCGTCCTACTTCTTGCCGACCTTTTTTACCGGAGGCTTGCCTTTGGACGTCGGCTTTGCGGGCGCCTTTGCGGGCGCCTTTGCGGGAGCTTTCGCCGGTGCCTTCGCGGGTGCTTTCGCGGGTGCCTTCGCCGCGACCGGCTTCAAGGGCCCCTTGGCTGCGGGCTTTGCCGCCGCCTTGGTTGGGGCCTTCGCGGGTGGAGCCTTGGCGACGGGCGCTTTCCCCGTCGGTGCTTTCGCCGCCGGAGTTTTCGCGGGAGGGGCCTTCGCAGCGGGTTTGTCGGAAGGTTTGTCGGCAGGCGCCGGGCTCTGCGCTTTCGGAGCCGTCTTCTCCGCAACAACATCAGGCGCTTTCTCGACGGCCTTTTCCACCGGAGCGGCAGCGATCTTCTCGACTTTCGGTGCGGCTGGCTTGGAAACAACCGCCGGCCGATCTGGAGCGCGCTGCGGTTCAATACGCATGGCCGCGCGAGCTTCGAGAGCGGCCTCGGCAGCAGCGGCTGGCGCCGCTACGGCCTTGGGCATCTGTCCGAGCGGAATCGGCTTCGGTGGTGGTGCTTTCGGCTCCGGCTTCGGAAGCGAACCGTGCTTGGCAATGTAAGCGGCTTCTGCCTGCTTGATGAGCACTTCCGCTTCGTCGGAACCCATCTGCCCACGCCGAACCATGTAGTGCACCAGATCGCGCGCGCTTTCAATGGCGAAGGCGCTAAATCCAGCAGCGGCTCCGATCACCTCGCGCATGGCCCCGGCCATTTTGCTGCCGGCCTCGAGGCTGATTTCGTGCGCGCGCGCGGCCATCTCTGCCGCAGTATCCCGCGCATCTGCCGCGCGGTGTCCTGGACCTCGGCGCGGCGGCGGGCTGGCAGGCGCCGCCTCGCTCTCCGTCATCATCTCGTCGTCAGCCTGCGGATTATCGGTCATGGGTCGAACGTGCTCCTTCCGCCAAACAGGGGGACAGCGGCAACCCATCAAGCGAGCACACGCGCTGAGGCGCGTCCGCGGCGGCTATCGGGGTGGCCAGAATTCGGGTAACTATATGATTTTCCGACATCTATGCAAGTCGTAGCCGTATGATTGATGATGGCTCACCGCTCTCTATAATAGATGCGACGTCCTTGCCGCACATGTGAAGATGCCACATGGAACGCTCAGATCGCCTAGCCAAATACAAACATAATAAAGACACTATAACTGCTCTATGACGCCATTACCGCTCTCCGGCATCAGGATTCTTGACCTCTCGCGGGTGTTGGCCGGTCCTCTGTGTTCCATGATGTTGGCCGATCTCGGAGCACACGTCATCAAGGTCGAACGACCGGAAACCGGAGATGACACTCGCGGATGGGGCCCACCGTTCGATGCCAGCGGGAGGGCCGCCTACTTTCTGAGCGCGAATCGCAACAAGCTGTCCCTGGCCCTCGACTTTCGGCACGCTGAAGATCTGGCCCTGCTTCGTGCGCTTATACGCGAAGCGGACGTGGTGATCGACAACTTCCTGCCCGGCGTGCTGGCGCGATACGGAATCGATAGAGACGCGGAACTGGCGGAGCACGCTCGGTTGATCTGGTGCACCATCTCCGGATTCGGGGCACAGAGCACAAGGCCGGGATACGACTTCGTGGTGCAGGCGGAATCGGGATGGATGTCGATTAACGGGCCGGAGGCTGGTCCACCCATGCGCACAGGCGTCGCGTTGGTGGACGTGATTACGGGAAAAGATGCCGCCGTCGCCATTCTCGCGGCGCTGGTAGCGCGCGGGGGTGAACGTGCGGCGGTCAGAAAGCTCGATCTCTCATTGACGCTGAGCGCGACGGCCGCGCTGGTCAACGTGGCACAGAACACCCTCGTCAGCGGTCAGGACGCTCGGCGCTGGGGAAACGCCCATCCAAATCTGGTCCCCTACCAGCTGTTCGAAGCTGAGGATCGACCGCTGGTCATTGCTGTCGGCACCGATGGGCAGTGGCTGGCGACGGCGACGGCGCTGGAGCTCCGCACGCTCTTGTCGGAGTCGGACCTGGCAACCAACGCCGGGCGTCTCGCGCGACGCGCCGAAATCGTCAACGCCATCACAGCACGGGTTCAACAGCGACCCGCGGCGCACTGGATTCGCGTCTTGGCGTCGGTCGGTGTACCGTGCGGCGTTGTCCGGACCGTCGGGGAAGCGTTACAGGATGTGCAGGCCTCGCCGGTAACCGGCGTTGCCCCCGCTACCGGCGGAGCCGTCCGGATGCCACCGCCGTCACTAAGTGAGCATGAAAAACAAATTCGAGAAAAACACTGGAGTGTCTTTGACCACCTGCCGATACTCGCCTCACAGGTCCTGTGACCTCTCCCCGGTCGATTCGTCCACTCAACGAGACGAGAAGCAACGATGTCCTCAACGATTCCGTGGTCAGCAGGGGTGTCGGCCCCGATCTTACGGCGTTATCCTAGCGCCGTGAACATATCGGAACCCGAAGCCCAGCTCCCCGAGGTCGATTCCGACCAGGATGTCATTTCCCGTGTGGTTGCGGGTGAGCGCGATGCGTTCGCGTTGCTGATCGGTCGATACAGCGATCCGCTGTATCGACATGCACTCGGAATGACGGGTAGTCCTGACGTCGCCGAGGACATTCTTCAGACGTCGTTTATCAAGGCATACCATCACCTCACCGAGGTGCGCGGTCGCTTCGACGCCTGGTTGTTCCGGCTCGTTGCAAACGGGTGCAAGGATTGGCTGAAGAACATTCGGCGCACGCACCTGAGCTACGACGAAGACGATCAGCCCTCCAGCTTTGCGAGCCCCGATGAGGACCTGGACCGTACCGAACTACGGACGGACCTCGACTATGCCCTCGCTCAGCTGGCCCCATCGCTCCGGGAAGCCTTCATCATGAAACATGTCGAAGGTCGTTCCTACGAAGAGATGGCGGACCTTTTGGGGACCACCGTGGGCGCACTGAAGATGCGCGTGCATCGGGCACGCGAAGCTCTTCAGGCCCTGCTCGAGGAGAAATACGCCTGATGCTTGACCAACACGAAGCACACGACGGCCTGAACGACATCGGCCAGCAGAAGGAGCTTCGCGACGTCGCGAGCGACCGTCCGCACGCTGACCGTCCGATCGCTGACCGCGAAGTGCCGCTGCAGGGCCTCACCGCGGCAACCGATGGCGCAGCGCTCGCGATCAACCAGTGGCTGGATGGGGACGTGACTGAGAGCGACGCGCGGCGCGTGGACAGCAAGCAGGTGGACGTGTGGAAGCTCATTGCGGCGGACACGGAACGACGCAAGCGGATGGTGACTCCGTCCTACGTGGCCGCGAACATCATGGCTGCGTTGCCGAACACGCGCACCGAGGCGATCGTGGCGACGACTGTCGTCAGCAACACGGTGGCCATCGACGCCGGGCGGGGCGTGTCGGCGAACATGGCCGTAGCCATTGGCGTCGGCCTGTTCGCCGTGGGCATCGCGATCGGCAAACTGGTGCTGTAGCCGCTGCGCAGGCAGGCTGCACGTCACGGCAAACGAAAGCGCCCGGTCGGAGCCAGTCTCCGCCGGGCGCTTCGTCTGTGCGCCACCTGGCTGCCGAGACGCTTGGTCCTACATGTGCAGCGCCCGCCCGAGCGCGCTGAGCGCTGCTTCCTTGACGGTCTCGCTGAGTGTCGGGTGTGAGTGCACCGTGATGCCGATGTCTTCGGCGCTGCCACGATACTCCATGGCCAGCACAACTTCTGACATCAGATCGGCCACGTTGGGCCCGACCATGTGCGCGCCCAGGATTTCGTCGGTGGTGGCATCGACGACGAACTTCACGAAGCCCTGTGTTTCGCCCATGGTGCGCGCGCGGCCATTGGCGCTGAATGGGAACTTGCCGACGCGGTAGGCGCGACCGCTGGCCTTCACTTCCTGCTCCGTCTGCCCCACGGTCGCAATCTCGGGCCACGTGTACACGATGCCAGGAACGGTGCGATGGTGCATGTGCACGGGCTTGCCCGCGATGACTTCTACCGCAACAACGCCTTCCTCTTCGGCCTTGTGCGCGAGCAGCTTGCCGCCGCAGACGTCGCCGATGGCGTACACGCCCTGCAGGTTGGTGCGTTGCTGATCGTCCACGACAATCTCGCCGCGAGGTCCAACTGCCAGACCCAGCGCTGCGGCATCCACGCCGCGCAGCAGGGGCTTCCGGCCCACCGACACCAACACGTAGTCCGCGTCGAACGTGGCGGGTGCGCCGTCTTTCTCGACATGGATCGTGACGCCGTCGTCGCGCACGTCGGCGCCGGTTACTCTGGTTCCGGTGTGTATCTCGAGCCCCTGTTTGCGGAAGATCTTGTCCGCTTCCTTGACCACGTCATCGTCGTTGCCGGGGAGGATCGTCGGCGCGAACTCGATCACCGTCACTCGGGCGCCCAAGCGACGCCACACGCTGCCAAGCTCCAGTCCGATCACGCCGCCGCCGACGACGATGAGATGCCGCGGCACTTCCGGAATCGTCAGCGCGCCGACGTTTGACAGCACTCGCTGCTCGTCAAAGCGCAGAAACGGCAGCTCCACCGGGACCGAACCCGTGGCGATGATGACTGACTTGCCGTGCCAGTGCGAAACGACGCCGTCGACACCGGTGACCTCCACGATGTTGCCGCCCTTGAGCGAGCCGAAGCCCTTGGCCCACGTGATCCGGTTTTTCTTGAAGAGGAACTCGACGCCTTTGGTGTTCTGCGCAACGACGTCGTTCTTGCGCGCCATCATCGTGGACAGGTCGAGGCGGAGGCCATCGACGGCGATACCATGTTCGGCCGAGTGGAGACGCAACCACTCGTAGTGTTCCGACGAGTGCAGCAAGGCCTTGGAGGGAATGCACCCAACGTTGACGCACGTTCCACCGAGCGTCTTGTCGGATTCAACGCAGGTAACGGAGAGGCCCAATTGAGCCGCGCGAATACCGGCGACGTAGCCACCTGGACCGCCGCCGAGGATGACGACGTCAGCAGTGAGGAGTTGGGGAGTCATATGCGAAAGTTAACGTGGACCGCGTCTCGTACGTCGAACGAGAAGGAGCAGGAGCTGCGGCGCGTGTGCGCACGCCCTGCGGACTGTGACGCCCTGCGTCGTGGAGCGTCTTGCCCATGCATTCCCGTTGGCCGTGACTCCAATCTTCGCATTGCAGCGTGCGCCGACGGACGACACCACGCAGTACTGGAGGCTCTTGAGCCGCTGGTGCTGCGTGGTCTTTTGCGCCTGCTCGCCGTTTAGAGCACCAACATCGCGGCCGGATCTTCCATCAGTTCCTTGATGCGAACCAGGAACAGCACGGCCTGTTGCCCGTCGATCAGACGGTGGTCGTAGCTGAGCGCGATGTACATCATCGGCCGGATTTCCACCTTGCCGGCAATGGCTACCGGTCGGTCCTGAATCTTGTGCAGCCCGAGAATGCCGACCTGGGGGTAGTTGATGATCGGCGTCGATACCAGTGAGCCGAACACGCCACCGTTGGTGATGGTGAACGTGCCGCCGGTGAGGTCATCGATCGAGAGCTTGCCGTCGCGCGCGCGCTTGGCGACGGCCCCGATGTCCTTGCCGATCTCCACGATGTTCTTGGCGTGCGCATCCTTGACGTTCGGCACCACGAGCCCGGCGTAGGAGGCGACGGCGATGCCCAGGTTCACATAGTGCTTGTATACCACCGTGTCGCCGTCGAGCTGCGCATTGACGAGCGGGTACGCCTGCAGCGCGTGACAGGCCGCCTTGGCGAAGAACGGCATGAACGAGAGCTTGACGCCCTGCTCTTTCTCTACGCGCTCCTTGAGCCGCTCCCGAAGGGCCGAGATCGCGGTCATGTCGATCTCGTTGAACGTGGTCAGGTGTGCGGTCATGTGCTGCGACTGCAGCAGGTTTTCGGCGATGCGTTTGCGACGAGTAGTCAGTTTCTCTCGCGTCTCCCTCGGGCCGGCCGACGCGGACGGTGCAGTCGGTGGTGCAGTCGGTGGTGCAGCCGATGCAGCCGCCGGTGGCGGTGCCGACGCCACGGTCCTGGGAGACGTGATCGCGGGTGCGGGCGCTGCGGTTTGCGCAGCCATGACGTCGGTCTTGCTGATCACACCTCCGCGGCCGGTGCCCACCACCTGGGCGAGGTTGACACCCGCCTCGCTCGCCGCGCGCATGGCAGCGGGTGCAACCTTGAGTGACGCAGTGCTTGCGGGCGACGCCGAGCTCGGCGCAGCCGCACCTGTCGGCGTGGCGGCTGGCGCGGACGGCGCCGGAGCGACAGTGCCACCGCCAGCCGCGATCTGACCGAGCGATTCCCCCACCGTGACAACGTCGCCTTCCTGTTTCTCACGCCGGGCGAGCACACCGCTTTCCAGCGCGGCCACCTCGACGGTGATCTTGTCTGTTTCGAGTTCGACCAGCGTTTCCCCAGCGGCGACGGCGTCGCCTTCCTTCTTGAGCCAGCGGGAAACGGTCGCCTCGACGATGGATTCCCCGAGGGGGGGCACCTGTATGAACGCCATGAGGAAAAGCGGATGCGGTGGACTGACAAGAGGTGTGTGAACGCCCAAATATATGGGCCGGACCAACGCTGCACGTTTCACCGCTCCTCCACGACCGAGACCCCGCAATGCCCCTGATGCGCGCGCTGACCATCG
>JANNEV010000364.1:0-2012 GCA_031379145.1 Gemmatimonadaceae bacterium
GCCGACGGCCACGGCGGGCGGCTATCGCGTGCAGCTCGCCGCCGACAAGTCGGAGGACGCCGCGCGCGCCATCTGGGCGCGGTTGCAGAAATCGCACGCCGACGTGCTCGGCCCGCTGTCGATGCAGCCGGTACGTATCGACCGCGGCGAGAAGGTGGGCTGGATCCGCGTGCAGGCGGGACCGCTCGACGACAAGCAGGCGAAATCGACCTGCGATCGACTCAAATCGCGCAACGTCGACTGCGTGATCATTCCGCCGGCGCGGTAGCGCACCTTGTCCGTCCCGGCCGCGGTGATCTTCGGCTGCGCCGGCACGGCGCTGACCGACGACGAGCGCGCCTTCTTCCGCGATGTCGACCCGCTGGGCTTCATTCTCTTCGCGCGCAATATCGAGGCGCCCGACCAGGTGCGCCGCCTCGTCGACTCGATGCGCGACTCGGCGGGCCGAGACGATGCGCCGGTGCTGATCGACCAGGAAGGCGGGCGCGTGCAGCGGCTGAAGCCGCCGCACTGGCGCCTGGCGCCGCCGGCCTCGGTGTTCGGCGAACTCTACGCCAGCGATCCGGCGGCGGCAATGATGGCCAGCCGGCTCAACGGCCGTTTGCTCGCCGCCGATCTCGCGCCGCTGGGCATCGATGTCGACTGCGCGCCGGTGCTCGACGTGCCGGTGTCAGGCGCGCATGGCGTGATCGGCGATCGCGCCTTTGCCGACAACGTCCGCGCCGTGGTGGCGCTGGGCCGCGCCCAGGCCGACGGGCTGCTGGCCGGCGGCATCATCCCGGTCATGAAGCATCTGCCCGGCCACGGCCGCGCGCGTGCCGACAGCCATCACGAGCTGCCTGTGGTCGACACCACGCGGGCCGAGCTCGAGCGCACCGACTTCGCACCGTTTCGCGCTCTGGCGGATCTGCCATGGGCAATGACGGCGCATGTGCTCTATCGCGCGCTGTCGAGCAACCAGCCGGCGACGACGTCGGTGCGGGTCATCGGCGAGGTGATCCGCGACCATATCGGCTTCGATGGCGTGCTGATCTCCGACGATCTGTCGATGAAGGCGCTGGGCGGCAGCCATGCCGAGCGGGCACGCCAGTCGCTCGAGGCCGGTTGCGACGTGGTGCTCCACTGCAATGGCGAGCTGGCGCAGATGCGCGAGATCGCATCGGCCGTCGGCCCCCTCTCGCCGCGCGCCGCGGCCCGTGTCGCGCGGGGTGCCGGGCTGGCCAGGGCGCGCAACGATGGCGCCGGCCGCGAGGATCTTGAGCTCTATCGCCGCCGGTTGGCCGAGCTGCTCGACCGTCCTGTCGCTTAACTAGCTGAAATATAAAGATAATTTTTCGGACTGTGGGGATAAGTCACGGGTAATTTGACTCGCGGCGCCGATCCCTGTTGGACTATTTGTAGTAGGACATGACCGACGACGTCCCCACCGCTAGCGACGAACCAGCCCCGGATTTCGATCGGGGCGGGCCGGACGTGCTGGCGCCGGGCGAGGGCGAGCTGATCCTCGACCTCGAAGGCTACGAGGGCCCGCTCGACGTCCTGCTGACTCTCGCGCGCGACCAGAAGGTCGACCTGCGGCGCATCTCCATGCTGGCGCTGGTCGACCAGTACCTCGTCTTCGTCCAGCAGGCCCGCAAGCTGCGCCTGGAGCTGGCCGCCGACTACCTGGTGATGGCGGCGTGGCTCGCCTACCTGAAATCGCGCCTGCTGCTGCCCGAGCCGCCGCGGGACGAGGAGCCGACCGGCGAGGAGATGGCCGACGCGCTGCAATGGCAGCTGCGACGGCTGGAGGCGATGCAGCAGGCTGGCACGCGCCTGATGGCGCATCCCCGGCTGGGCGTCGACACCTTCGCCCGCGGCCGGCCCGAAGGCGCGCTGGTCGTGCGCAAGGCGAAGTGGGACGTGCAGCTCTACGAGCTGCTCAAGGCCTACGGCGACCAGCAGCGCCCCAAGAACGCCGACGCCTATCACATCCGCGCCATGCAGTTCTTCTCGGTCGAGGAGGCGCTGGA
>JANNEV010000370.1:0-15814 GCA_031379145.1 Gemmatimonadaceae bacterium
GGATGGTACCGACCGACGCTTCGTCCTGCGGTCGGCACAGACCACGGCTCGCATCGTGCGCAGCCTCAGCAACCACTGGTCAGTTGGATCTCGCGTTCGCGCCGGGCTGAATGAATTCCGCAACGAGGATGCCTACGCGACTGCGGACCTGTCAGCGGAGTACAATGTCTTTCCCTGGCGCGAGGCAACCAGCCGTCAGCTGGTCGGAATCGTGTCGGTGGGTGGCCGCTACTTCAACTACGACGAAATCACCATCTTCGGTCGGGCAGCGGAACTTCGGCCCGTGGCGCGATTGGTCGTCGCCGGAGAATCGCGACAGCGCTGGGGACAGACGGATGGTGCGCTACGCTACACGCAATACCTACACAACGTGAATCGCTACAACCTGACGTTTAACGGTCGTACTACGCTCCGCCTCTCGCGCGGCCTCTCGCTAGAGCTAAGCGCCGAAGCGTCCAAGGTGCAGGATCAGCTCTACTTGCCGCGAGGCAACGTGAGCGATGAAGAGGTGCTGACACGCCAGCGCGCGCTCGCGACGGCCTATCGGCTTCGTGGCTCGGTGGGGCTGAGCTTCACGTTCGGGTCGATCTTCAACACGTTTGTGAATCCGCGGCTCAATGAGCTCGATGGCTGAGCAATCTGCCGCCCGAGGCTGAAAGACTCGCAGAACGGTCGCACGGTCAGGGTTTGCTTTGGACACGCATTTACACGAATTCCGCCGGCGAGGAGCGTCAATGCCCTTTCTGCTGGCGCTTCAGCGGCCTCCGCCGCAGATGCTGGATGCGTGCGTTGGACGATCGGAGCGCGTCATCGTCATGACCATGGCGGGCAACCAGTGATACACAGACGGATTGCACGACGTGCTCGACCGACCCGCGTGAGAAGCGGCTCACCCCGTATCAAGCAGCTGGCTGGCATCGTCGGCGTCGCACTGCTTGCCGCTGGCGCGATGCGGCATGACGAGCCGCTGATCGCGCAGGACGCGGCACCGGTCTGCACGAAGAACAAGGCACCGATTCTCCACAAGTACTGCACCACGCGTCACCGGCCTGGTGGCCTCGGCCCGTTCTCGCTGCTCGACTACGCGATCGCCATGGAGAACGTGGCCGACATCAAGGACGCGTGAAGAGCGGACTCATGCCACCATTTTGCGCTGGAATCCTGTTTCGCGAACGCCGGGATGCGCTGAGCGCGATGCGCTGAGCGCGATGCGCTGAGCGACGCCAACTCCGTGGTCAACGCTTCGCGCCGGTCGGTCATGGTGCGCCGCGACTGATTGGCAGACATCGGCGCGTCGTTCGGATCCGCGACGATCACCCGTGGCCGAGCGACTCCAAGTGGCGAGCGACCCACTCACTCTCCGTGCTCGCCTCGAGCAGGAGCACTCACCACGGGGCGTGTGGCATGCCATGATTCCTGTGGCGTACATGCCGAGTACGGGTGTCTCGCGTGCGCCACCCCGGACCAACATGCGCACCGTCATTCCATCGTCTCGTCATGAAGACTCTCTCGCTCGCGATTGGCACCGCGTTGTTAGTCGGCGGCTGCGATGCTCCGTCGGCCACCACGGACACCGTCCCCGGTCCGAAAGGCGACTACAGCGAAGCGCATCGGCCGCGATACCATTTCACACCGCCCGCGAAGTGGATGAACGATCCCAATGGCATGGTCTACTACGATGGTGAGTACCATCTCTTCTATCAGCACTATCCGGACAGCAGCGTGTGGGGGCCGATGCACTGGGGGCATGCCATCAGCACCGATCTCGTGCGATGGAAGCATCTGCCGATCGCGCTTGCTCCCGATTCACTCGGCATGATCTTTTCAGGCAGCGCGGTCGTCGACTGGAAGAACACCAGCGGGTTTGGTGTCGCAGGCAAGCCGCCCTTGGTTGCGATGTACACCTATCACGACATGGCGAGGGAAAAGGCGGGTACCGTGCCCTGGCAGACGCAGGCAATCGCATACAGCAATGATCGCGGCCGCACGTGGACGAAGTACGCGGGCAACCCAGTGGTACCGAATCCCGGCCTACGCGATATGCGCGATCCAAAGATTGTCTGGCATGAGGCGTCGCAGCGGTGGATCATGGTGCTGGCCGCCGGAGATCGGGTGCGGATCTTCAGTTCTCCGAATCTGCGAGCGTGGCAGCAAATCAGTGAATTTGGACGCGATGTTGGTGCACATGGCGGAGTGTGGGAGTGCCCGGATCTCTTTCCGCTCGTCGTCGAAGGCACGGGTGAAACCAAGTGGGTGCTGCTTGTCAGCATCAATCCCGGTGCGCCCAACGGCGGCTCAGCCACGCAGTACTTCGTCGGCGAATTCGATGGCACCACGTTCTCACTCGATCCGTCGTTTTCGCCATCGGTCGGCGCGACGGGGAAGGAATCTGCACGAGGCGTCTGGATCGACCATGGCCGCGACAATTACGCGGGCGTTACGTGGTCGGACGTGCCGGACTCCCCTGGACAACGTTTGTCGATTGGCTGGATGAGCAACTGGGACTACGCACTCAAGGTCCCCACTGCGGTGTGGCGCAGCGCCATGACGGTGCCGCGCGCCCTGACGCTCCATCGCACCGCTGGCGGGCCCCGACTGTTCTCGACGCCCGTGAAGGCGCTGCGCGCACTCCGTACCGAGACGATCACGATGCCCGCGCAGCGGGTCGATGGGTCGCTCGCCATCACCCTTCCTCCAGGTGTCACGGCGGGATCGGCGGACGTGGAGCTCGAGTTCGTTGTCACACCGGGGAGCGTGACGGACGTGGCGCTCGAACTCACCAACGCGGCCGGCGAGCGCTATCGTGTGGGCTTCGATGCCGGAACGAAGCAGTACTACAGTGACCGCACCACGTCGCCGCACGCGTTCTCGACGAC
Source organism: Gemmatimonadaceae bacterium (assembly GCA_031379145.1). Lineage (GTDB taxonomy): Bacteria > Gemmatimonadota > Gemmatimonadetes > Gemmatimonadales > Gemmatimonadaceae > Gemmatimonas. The sequence continues at coordinate 2,877 of JANNEV010000370.1, forward strand.
ATTCGCACCGGCGATGCATCGCGCACCGCGTGTTGTCGCCGACTCGGTGGTACGCATGCACCTCTATCTCGACCGCGCATCGGTCGAACTTTTCGCTGATGGCGGCGCCACGGCGCTCACGGATATCGTGTTTCCGTCGCAGGACTTCACGACCATGCGGCTCGTCTCGCAGGGCGCACCGGTCAGATTGCGGCATGCCACGATTTCCGGAATGCGCTCCATCTGGTAGGAAAATCGGCACTGCTCCGGACGCTGACCGTTGCCTGATTGCGCCATCGGGGCGGACGAGAGGACGGACACACAGGTGGCGGCAGTGAGCAGTGCAGCCCGCGTGATGAGGCGGCGACTTGCCGTGCGCAGGGGCATGGTCACGGTGGAACTGTTCGACCTGGTCTACCAGGTGAGGCGCGGGAGTGTCCCTGTCGCCGCATACGGATGGTGATCCGAGCCAGATTTCTTCACGACAGTCCCGCCCCAACGGCTGGGGCGTCATGGCCGAAGCCTACGGGTATACGATTCCCCTCGCCACGGCCGCCGCTGCTTCTGCCGGAAGGCCTCCGTGCGGGCGAGCTTTGTCCCCCAACTGATACGCCTGATCCTCGCGGCCCAGTTCGATGCGAACCGGATTGTCATCCGCGACGTTGGCGAGGGAGTGGGGCGGTGCGGGCGGAGCGTGCGGACGCGTGCTGCGCGAGCGACCGTCGCATCTCGCCGACCAGCTGTGCGGCATCGGCAGCCGCCATCATGGCACTCACGTGCTGCGCGCCGACAAACGCCAGGTACTCGAGCTGCGCTGACTCGCGTGCGCTTTCCGCGTTGCCGGCGGCGTGCAGTTCCGTGAGATACGCCATCCGCCGTGCATCGACGCGCGCGACCGCGGCCCGCGCTCGCGCATCACGCAAGCCCCACGAGCGCACGGCGAGGTCCAAACGATGATCGAGTCGTGCCACCGCGTCGTCCAGCCGCGCCGCACGCTCATCGAGATCATCCGACGCCCCCGCGAAGGCAATCGGTGCCTCGGTGAGCATCTCCTCCCAACGCACGAGCAACTGTGTGAGAAACGCGTCGAGATCGCGGAAGTGATGGTAGAACGATCCTTTGGTGCGTTCGAGTGCGGTGCACATGCGATCGACGGTGAGGGCCGACATACCTTCGTCACGCAGGAGGGCGAGGCCGGCGTCACACCAGTCACCGGGAGCGAGTCGCGTATTCACGGGCGTACCGCCAGCGCCGTGCACACGGCCAGCACAAGACAGAGCGGCGAGTAGAACCACACGTTCAGCCGCGCGAACGGGCCACCTGCCGTTTCCGGACGCATGCGCGTATCGACGAAACCTTGAAGCCCGCGTAGTAGCAGCACGGCCGCGCCGACCAGCGCCGAAGTTCGTAGCCACAGGCGCGGCACCGGCAGCGGAATCAGACCCGCTCCACCGAGCACCGTGAGCGCCGCGGCCAGCAGAATGGCCGCCACCAGCCACGTCGCCGTCGGTCCTGGTGAATACCGTCCCGGCGCGCCGCCGACCACCGTGCGATGCAGCGAGTCTGTGTCGGTGCCCGGCCACACGCCCCCTACAGCCCAGTACGCATGCACTCCGGCGAGAACGATGAAAATGACTGCTGCGACGATCGTTGGGATCGACACCGACACCGGCGTGCTCATGCGTCGACCCAGACGCCATCGCGCTGCGTGAGGCAGGCGCTTCGCAATCCGAATGGCTCGGGCGTGATTCCGCGCGACGCGTCCCACACCTCGAGACGGTCTGGCACGAAGTGCAGCACCACGAAATCAGCCGAGGTCGGTCCCTCCGGCCAAAAGGCGTACCAGGTCGGCATGAAGCGGTCGTGTCGGACGGCTATTGACTCCACCACGTCCATGCGGCCGACCAGTACCACGCAGGCGGCTGTGCTGTCGTCCTGATACACGACCGTCGCACGCGCATCGGTACGCAGTTCCGCGACCTTGCGCGAGGACGCGCTGGTCCCGAACCAGACCGTAAGATCTGGGTCGGGCGGGAACGGCTGCAGCACCCGCGCCGATACGCCGTCGTGGCCGACCGTGGTGACGAGACAGAACTTCCTTCGGCGCATGGTGGCCCTCGCGGCGCTGAGGGCAGCGTCCGGCCCGGCCCGATGTCGTCGCTGCGCCCACGCCCGGTACCGACGCATGAACGGTCGCCAGAGCAGATGAAGAGGTGGCATGCCGTACCATACCGTATGGTATGTTTCTGCGCAAGACGGTCGGTCAGGGTCGGGAGGCAGGAACTCGCGAGGGGAGCACGATATCCCCCGGTTGTCGACACCGGAAAGCAATGCGCACTTTCATCGGGATCTCTGGCGTACATGATCGCGGGAGGCTCCCAAAAGCCGTCAGGGCTCCCGCCGCGTGCGGCATCACTCAAACGAAGGGCGGTGTCCGCGCCGTCCCCACGGTCTATGATGACCACTTCACGCGCGAGAATGGCCCGTGGGGCCTCGTCGTCGCGCAGGTCGCCGACGGAGGGCACAGAGACGGTGGACTCGATTGAGTGCCTCGTCTGGGCGCTCGCCCACATCCCCGACCGGGGCCACATCACCACGCGGTACTTCGGCTGGTACGCCAACCGCCCGCGCGGTATCCCGTTCCGGGATGCGACGTCAGGCCGAGCCCGCAGCGGCCGATACGCCACCACGGAACGTCCCTGAACAAGCTGAGACGCGGGCCCCCGCCACGCACACATGACGGCGTGGCGTTCAAGACAGTTGCTAACGCGACTCGACCAGCCACTCCCAGACGATGCGTGAGCAGTCGGCGATGAGCGCTGCCGCGAGCTTTCCATCGGGGATGCCGCGCGTCAACACGGTGAGCGCGTACGGCGATCGGCTCGGCGGATAGACGATGCCGCTGTCGTGGAGCGTCGCCGTGATGGAGCCGGTCTTGTGTGCCACGCGGATGCCAGCAGGCACGCCAGCGGGGATCTCGTCGTTGAAGGCCTGCGCCTCAAGAATCGAAAGCATCGCTCGCGTGCCTTCGGGATTCGCCACTTCTCCGCGATGCAGCGCCACAAACAATGCCGTGAGGTCGTTGGCCGTCGTGATGTTGTTGAGGCCAGCACGAAACGCCAGGTTGTCTTCCACGCCTCGACGCACGATCAATTGCGTCGCGCCGAGCGTTCGGGTGAGCGCCGTGATTCGAACGGGATCGAGCTGGGCGATCAGCGCATTGGTGGCCAGATTGCTGGAGTGCGTGATCATGCGCGTCGCGAGGTCTCGCAACGGGACGTCGGTGCCAACCCACGCGTAGACGGCGCTGTCGCTGTCATCGTGCACACTCAGCGCGTAGGGCGATCCATCCACGATAGACGCGAACTGATTGACCAACCGCATGCGTTGCCGCCCGTCGATCGCTCCAGTCTGAAAAGCCTGAAACAGGGCGAAGAGCACGGGAACCTTCATGGTGCTCGCCGCATGGAACACGCTGTCGCCGTTGATCGCGAGAGATCTGTTGGTTTCGAGTTCCCGCACGCTGAGGCCGACGTGCGCGCCGGGCGTTTGGGCGATGCGAGCGAGGAGTTTCGTTCGGACCTGTTCCACCCGCTCACGATCCGACGCCAGTGCGCGCTGCGCACGAAGCGGCGCAGCCGCCGACAGCAGCAGAGACACGGCGACGGCAGCGACCGGCAGGCGCCCAGTCCAAGTGACGCGAGTCAGTCTCTGCCAGACGCGGCGAACCGCTGTGTCTCGCGCGTGCAACAGGCGCGCACGCTGGTGTCTGCAGCCAGCCGTCGAGTGAAGCGGGTCGCGAGACGTGCGTGGCTGATCGCGTTCACGCGGCGTGCAGAGCACCCGATTTGTATGCATGCCTCCAAGTGTGGATTCCGGCGGCCGCAAACGCAACGCGGGGCGATCCGAAGACCGCCCCGCGAGTGCACGTCATGTGAACGTCAACGGTACGTCATGCCTACTCGGTGCGTGCACCGGGGGACGCCAAGGGGACATCAGGAACGCGGTGTTGTTCAGGCGCGGCGACGACGGCGCGCCATGAAACCAAGCATCGCGACGCCAGAGCCCAGTAGGGCCACCGACGAGGGCTCGGGCACTGTGGACGTGGTAAAATTGTCGCCCACGACGCTGACGTTGTCGAGGAAGTCGCCATAGCTACGCTGGTTGCCCATGCCACGGAACTCGATCGTCGTGCTCGGTCCGGTCGCGGTGAACATCTGCGACACGTTCCTCCACTGATAGGGGGTCGAGATCTGACCACTCGTGGCGAGGAGCACGTTGTTCACGTACACGTCAACCTGGCTGAAGCCGTTGCGATCGCGAGGACGATGCGCGGCCCAGAAGTCGAGCGTGTACGTCCGGCCGGCCGTCGTGCCAAGCGTCTGCCGAATGGCGGTCGCACTGTTGACCTGCAGTTCCAGATGACTGTTGCCGTCTTGCGAGGCGAACCCGTTGAACGAGTTTGTCCAGCGCTCGAACGTGCCAGTGGTGGTGTTGCCCAGCGAGGTCCAGTCGGAGACGACGGCGAACGGATAGTCAGCGCCATTCCGCACGACGCCGAGTTCAAAGCTGCAGTTCAGAACGATGTTGCCGACCGCGCTGCGGCAAGACTGCGCGGCGGCGATGGAGGGCGCAGCGGCGGAAACGAGCAGGGCAGCGATTGTGACGAGGCGACGACGCATTGGAGAGTCCGTTGTGGAGGTTGCTCCGGACTCGTGCAATCGACGTGCCAAGCTCATGTATAACTGGGTTGCGCTCTAAGTCGTTGGCTCAGAGCACTTTATATTCGTTCTCGCCGCCTGTCTGTGTCCTCATCGCTGAGCGATGGCTCGCCCTGCGTTGCGTCGGCGCGACGCCCACTGCCGCGCAACGAACCACACCGCAGAACGTCACAGCAGTCCGAGCGTCACTCTGTTCCGGGCTGGGAACTTCATTGTCGCAACGGAATCAATTGGGGTGCGCGAGCGTATAGTAGGTGAGACTTCCCCCTCCATGGAGACGCGCCCGTGACGTCCGATCGCCGCTATCAGGAACGTGAGATTGCCCTCATTCTCGAGCAGGCAGGTGCCGCGCAGGAACAGGCACAGCAATCGGCCGGCGTGGCATTGTCGGGAGCACCGGGCGACGGTCTCACGTTGGCTCAGCTGCAGGAAATCGGGACCGAGGTGGGAATCGCTCCGGAGTTCGTGACGCGCGCCGCGCAGGCCGTGCAGCGTGGCGATCTGGTACCGACGCAGAGCACGACGTGGCTGGGTCTCCCCGTGGGAGTCTCGCGTACCATCGACTTCGGTCGCAATGTGACAGACGCCGAGTGGGATCGGCTGGTGGTCACGCTTCGTGAGACGTTCGATGCGCGCGGTCGCGTACAGCGCGATGGTGCATTCCGGCAATGGACCAATGGAAACCTGCAGGCACTCCTGGAACCCACGACTACCGGACATCGACTTCGCCTGAGCACTCGAAAGGGAGACGCTCGTTCCCGAGTCTGGCTTGGCGGTGCGATGATCGCCAATGCAGCGCTGACGGGCCTCAGCATGTGGCAGGGTGATGCCCCTGTCGCGCTCAAGCTGCTGCTTCCCGCGCTCTTCGGTCTGTTCGGCGTCGCGAGTCTGCTCTCGGTGCGCGTGAACCTGCCGCGTTGGGCGAAGACGCGTGCGGCGCAGATGGAAAGCATCGCTGCACGCACGCTGGATGCTCCCGCGGTTACGCCGTGACGGGCCCCGGGAAATCCGCGCCTACGGAGTTCGAACCAACCGTAGTCCCAGCCAGGCGCCTCTCGCCGCCTGCGTGTCCTCCGGATCGGCAAAGCGGCGAACGGGAATGCGCGTGAGCGACGCGGGCACGTTCCACGCGCCGCCGCGATAGACCTTCAACGTGCCTTCGCGTGGACCCACGGGATCGGTGACGGCAAGCGACGGATAGTCATCGTACCAGTCGCTGACCCACTCCCACACGTTGCCCAGCATGTCGTACAAGCCCCACGTGTTGGGCTGTCGCCGCGCCACTGGCTGCGTTCGTCCGCCACTGTTTCCACTGTGCCATCCCTGCACGTCCGCGAGCGTCAGATCATCGCCGCCGCGACCCGCGCGCGCGGCGTATTCCCATTCCGCTTCGGTGGGCAGCCGGAACGTCACGCCAGGATTCGCCTCGTTCAACCGTCGCAGAAACTCGTCGACGTCGTTCAAGGTGATGTTCTCTACGGGGCACTCGCCTCCGCAGCTGATGAAGACGCTCGGATTCCGGCCCATCACAGCGCCGAATTGTGCTTGTGTGATCTCCGTCTTCTGCAAGTAGAAGTCACGCGAGATGGTGACTTGGTGCACCGGCCGTTCGTTGCCGAAGCCGATGTTCGAGCCCATGTCGAAGCTTCCGGCGCGCACGAGCGCAAATTGGTCCAGGCCGAACGCCAAGGCGAACGGCGGCAACTCCAGCACGTGGGAAGCGGTGCTGGTGAGGCCCTCGCTCGAGAACCGCAGGATGTGGGCTCCCGATCCGGCAATGAAGAGGTCCGTGAAGACCCCGATGCCTTGTTCGTTGGTTTGCACGGTTGTCGTGCCATACAATGATCCCGTTCCGCTGGCCAGACTCACGCTCACCGGCACGCCGCGCTGCGACACCGCCGCGCCTTCCGCGTCACGCAATCGGACTCGCGGTTGCGTGCGGATCGCGAGGCCGCTGGTCACGCCGGCCGGCTGTACCTCCATCGTCAACGACGCCGGGCGCTGTTCAACGTTGAGCACCAGCGAGGTGGCGGCCGGCAGCCCGGGCGCAGAAAAACGCAGCACGTGCGGTCCGAACCCGGCAATCGACATGGCGGCGAAGCGAGCGGCGCCATTCCCATCGGTCGCTACCGATGTGGTCCCAGACAAGGTGCCGCTTCCGCTTGCGAGCGAGGCAGTGATGACGATCCCGTCTTCCCCCGTGTTGTCACCATAGACATCGCGCGGCGTTACCACCAAGGTCGCCAAGGCACCGCCGCGCGCAACGAACGTGGGCTGACTGGCAACGGTGAGTCCGACGGGGGGCTCCGTCACGGCCACAGTGCGCGACGAGACTGCGGGCAATCCGGTGACGGTGAAACCAAGGACAAATGGTCCGATGCCTTGCACGCCCAGATCCGTAAACACCGCATGGCCGTTGGCACGGGTCACGGCAACGGTGTTGCCAATCAGTCGCCCGCTACCCGAGGCAATCTCAGCCCGAACCAGTGTACCGGTGCGCGCGATGGGCGCGCCGCCCCTGGCGAGGAGCACAACCTCCGGGGGCGAGCGAAACATGAGCCCGTTATTCGCTTTGGTCACGGTCCACAACAGCCCGAGTCCGACTGCGGATCGCTCGCCGTCGGACGCGTTCGAAGATGCCTCGCCGGTAGTCGCGTCGCTGCAGGCGCCAAGCATCGCTGACATGAGCATTGCGATGACCGACGACGCGACCATGGTCGTGTGCCGTAAACACCGCGCGAGACCGGTCGCGGCTTGCATGGTTATCGCCGCGGCGTCGCGCGGCGCACGAGTTCAACCGATTGCATGACATCGCCTTCCTGTACCCGGTCGACGATGTCCATGCCGCTCACGACCCGCGCAAACACCGAGTACTCGTGATCCAGGCGGAAATTGTCCACCAGGTTCACGAAGATCTGGCCATCGCCGGTGTCGCGACCGCGGGTGGAGATGCCGAGCGTGCCGCGCGCGTGGCGTGTAAGCCCGACCTCGTCGCGCATGAAGCCGGCGGAGACGCCGTCGTACTCGTCGGCGCCCGGACTGCCGCCCTGAATCACGAAGTTCGATACGATGCGATGAAAGGTCAGACCGTTCAGTCGCCCCGACTCGGCCAACTGCACAAACGTGGCGGCGGTGAGCGGTGCGTCATCGGGAAGAATCTGCAGCGTGAACACGCCAAGTCCGCGCATACGGATGCGAACCATCGTGCCAGGAAGCGATCGAATGGTTGCTTCGTCGGGCAGCGGCTGTACAGGGTAGGCGGCGACGACCGGTGGAACCATGTTGTCGCCGAGTTCGCGCAGACGCTCGCTGATGGCCACCAGCGGATCTCGCTGCGTGGAGCGATTCGCGGCGTTCAGTCGCTGTGCCGCTGCGCGCAACGCCGGAGCGGCGCGAGTGAGCTCCGACGAGCCCTTGAGCTGTGCGGCGGCCGCGAGCAGGAGCCCGGAGTGCTCGCTCGTGAGCGCACGGATGGCGTCGTCGGCGCTGTGCATCGCGGCAATCGCCACGTTGGGTGCGCTGTCCCGAGCGAGTTTCGACAGAGTCGCGCTGTCCCGAAGGATTTTCGCGGCAGCGGCGGCGTACGTTCGCTCCTGCCAGACCCGGGCGTTGGCCGAGGCAGCGAGGGCCGGCTGCGCCAGCGTCGGCGCGATTCTGGCCAGCGCCACCAGGGCATGCGCGCGCATGCGCCACGTGGTTCCGTCGGTCAGGGCCATCTGCAGCACCGGCGCATACGTCGACGCGTCGCAGTTGCGCTCGGCCAACACGTCGATCGCGGCAAGCGCGACATGTTCGCTCCGATCGCGCATCGCGGCCGCCGCCTGTGCGCAGCTGCCGGCGGCGCGAAGCGCCTGGTACCGCACCATTGGATTTGTATCTTCGATCCACGTCCGTGCGCCGGCCACCGCCAGTCGACGTACCTGGGCACTGGGGTCGCGCATGGCAATGGCCAGAGTCGCCGAGTCTCTATCTCCTGCTGCCGCCATGGCCAGCACCAGGAGCTGGCGGATCTGCTCGCCGGGATTGGCGCGCATGGCTTGATGCAAGGCCGTCAGTGTCGTAGCGGCCGGTTTCGAGGTACGAGCGGTGCGCCGGAGGAGCGACTCGAGCCCGCGAGCAGCGCCTTCCCGCGCCGGTGGCGACACGTCCACCAGTCCGCCCACCAGCGATTGCTCAACACGCCCGAGTGCAGCGGCGCTGCGCCCCATGGTCTCGAAAATGGTGCCACGCACGTCGCCGCGCGGTTCCTTGGGGAGGAGCGCCGCAAAATCATAGGACGCGCCCAACTGCCCAATCGCATTGATGGCCTCACGGCGCACCGCAGGCGCCGGCGAGCGTACCAGAAAAGCGATGCTGTCGCGAAGTGTGGCCCGTTCGAATCGACCGAGGGCGCGTACCGCTCGCACCTGCAGGTCGGTCACATTGCTTCGGGCCGCTTGCATCAGTACCGACACGTCCATCGCTCGCGCGTGTTCTGCCTCGAGGATTTGCCGAGGGCTCGGCACAGCGCTGGGTCGCTGCGCAGTGGGCGTCTGGACAATGAGCGGCAGCATCAACAACCACATGGGCATCTCGGCGGAAAAGTGGAACGCGGGGGCGGGTGCCCGTCTCAGCGTGAATATGGCGCGGAAACGGCACGCGTCCATCAGGCTGCCGATATGTCTCAGCGAATGCGCGTCGCGGTTGCCTCATCCCGAGCCGTCTCGGATATTCCCGCTCTGCATCCGTTCGCAGCGCTGCTGTGTTGTGCAGCGCCCGCCGCGCGCCCGAACACGACACGCCGTCTTACGCCTCCACCGAGAGCGCTCATGACTTGCCGTTCCCTTCCTGCCGTTCGCCTGTGGACCCTCCGTACGATGGCGTTGGTCGCCGGAGCGGCCATGCCCGGAGCGGCCATGAATGGCGCACTGTGGGCGCAGTCCAAGCCGACGGTGGCGCAGTTCTTGTCACCGGCGTCGCCACTCACCCTCGTGTCAGCGCGAGCCACGGACCGGGTCGCCTGGATGGCGTACGACCGTGGCATGCGAAACGTCTACACTGCCGCCGCTCCGCGGTTCACGCCGGTGCGTCTGACCAGTTTTCTCGAGGATGATGGCAACGACCTCACCGACGTGAGTATCTCGAGTGACGGTGCGATCATTGTCTTCGTACGTGGCTCGGCCCCGAATCGCTTCGGTTGGGTCGCGAATCCGTCGCACGATGCTGGTGGCGCCGAGCGCGCCATCTGGGCGGTTCGGTCCAGCGGTGGGCCGGCGTGGCGGGTGGCAGAAGGCGCATCGCCGGCGCTCTCGCCTGATGGGCGATATGTGCTGTTTGTGAAGGACGGTCAGATCTACCGCGCGCGTGTTGCGCGCGGTGCTGTCACCTCGGCCATGGACACCGGTGGCGTGCCGTACATCCGCGGTTGGGGTCGTAACGGCAGCCCACGCTGGTCGCCCGATGGCTCGAAAATCGCGTACGTCAGTGAACGGGAGAATCATGCGTTCGTTGCTGTATACGATGTTCGGCAGCGTCGGGTTACCTACGTGTCGCCCGGCGTGGACTGCGATGGTGGCCCGACGTGGTCGGCCGACAGCAAGCGCATTGCATTCTACCGGCGACCGGGTACGCCGTTCGGACTGCAGGTGCAGTCGGGGCAGGGAGGAATCGGCAATCCGCCGGGTGCGGCAGCGAATGCGTTGGCGGGTGCGGCGCGCGGTGCGCCCGCATCCGGCTGCGCAGGGTTTGGTGGACGGGGCGGTGGCGCGCCAGCTGCGGGCGACACCGCGGTACGCGGCGGCAATCCGATGCGTCGGTCGCCAGGGTTTTTCGCCTCCTCGTTTGCTGGCGGCCACACGTTGATGCTGATGGTGGCCGATGCCGCCACGGGCGACGCTCGCGAGACGTGGCGGAACGCACCGGGCGACAGCGTATTCACGAGCCTCAACAACATGCGTTGGGCGGCCGATCATGTCGTCTTTCCGGTAACGGTGCCCAATGATGACTACGAGCGTTGGTACTCGTTGAACGTGGCGGGCGGTGCTCCGGTGCGGCTGACGACCACCGACGGCTTGATCGAGGACGCCACGTCGGTGGCGCTGTCCACAGATGGGCGTACCATGTTCTACTGCACGAATGCCACGGATATCGAGCGGCGGCACATCTGGTCGGTACCGACGGCCGGTGGCTCGGCGCCCGTGCGAATCTCGTCGGGAGACGGCATTGAGACCTGGCCGCAGCCACTTGCCTCTGGCAAGAGTGTTGCGGTGCTCTATTTCGATGCGCGCACGCCAGCATCGGTTGCGCTGGTACCGGTTCAGGGGGCCAAGCCCACGGTGATCTTCCCGACGTTGGGCGAGAATTTCCCCACGGCCGCGCACGTGACGCCACAGATTGTCATGACCAAGGCGGCCGATGGGTTCGACATCAGCAACCAGCTGTTTCTGCCGGCCGACCTCAAGGCCGGAGAGAAGCGTCCGGCGATCGTGTTCGTGCATGGCGGGCCGCAGCGTCAGATGTTGCCCGGCTATCACTACATGCAGTTCTATCACTGGGCGTACGCGTACAATCAGTGGCTAGCCAGTCAGGGCTATGTGGTGCTCTCGATCAACTACCGCAGCGGCATCGGCTATGGCCGCCGCTTTCGCAATGCGGAGAAGACACAGGGGCGGGGCAACTCGGAGTATCAGGATGTGCTGGCTGGCGCGAAGTATCTGCAAGGGCGAACCGATGTCGATGCCGCGCGTATCGGGATTTGGGGGCTCTCTTACGGCGGCCTGCTCACCTCGCAGGCGCTGGCGCGCAACTCCGACGTTTTTGTCGCCGGCGCCGACTTGGCTGGTGTGCACTTGTACGGCAACGTGATTGACACCACGAGCCTTGCCTTCAGGTCGAGCGCCGTCTCCGCCATTGACACGTGGAAGTCGCCCGTGTTTCTCGTGCACGGCGACGATGACCGCAACGTGGACTTCGCGCAAACTGTGGGGCTGGTGCAGCTGCTCCGCGCGCGCAAGATCTACCACGAGCTGATTGTCGTACCAGACGACCTCCATGAATCCATGCTGCACCGAAACTGGATTGACACGTTCGACCGGATGGGTGTCTTCCTGAAGCGTTTCGTGTGGGACAAGCAGGCGGCACCAGCCACGCCTGACTGACAACGGTTCACAGGTTCGGTCGTATTTCAGTGTGTACGTCGAGAGCGCCCGCAATTTCCGGACACGCTTGCACGTCATTCTCCACTCATACCGTATCCATGCCAATTTTTCGTAACGCCGCCAGCGTCCTCCTGGCGTTGACCGTCGCTCTGCCGACGCTGTCGATGGCGCAACCGGCGCCCAGAGTCAACGCGTACGGCAACCCTCCGCGTGTCGCGCCGGCGCCCACCAAGACCGGCATCGATGTTCGTGACCTGCAGATCCGTCTCTACCAATTCGCTGACGACTCCATGCAGGGTCGTCAGGTGGGCCGAGCAGGAAACATGAAGGGCACCGACTACATCGCCGCGGAGCTGAAGCGGATCGGACTGGTTCCTGCCGGCGACAACGGTACGTATTTCCAGGTGCTGCCGTATCATGTGCGCAAGTTCACCTCCCATTCGCGTCTGACCTTCGACGGGAATCCGTTGACGTTCAACAGTGACTGGGTGGCCGTGCCGGGGGCTCGGGCGCCTCGCCCAATCCTTAACGCCGACGTGATCTACGGCGGTGTGACCGGAAATTCGTCCACGTACATTCCGCCGGATAAAGCGGCGGGCAAGTTCGTCGTGATGGCATCGGCTGCGGCAGCGCCTCAGCCCCAAGGCGGTCGTGGCGGGTTTGCTCCGCCGGCCCCATCGCCGTATCCCGACGCGGTGGCGATCGCCACGGTCGATCTCGATGCATTGCTCCCAGCGCAGCGCATGGCCATTAACGAACCGACCGTCGCGACCTCCGGCGCCGGTGGGCGTGGCGGACGTGGCGGCGGGCCCGCCGGTGCCGCGGGTGCGCCAGTCGACTCGATTGCCCTGCTCAAGCAACAGCTGGCGGCCTTCACTCCGCAGGCCAGCATTCGTCTCACTCGTGAGGCGGCAGCGCAGCTGTTCAAGGGTCGACCGATCGACGCGCTGAGTCCTGGCGCGGTTGGTGGGGTTGTGACCGCATCACTGGACTTCGTGGACGTATCGACGGACTGGGCCCGCAACGTGGTGGCGATCTTGCCCGGCAGTGATCCGAAGCTCAAGGCACAGTATGTCGCCATTGGCGCGCATAACGATCACGT
>JANNEV010000399.1:0-1882 GCA_031379145.1 Gemmatimonadaceae bacterium
TACAATCGCCTCAGTCGGACCTTGTTCGACATCCCGGTACGCGACCTGAACAACGTGAAGGCGTATCGGCGGGAGATCATGGCGGCGCTGCCAATGCGACCGGATTTTCACCGGTACATGATCGTGCTCGCCGCAGCACAGGGCTACACCGTGACCGAGGTGCCGATTCCGCTGTACGCGCGTCACGCGGGTCGATCCAAGTTCGGTTGGTCGCGGATCCCCGTTGGCGTGCTCGACATGCTGGCCGTCTGGTTCGAACTGCGTTTCGGGCAGAAGCCGCTGCTTGCGTTCGGCATGCTGGGCGCCGGGATCTTCTTCGTCGGACTGCTCGCCGGTCTTGTGGCAGTGGGAGTGCTCGCGTTCACCGGGTCCGGTCTACGCGCGGTGTGGACAGTGGTGCAGACGTGCCTGGTGCTCGGCACCATGTTCTTCTCCACCGGGCTCCTCGGCGAACAGATCGCACAGCAGCGGGCTGAAATGCGGGAGTTGCGGAGGGAGCTCGAGGAGTCCCGCGAGCGTCAGACTGCGCGGGATGTCGGCGCTGCTGCGCCGCGCGACGGCGCCTGAGTCCGCACCGCGCGCGTGCGGATTCTCTTCGTCACACATAACGTCCCGCGGTTCGCCGGAGATGCGGCAGGCTCGTTTGTGCTGCGACTTGGCGCGGCGATGCAGCAGCGCGGCGATCGGGTAGACATCGTTGCACCCGGCGCGCCAGGATTGGCCGACATGACACAGCTCGAAGGCATGACGATCCGTCGCGCTCGCTACGCCTCCGAAGCGCGCATGACCCTCGCATACACCGGCACCATGGCCGAAGACGTGCGCCGCTCCTGGAGCGCTCGGTGGGCGCTCGTGGGGTTGCTGCGCGCGCTCCGGCAGTCGGTGACGGAACACGTGAGCGCCGCGCATCGTGCTCGCGATCCATACGACATCGTGCATGCGCATTGGTGGTTTCCCTCGGGACTCGCACTCTGGCGGGCGGCGGCGCTCGAACGGGCGGCCGGTGGACCGCCCCTTGTCGTGACCATGCACGGATCAGATGTGCGGCTCGCGCAGCGTGCTTCACTGGCCCATCCCGTCATGAGAGCGGTGTTGGATCGGGCGGCCGCCTGCACGGCCGTCTCCACCTGGCTGGCGGAACAGGCCACGCGTATTGCGCCACGTGCGCGAGTGACCGTTGCACCGATGCCCGTCGATACTCGTCACTTTGCGTTAGGCGATGACCGCACTGGACGCAGCGGGATTCTTTTTGTTGGACGGCTCAATACGCAGAAAGGGCTCGCCAAGCTCCTGCAGGCGCTCGCCATGACGCAGCTGCAGCAGACGACGCTCGACGTCGTGGGCGATGGACCGGACGCCGATGCGCTGATCGCACAGGCGGCATCACTCGGCGTGAGCTCGCGCATTCGGTGGCACGGCACACTCGCACAGCCATTGCTGGTTCCGTTGTATCAGCGGGCGCAGTGTGTCGCGATTCCCTCCACGGAAGAAGGACTCGGCTTGGTGGCGGTCGAAGCACAGCTGTGCGGCACTCCGGTAGTTGCCTTCGCATCTGGCGGCTTGATCGACGTCGTGCGACCTGACGCCGGCGGACTCCTCGTTGCACCCAACGACATCCCCGCGATGGCCGAGAGCATCGGGCTGGTGCTGCGCGATGCGCGCGAAGCCACGCGGCTCGGTCACGTTGCGCGTGAGGCAACGCTCGCCCGATTCTCTCCCGACGCCGTCGCCGCAAGGTATGCCGACGTGTATGGCAGGGCGCGGGATGCCCGACGCTGAATTGATCGGCCAACCGGCAGCGAGCGAGGGGACGAGCAGGCCACCGCGGGGTTGGTGGTGGCGTGCTGTGCAGGGCGTACTGCTCATCGTCACGCTGGTACTC
>JANNEV010000406.1:0-8335 GCA_031379145.1 Gemmatimonadaceae bacterium
TTGTTGGCCATCTCCTGCGAGCCAAGGTCGAGCACATCGGCGTCCGCCGGCGTGATGCGTGACGTCGGATAGGCAGCGTGTGCCGGATAGCTTACAAGATAGAAACGCGCTGGACTGTTCGAGTCCGCACTGGCAAAGCTCACCTGTTCCGATCCGCGTCCGACATAGAGCGCATCGTGCGCGCCGAGCGCGAATGTAACTCCGTCGACCGTGATGCTTCCGGCGCCCCCGATGTTGAGCACGCCCAGTTCACGACGTTCGCAGAAGTACGCCGCGCGAAGATACGTCGGGTTCGGCAAGGTCAGAGGTTGCGACAGCGGCACCACCCCACCGAGCACCACGCGGTCGAGGTCGACGACGTCCAGTGCGACCGCGCCCGGCTCGAAGAGGTTCTGCACCGTAAACGCCGCGCGCAGTTCGGTGGTATCAAGGCGCCGCGCAGTCAGGGCATCGGGGAGATATCGCATTGGTCAGCTGGGGATGGATGAAAGCCGAGTCGATGATGAGTCAGGTACACGTTCAATGCGACCTATCGTCGCCGCAAAGAGGAGCGCCCCCAGGGGCGCCATGATGCCCACCAGTACATAGACCGGCGCGTACGAGAAGTTATCCACGATCCATCCGACGAGCAGCGTGAATCCCATGCTGGCGATGCCGGCGCTGGTTCCACCGATGCCAGCGACCGAACCCACGTCCTGACGTGGAAAACAATCGGACGGAATGGTCAGCACGTTGACAATCCATCCCTGAAACGCAAACGCGATCAGACTGATCGCCGCAATGGCGAGCGCGTCGCTCTTCGTCAGCACGATGGTGAGGTCACCCAGCGGCACCAGCGCGGCGTTGCCGAACATGACGGTCTTCCGTGCGCGGTCCACCGACCATCCGCGCCGCAGCAACAGACTGGAGAGCCCGCCACCGACGAGATTTCCGATGTCGGCAAACAGAAACGGAATCCATGCCAGCAGACCGATAAGTGCGAGGTTGAAGCCGCGTTCGTTCTTCAGGTAGTTCGGCAGCCACGAAATCAAGAACCACCAGATCGGGTCCGTGAAGAATCGCGCGCCGATCAGCGCCCACACCTGCCGATACCCGAACAACGAGCGCCAGGGCCGAGCAGGACCGTCCACGGTGAGCACCGAATCGTCGGAGCGAATGTGCGCATGCTCCTCAGGCGACAGCCGTGGATGCTCCGCTGGCACGCGAAAGAAGAAAAACCACAGCACCATCACCAGCGCGGAGAGTATCGAGCCAATGAAAAACGCCTTCCGCCATCCGAACGTAAGCGCTACCCACGCGATGAGTGGGGGGGCCACCACTGCGCCGATACTGGCGCCGCTGTTGAAGATCGCCATCGCAAACGCACGCTCCCGGGCGGGAAACCACTCCGCGGCGGCCTTGGCTGCGCCGGGCCAGTTGCCTGCTTCGCCGAGACCGAGCAGGAATCGGAAGCCAGACAGCTGTACTGCGCTTCGAGCGGTGGCATGCAGCATGGACGCGATGGTCCACGTACCGACAAAGATCATGAAGCCAACACGCGTGCCGACCCGGTCGAGAATCTTGCCGGAAAAGGCCTGCGAAATCGTGTACGCGAGCAGGAAAGTGGTAACCACCCGCGAGTAGTCCACGTTCGTCATGCCGAACTCGGACATAATTGTCGGTGCCAGCACCGACAGCGTCATGCGGTCGATGTAGTTGATGATCGTAAGCAGACAGATCATGCCCATGATCCACCAGCGAAGCCCGCGAACAGTGCGACGAGCGGGCGCCGAGGCCACTGTCATTTCGGCGACTGGAGAAAGTCTTCGCGGGCGGGCGTGAAGCAATCGAGCAGGGTACCGGCCTCGAGGGCAGTCACGCCGTGAGGCACATCGGCCAGTGCGAGAAATGAATCTCCACGGCGCAACTCCCGCGTCACGCCACCCACCTGCACCCGGAATGCACCCTCCGCGACATAAGAGATCTGCCGGTGCGGATGATGATGCATGGCCCCGACGGCGCCGGCTTCGAACTCCACACGCACAAGCATGAGATCCTGCGTATGCGCGAGCACCTTGCGACGGACACCGTCGCCCGCCGTCTCCCATGGAATATCACGAGAGATCACGAATGCGCGATCGCGCAGGGGGGACAGGATCGAGTCCTGTTCAGCTGAAGTAGAGTCCACCGTTGATCTCGATTGAGTCCCCCGTGATGTACGCGGCCGAGTCCGATGCAAGGAACAGCACTGCGTTCGCCACATCCGAAGGCGTCCCTTCTCGTCCCACCGACGTGCGAGCCGCAACTGCAGTACGGACCTCTCGCTTGGTGAACGTGTCATGGAACGTGGTATCGATCATTCCCGGGGAGACGCAGTTCACTCGGATTCGACGTGGCGCCAGCTCCTTCGACAGCCCCCGAGTGAATGTGAGCACGGCACCCTTTGCGGCTGAATACGCGAGTGCACCGCCGCCCCCGCCATCACGAGCCGCGAGCGACGAGAGATTCACGATCGCGCCACCCGCTGGCATAAACGGCAGAACGGCGTTCGTCACGAGAAAGACGCTGGTGAGGTTCAGGTCCAGCACGCGGCGCCAGAATTGTACGTCCATTTCCGGCATCGTCTTGCGCGCGATCAGACCTCCGGCGTTGTTGACCAGCACGTCAATGCGGTCGCCGAAGGCGGCGCGAACTTCCTGTACCATGCGCGCAACATCCGCTGGGTCGGAGACATCCGCACGCACCGCCATGACGCGATGTCCCGCATCGGTGAGCTCAGCGACCAGCTCCTGCGCGGGGGCGACGCTCTCGTGGTAATTGATGGCCACCGCCGCTCCAGCGCTCGCCAACGCGCGCACGGTGGCGCGGCCAATGTCTCGCGCTCCGCCGGTCACGAGTGCGACCTTGCCTGTCATTTTGCCCTTCGGTTCAGCTTGCATATGTGGTGGTATGGGGTTCGCCGCGAGTGGCGGATCTTTGAGACTGCGGGAGTCAGCGAGTGGCTCGGACACCGAGAACGTTCAGGTTGCCCGTCCATTCCCAGGTGCGGCCGTCAGCCGACACTCGTCGAGTTGTCGTAGATGACGCCGACTCGTTGGTCACCATAATGGTCCACTGAAGATCACCATCCCCGGTGATCTCCACGACCGTGCCCTGCGCGGTGTTGGCGAGTGTGCGAACGGCGCGAATGTAGGGGCGCGCCCGCTCGGATCGCTCCTGCGACTCACTGAAGAACCCATGCGGCTCGATGACCGACGCGAACAGGGTGGACTCGGCGCGACGGCGCAGGAGCAGCACTGGTTCGGAGATCAGATTGAAGTTGGGATCAGCCGCACCCGTGCGTGCCAGCACCAGCTCGGTGGCAGCGGCGGGCGCTGCCGTCATCGAGTAATACCGGTTGCCGTCGAGCCACGTAAACTGTATCGGACCATCGGATGCGCCACTGGCTTCCTTCCACAAATGCTCGTATCCGAACGCTGTCCCCAGTGGCTCGCGGGCGCGCGTGGCTGCTTCGTACTTGATGTTCGTGGCAATCAGCTGGCCACGAAAGTGCAGCGGCCAGTCGAAGCGATGCGACGTGGCGCTGACGAGGCGGAACAGGTCTACGACCACAGGATAGGGCAGACGTTCATCGCGAATGAGCAGCATGGTGCGCTGCATTGCCACGCCGGCGTAGTGCCGATCGGTACGCGCGCTCATGGCCTGGACGCCAGCCGGCCCTCGTCCAAAGAAATGACGCTCGGGCCACGCGTTCTCGTCCACCGACTCTTTCGCATCGTTCTGCGTGCGCTCGTCGACCACAACGGTGTTGTGCGCGATCGTCTGCATGGCGTACGAGTCATTCTCGGGCAGGTAGCGCCCTCCGAATTTGGGCTCGATGTTGATCCACCGGCTGAACCCGTAGTCCGGAACGACTTCACGACCACCGTCGAAGAAGCTGAAGTGAAGCTTGTCGAAGTGTCCGTGTCCTTCCCCATGCACGCCGTACTTCATGAGCAGCATCGTGGCCG
The DNA here is from genome assembly GCA_031379145.1 of Gemmatimonadaceae bacterium. Classification (GTDB taxonomy): domain Bacteria; phylum Gemmatimonadota; class Gemmatimonadetes; order Gemmatimonadales; family Gemmatimonadaceae; genus Gemmatimonas. Next base: position 3,990 of record JANNEV010000406.1, read on the forward strand.
TCCGGCCAGTACCTTCTCGCAGAATTCCCAACCCACCCCGCTTTCCGTCGTACCCGTCGGTGAATTCGAGGCTGCCGAAATCCATGGCGGGTGTTGCGGGACGTGCGGCGAGGTCACGCGCCACGCGCAGCCCAGCCCCGGAAAGTATGACGCGATCCTGAATTGCAGCTGCTCCGAGCAACTTCGTGTCGGCACCGTATCTGGCGTACGCCAGATCGAGCGCCAGCACCACTTCCGGCGCATCGATGGCCATGGTGCGAGAGGCATCGTTGATGGGCGGGAACACGCCGTTTGGGAACGCTGTACCCACCGCCGAGTAGAGCGCCTTCTTCAGGATGCTGTCCCGATACGTGTAGATGCGTACCGACGGCATGGTGCGCTCGATCGCCTCGGCGAACTGGTAGAAGGGCAAGAGCGCGTACCGGATATAGTACGGCCCCTCCATGTAGTAGCCGTCGGGCGAGAACAAGAGGTCGAGCTGTCGGAGAAAACCGCCGCTCTTGTCTCGCTTGGTGCCGTACAAGGCCCGATTGACGTAACTGGTGTCACCGAGCACCAGGCCGAGCATACCGACCGAAGCCGCAGCCCACGTGCCATGGTTGTGAATGCGGTCAAACTCCCTGGCCTGTGTGACCGACAGCCACTCTGCCATGGGACGCAATACTTTCCCTTCGATGCTCGCGCGCTCGGCATCGGTAAGCGCGTTGTAGATGCAATCGTACGCGATCGCGACCGCGACCAACCAGTTCGCGTCGTTGAGCGACTGATGAAAGAGCTTGCCAGGCGCCTGATTCTTGGCCAGTGGGTGTGCGCCGAGCGTCGGATAGAGCACACCGTACTGATTGAGCACATCCCGAACCCATATCGCGTACCGTCGGTCGCCGCTCATCGCGTAGAGCGTGCCTGCCGCCTGCATGTCCCGATAGTTCTGCTTGTGCCGCTCGTGCGCGTATCCCCCCGCTTCCCCTGGGGTGGGGACGTCGATGGCCGCGGACATCGCTCGCTCAACCTGAGCGCGAGTCTCGACGAGTGTACGCGCCGACAGCGGATAGCGCGGCGCGTCCGTGCGAAGGGACGCTGCCTCGGTTCCGCTCAAGAAGATGCGCGGATGCGTGCCACCGATGGGAGGAGCGTCTTGCGCGAGCATCCGGCTACTGACGGACAGACACCCAGTCCAGACCACGACGGCAGTGATCGCGGCGCGACCCAGCGCGCGACTTACGCTCAACTCGCGACGGCTCATCTTGACGGCCTCGCGCCGGCGTAGATCAGCACGGAACGATCGGATCGGATCTTGTCCGCCGGCATGCGCGCAATGACCGCGTCGTACTTCGCGTCACCGAGTGCGGCGCGAGCCTTGCGGAAGGTGTCGAGCAGCACATCCGCATCGACTTCGTCCCGTTCCGGATCGGGCCACTCTTTCTGCCGATCGACGAAGGGCGCCAACCGATCGATCGCAGCGGCCAGACTGCCGCCGGATGGCGCGCGATACTTCCAGAGGTCGATGTCCAGCAATCGGCCGAGCTCGGCCAAACGCGTGAGCGCGATGAGGTTGAAGTTGCTGTAGTGAAAGGAACGGGTGCGCGTCAATTCCTCTGGCTGCCGTCCGCCGGAGTCGATCTGTGCCGCGATGCGATCGCGGATACCGGCGACGGTGGCACGGGCCTCGACCGTATCTCCTGCGAACAGTGCGAAGGTTGCCACCTGCGCGGCATACCACGATCCGTGGTTGTTCGCGGCTCGCTGCTCCGTTTTCCCGTTGGGGCTCTCGCGCAACCACCTTGCATACTCGCCGAACCACTGGCGGATGGCGCGGTCGTCAGCCTCACTCCACACGGTGGATTGTCCAAGCAAAACAATTGCGTCGACGACGTCGGTCAGTCCACGCGAGTCGATGATTCCAGATCCGCGCTCCTTCTCGTTGCCGCGCACCAGCTGCGCGTATCGCAGGTGCGGCGTCATTCTGGTGGTCGAGTCGAGAAACCAGGTTCGCAGCTGTCGTGCGGCCTGCTCGGCGAAGCGACGGTCGCCGGTAAACCACCAGCCGAGAACCAAGGTCTCAACGCGATCACTCATCGCGGCGATGCGCGGTTGGTCAAGATCGCGCTTGCTTTCAGGATTCGTTTCCCCGTCCTTGCGAATGTACGGCAGTCCATCAGCCTTGGCTGGATCGGGCCACCAATACGGACTCAGGCTGTAGTAGTCATGAGCGTTGCCGCTGGGCGGCAGCAGCGTGCTCTTGTCAGTGACCGCCAACAGGGGCGCCGACAGCGCCTTTTCGGCGTCGCGTCTCAACTTCGAAACCGCGGGCTTGAGATCTGCATCGCCCGAGCGCGCGCGCGACGCCGCAAGTGTGGAGCCGCGCAGGAGCAGCGTACGAGGCACGGCCGACGAGGAGAAGCTCGACTGCGCAGAAGCTGCTCCAGTCCCGAGCGACAGGAGCAGCCCAACCAGACAGAGTGGGTAGGCGTTCATGTGCATCACCAGCCCGGGTTCTGTTTGCTCGCCAGCTTCGGATTCAGTTCAATGGCGCGCTGCGGGATGGGAAACAACCGCCACTTGTTGTCGATGGGCGCCGAGTTGAGCTTTGGCACGAGACTGGTGAACGTGGTCCGATTGATGCCGACACCGGTGGCGCCGGTCAACGCCATGTTGGCCTCCACGCGGGCCTTGGCCCAGTCCCAGTGGCGTCGGCTGTCGAACACCCCGTGGCCTTCCGTCGCGAACTCAAAGCGTCGCTGCACGAACAGGCTGTCCCGGAAGGCGGCGGGAGACAGACCCGCCACCAGCGCGGGCACCTGCGCACGTGCCCGAACAGCGTTCACGCCGTTGTACGCCTCAGCGGTTACGCCGCTGGCACGGCTCACGGCCTCCGACAGCATCAGCAACACGTCAGCGTAGCGGAGCAGCACGTAGTCGATTCCTTCTGCGCCGGACACCGCCGCGAGATCCAGGTACTTTCGCTGTACCGGACCACCCGTCTGGCCACCGTAACGATCATTGAGTGCCGTCCGATCCGCTGCCGCCGTGGGCAGCACATCCGGGAACGTGACCGTGCGACCGTCCTGTACGAAGGACATGAGCCATGTCGCATTGCGACGAACGTCCGTTGCCGCGTACGACTGAAAGAACGGCCACTCCACGGAAAAGTGCGTCAATGCGCCAGGAAACACCGCAGATCCGGCGCGAGGCGCGGGGGCGATCCACTGTCCGAAGCGACCGCCGGCGCCATCAACACGAATGTGTTGCAGCGCAAAGATGATCTCGCGACTCTTTTCGTTCGACCCATCGAACAGACTCCCATAGTTCGGATCGAGCGCATACTCGTTGGAGGCGATCACCTGTCGGAGCAAGTCGGCCGCACGCTGATTGGCGCTGGCAGGGACAGCTCCCGTGGCTGCGGCCTGGAGCAACGCCTTTGCCAGCAAGGTGCGCGCAGCACCGCGTGTCACTCTGCCGTAGTCGGCGCCAGCTTGCGCCGAGCGCTCCGGGAGCACGAGGGCGGCCTCCTCGAGATCCTTGAAGACTTGCAGAAATACCGAGTCTGCCGGACTTCTCGGCGTTTCCAGATCGTCGAGGGAGACAGTTTCTGACAGGCGAATGGGAACGCCGCCGAACAGGCTGACCAGATTGTAGTAGTGCAGTGCACGCAGGAACTTGGCCTCGCCAACCAACCGGCGGCGCAGGACCGTGTCCATCGGCACGGCGGGCACCCGTCCGATCACGGCATTGGCGCGATTGACACCCGCGTACGCCGACTGCCAGACCGACTGCAGGTACGGATGCGCCGGGTTCATGATCGAGTTGAAGTTGTCGAACAGACTGCGCTCATTGCCGGCGCTGAGTCGATTCGTCACGACCTCGGTGGGGTACTCCACGATCATGAAGAAGTTACGGCCGTAGTAGCCATCGTTGGAGAGCGGCGACGGCAGCGTGACGAACGAGGCGTACGCGGCGTTCGTCGCGGCGAGCGCGTCTCCCGCGTTGGCGTAGAAGTTCGTCGGACCCACGAAGTCAATCGGGACTTCCGTCAGGAACTTGTCACTGCAAGCCGACAGCGCGAGACAACTCAGCGCGGCTACAGTCAAGGAACGTTTCATCACAGACGCCTCTGGCGACGATGCCGAAGTGGGAACGCCCGCGCCACCCGCGCGAGCGCATGAGTACTCAGTAGCCGACGGTCAGGCCCAGCGTGAAGGCGCGTGCCAGCGGATAAGCGCCGATGTCCACGCCGCGATTCGACGAACCCACACCGCCGCTGCTGACATCCGGATTGAATCCGTCGTACTTGGTCCTCGTAACCAGGTTGGCGCCGGTGAGGTAGAGTCGCGCAGTCGCGAACCCGC
>JANNEV010000469.1:0-8754 GCA_031379145.1 Gemmatimonadaceae bacterium
GCACCTTGAAGTCGGGGCCGAACATGTTGATGTAGGCCGGCCTCGCACCACTCCCCTGCGGAATCCCTGGCGTGTTCGCAAACGACTGCCGATACGCGTTGAAGTCTGGCGTCGGCACCGCAGCGCCCGTCAGCAACACATCGGCCAGTTGCGAGCCGTCGTTGAGCAGATTGTTGATGTGTGCCATGTAGTGCGGCTGCGACGTGAAATACCCGCTGCCCAGTCGCACCAGATTCGTGCCGGACTTGCCTGGCGTCCACGTCATTTGTGCACGAGGCTGCAAGGCAATGTCGGTGGGGGTCAAGTCGGTACGTTTGCCGAACGCCGCGTCCACGTTGGCGTTCGGGTTCCCGCCAGTGAGGAACGCCGACAAATCCGCCCGCAATCCCGCCGTCACATTGAGGTTCGGACGTACGCGGAATTCACCCTGCGCGAACACACCACCGTCGTACACCCACTGGCGCATGCGCGGCTCGAGATCCTGCAGCGGCACCAGACGCGCGTAGGAGGACGGTCGCCGGGCCTCGAGCGCAGCAAGGTTGGGGAACTGGAACAAGCCGTCGGTCTCGATGGAGACAAACATCGACAGGTTGTTGAGCGAATGGTCGGTGCCCAAGGTGAAGGCGCTGTTGTCCCGATCCAACCGCAGCACGTCCACGAACTGGTACGACTCTTCGGTCTGCAGCTCCGGGCTGGTGCGCTGCCCACCAAACTGCAGAATCTGATTGGCACCGGTGCTGCCGGTCGGCAACGTCGACGATACGTTCACCCAGCCGCGAGGCAGTCGCGTGTTCGGCTCGTTCTCGAGAATGCGGTTGGTGTAGGCGACGCGCACGTCGTTGGTGAGCCGGCTGCCGAGGTTCGACTTGACCGACGCCATCGACTGGATTTCGCGGGATCTCTGGTTGCCGCGGCTCTCAAGCACCGAGAGTTCGCGATCCGGGATGGAGTTATCGTAGAAGAAATTCGAAAACGTGGTGCGAAAGGTCGCGCGGTGCGCGTCGGCCATCTGCCAATCGAGGCGGCCGAATACGGTATTGAGTGTGTTGGCCCGGTCAAACGTCCCGACTTGCTGACCCGCGGGCAGCCCGTACGAACGGCGCAGGATGTCGAGAAAGCGCGTCACACTGTCCGGAGCGACCTGCAGGCGTGACCAATCGGCGGTGTTCTCCACCTGCAACGTGGCAAACGGCTCCGCGACCTGCTGACGATCGTAGGCGGCAAAATAGTGCAGCTTGTCCTTGATGATCGCACCACCCATCGAACCGCCGAACTGCAGGTTGTCGAACTTGGTAATGTTCTGCCCGAGGAAATTCGTCTTCGTGGTGAAGTCCTGATTGCGATTGTACACAAACAGCGAGCCTGTGGTTGTGTTCGTGCCGGCGCGCGTCGCGACGTTCACCGCACCAGCGCCCTGACGCCCCTGCGTCACGTCATACACGTTGGTGACCACTTCAAACTCACGCACGGCCTCCACAGAAATGGAGTAGGGTCCTCGACCGAAGCCCGCGCCCCATATCGTGTTCTTGGCCTGCACGCCGTCCACACGGATGTCCGTACCCGTCACGCGGCCACCCGCGATGCTCGACGAGGACGTGATGATGCCTCCCGTTCCCGCGCGCGAGGTCGTCGGCGCCAGGATCGCGAGGTCGGCAAACGACCGGTCCTGAATGGGAAGCTGACGAATCTCTTTCTCGGACACGACGGTGCTCCCACCAACGCGCTCGGCACGCTTGCTCTCGCGATCGGCCTTCACGTCCACCGCCGACAGCTCCACCGCAGACGGCTCGACTCCGATGTCCAGGGTCACGCGGTCCCCGAGATTGAGCATCAAACCGGACCGGCGTGCCGGCCGATAGCCCAACTGCCTGACCGAAATCGTGTACGGGCCGCCAATGGGCAGCTGCGCAAACACATAGCGGCCACGAGAGTCCGTCTGCCGACTCTGCTGGGTGCCGGTGGCCTCATTTCTGGCGGTGACCGTCGCGCCCACCACGGGTGCTCCGGCGGTCACACGAACGGTGCCGGCGACAAAGCCCTCCGTCGCCTGCGCCCGTAACTGGACCGGTGCGCTAAAGAGCAACGCCCCGACGATCGCCGGGGCGAGGACATGCCGGAAGAAAACACCACTTGGAGCCATTGGGAGCGGAAGTGAGGGAAAACAGAACGCACCTGAACCGCCGGATGGTCGGTCGGGATCGTAAGGATTCCATCGAGGTTTGGCGTCAGGAGTGTCACGTTTAGGCGAAGGATCTGTGGTGCGGCGCTCATTCGGCCCGGCCTGGCCCTCCCGTTCTTCGTGGCGCAGGGATAACTTTGGTGGCTGTTCAGTGCTGGGACGGAGCCGCCGCGCCTTGATTCAGGGTACCGGCGACACTCCGCCCCTGTTCGTGACGTTCCGTAACCATAGTCTGGCCTTTTCCGGGATTTACTCGCATGGACGGGCTTTCGTCGTCGCGCGGTTTCAAGATCCTGTCGGGTACATCCAACCAACCGCTCGTCGACGAGGTGGCCCGCCACCTGGGCGTCGAGGCGTGCAAGGTGACGTGCTCGCGTTTTGCCGACGGCGAGATCTTCGTGCGCATCGACGAGAACATCCGCGGCGCCGACGTCTTCGTGGTGCAGTCCACGAATCCGCCGGCCGAGAACGTGCTGGAGATGCTGTTGCTCATCGACGCCGCCCGGCGCGCGTCTGCCGCCCGCGTCACCGCCGTCCTGCCGTACTTCGGCTACGCACGGCAGGATCGCAAGGATCAGCCACGCGTTGCGATCGGAGCCAAGCTCATTGCCAACATGATCGAAAAAGCCGGCGCCGACCGCGTCCTCGGTCTGGATCTCCATGCGCATCAGTTGCAGGGCTTTTTTGATGTCCCGGTGGACCATCTCTACGCCGCGCCCGTCTTCACCAACTATTTCCGCAAGAAAGGACTCAACAACCTGTGCGTGGTCGCGCCGGACGTCGGGTCCGCAAAGATGGCGCGCGGTTTCGCCAAGCGACTCGACGCGACGTTCGCGATCATTGACAAGCGACGCCCCAAGGCCAATGTCGCAGAAGTCGTCAACGTGGTCGGCGACGTCGAGGGCCGGGATTGTCTCATCCCCGATGACATGATCGACACGGCGGGCACGGTCTCCGAGGCCGCGCGCGCCCTCAAGAAGCTGGGCGCCAACGATATCTACGTCTGCGCCACGCACGCGCTGTTCAGCGGCCCGGCGGTCGAACGGCTGACGAGTGCGCCAATTACCGAAGTCATCGTCACTGACTCCATCAACCTGCCCGCCGAGCGGCGCTTCCCGTCGCTTCGCGTGCTGTCCGTAGGCGAGCTGCTGGCCAAGGCCATCCGCTTCACCAACGCCGACCAATCGGTCAGCGTGCTGTTCGAGTAAACGTAGCCGCAGTGTCCGCAGTCGAGCGGCGGGACGGCAACAGAGCGCTACTCCCGCGCCACCTTCACACACAGGACTATCCGCATGACCACCACCGCAGCACTCAACGCGTCCGCCCGTTCCGAGAATGGCAAGGGCGCCGCTCGCAAGATTCGCATGGCTGGCAGTATCCCGGCCGTGATCTACGGGCACGGTCGTCAGCCCATGTCGCTCACGATCAACGCCCGCGAGACTGACAAGCTGCTGAGCCGTATCTCCACCAGCGCCACGGTGATTGAGCTGAGCATCGACGGCGCCGTCTCCAAGACGCTCATCCGCGAGATTCAGCGCCATCCGTACAAGAAGCAAATCATGCACATCGACTTCCAGGAACTCGTGGTCGGTGAGACGATCAGCATGTATTGCCCGCTGGTCTTCGTGGGCGTTCCCGACGGTGTCCGTCAGGAAGGCGGCATTCTCGACCAAGTGCTGCATCAGTTGCACATCGCCGTCGATCCGGCCAACATCCCCAACCACATCGATGTGGATGTCACCCACCTCAAGGTCGGCAAGTCGATCCACGTCTCCGAGCTCGTGCTCCCGGCCGGCGTGAAGGTGCTGGATGACGCGACCGCCACCGTGTGCGTCGTTGGTCAGTCACGCGCGAGCATCGAAGCGGCCACGTCCGAGAGCAACATCGCCGAGCCGGAAGTCATTCGAAAGGTCAAGGCCGACGATACGAAGTAACGCGTCGCCATCCGCATTCACGTCGGGGCGCGGTACGCTCTCAGCATGGTGACCCCACGCTGGCGCGTGCCGCGCCCCGCTCGTCTTCCCCGCATGAAAGTCATCGTCGGACTCGGCAACCCCGGGCGCGAATACGAGCACACCCGCCACAACGTCGGCTGGTGGTTTGTCGAACACCTGTCCCGCCAATGGCACTGCGATGCCTGGCGCAAGGATGGAGATAGCCTCACGTCATCCGGCCTTGTGGGTACCAAAAAGGTGCGGCTCGTCAAACCGCAGACTTATATGAACCTGAGCGGTAGCGCGCTGCGACCGTTCCTCAAGCGCGAAGGCTTCGCGCCCCCTGAGGACCTCATGGTTGTCGTGGATGAAGTGGCCGTTCCCGTGGGCGAGTATCGCCTGCGCGCGGCCGGCAGTCCCGGTGGCCACAACGGCCTCAAGAGCATTGAGGCTCAACTCAAGTCGGCCGTGTACCCGCGACTCCGCATCGGCATCAGACCGGTCGATGAACGACGCACGATCGGTGATCTCGCCGACTTCGTGCTCCACACCATGCCTCGCGATGAGCGCGAGCTGGTGGAAGCCCAATACGAGCGCATGGCCAAGGCGGTCGAATTGTGGTTGGCCGACGGCACCGAAAAGGCCGTGAGCACGTTCGGACGCTGAGGATCCACGCACGATAGTTTTCGGGCCATGCGACCATTCCTCCTGCGTTCCCTCCGCCCCGTCCGGGTGATGTCCCGACCCGTTCCCTTCGTGCCCGCCGCTTGGCTGGCCATGATGCTCGGCCTCATTGGCGCCGTGTCAGCGCCGCTGGTGGCGCAGCGCGCGCCCGTGACGGCACTGAAAGCCGCCCGCCTGATCATCGGTGATGGTACGCAGATCAGCGCGCCGATCGTGCTGGTGGAAGGCGAACGCATCATCGCGGTCGGTACGGCCGCGCAGGTCAGGATTCCGCCAGGTGCGAGGATCGTGGATCTCGCCGGCTACACGCTGCTCCCCGGCTTCATCGACATGCACACGCATCTCACCTCCATCGACAATGACGGGGGTGACTTGGCCGTGCTGAAGGAAACGGCGGCACATGGCGCGATCTATGCCACCATCAATGCCCGAAAGACGCTCGATGCCGGCTTCACGTCGGTGCGGGAGGCGGGCAGCACCGACTACGTGGACGTGGTGGTTCGCGACGCCGTGAACCGCGGGCTCATTCCTGGCCCCCGCATTCACGCGGCAGGCCCCGCCCTTGGCAGCACGGGCGGTCACGCAGACGTGAACGGTTGGAGTCCCAACCTGCAGATCCCCGGTACGGGAGCGATCGTCGACGGTGTCGATGCGGCCCGCAAGCAAGTGCGACTCAACGTCAAGTATGGGGCTGACCAGATCAAGGTGGTCGCGACGGGCGGCATTCTCTCCGTCGGTGACGCGGTGGGGGCGAAGCAGTTCAGTGATGAAGAGCTCAAGGCCATCGTCGAAGAGGCCACTCGACTCGGACGGAAAGTGATGGCGCATGCGCACGCTGGCGAAGGGCTGAACAGCGCCGTGAAGGCGGGCGTCGCCAGCATCGAGCATGGAAGTCTGGTCGATGACAACGGCATCGCACTCATGAAGCAGTACGGCACGTATCTCGTGCCAACGCTGATCATTCTTGAGGAGATTGTGACCGATGGCGCACGAAAGGGCGTCCCGCCAAACTCCATCGCCAAGGCCAAGGCCATCGCTGGCGATCGACGCATCCGACTACGCAAAGCCTACCAGAGCGGCGTGAAATTCGCCCTCGGCACCGACGCGACCAGCGACATCCACGGACGCAACGGCGAGGAATTCAAGTACATGGTGGACATCCTTGGTGCATCGCCCATGGACGCCATCACCATCGGGACCATGAACGCCGCGACTCTGTTGGGCGCCGAGAAGGAACTTGGCAGCGTGACCGTCGGTAAGCTGGCCGACATCGTCGCCGTGCTGGGAAATCCACTCGATGATGTAACCAAGCTGGCCAAAGTCGCGTTTGTCATGAAAGGCGGCGCGATCTTCAAAACGCCACCTGTCGTTCCCTGACTCTCTCTCCCGCATCCCAATGAATCGTCCTCTGTTTCTCTCGGCTGCACTGCTCGTTCCAGCGCTGCTCGCCGCGCAGGACGCGCCCAAGCCGGCGCCGATTCCCGTTGTACCCGCGCCCGCCAGCGCGCTGCCGCTGAAAATGGTCGGCAAGCCCACGAAGTCCGCGATATCGGTCGAGGACCTGATGACGCGGCTCTACATCTTCGCCGACGACTCGATGATGGGTCGCGATGCAGGGACGAGGGGCAATGTCATGGGTACCGACTACATCGCCGCCGAGGTGAAGCGAATCGGATTGCTCCCAGCAGGCGACAACGGCACGTTCTTTCAGACCCTGCCGCTCAAGTCACGAGCCATCGATCCGATGTCGTCACTCATTGTCGGTGGCGCGTCACTCGCGCTCGGAAAGGAATGGGTCCCGTCGGGAAGCGCGACACTGAATCTCGCAGAGGCGGAGCTGATCTTCGGTGGCGTCGTGGGCGATACGGTCACCAGGCTCACCGCAGAACAGGCCGCCGGAAAACTGGTGGCGTTGACGGTTCCGCTCAGCAACGCGGGCTTTGACATGGCGATCAACGGCGCCTCCGTCGCTCCAGCGGGTGCCGCCGGCGTCGTCCTGCTGGTTCCGCCTCAGGGCGCCGGCGTGCTTGGGTTCCTGGCGCGACCCTCGCAGTTTGTCGACAAGGGCGATGGCGCGCCGACTCGCATTTTTGTCATGGTCGGCGCGGCAAGCAAGCTCTTCACCAAGCCGGTCGCTGAGCTCACCGTCGGCACCGTGGGCGCCAAGGTTGCGGTGAACGCGGTCATCAGCTTGACCCCGGTGGAGTTTCCCGCGCGCAACGTGGTGGCGATGCTCCCCGGCAGCGATGCCAAATTGAAAGCACAGTTTGTCGCGGTGGGCGCGCACAACGATCACATCGGCCGGAGCGCCCGTGCAGTCGATCACGACTCCATGCGCATCATGACGCACATCGTGCGGCCCGGCGGCGCGGAGAACAGCTCGACGCTCGCCTCCGCTGCGCAGCAGGAAGAGATCAACGCCAGCCTGGCGGAGTGGCGCAAGGCCAACCCGTCGCGCCTCGACTCCATTTACAACGGCGCCGACGACGATGGATCGGGCTCGGTGGCCGTGCTGGAAATCGCGGAGTACATGGCCTCACTCAAGGTCAAGCCCAAGCGCTCGACGCTGTTCGTCTGGCATACCGGCGAGGAAAAGGGGCTGTGGGGCTCGGAGTGGTTTACGGATCATCCGACGGTCTCCCGCGACTCGATCGTGGCGCAGCTCAACATGGACATGGTTGGTCGGGGCAATGCGTGGGACGTGACCGGTGAGACCAAGGACGGCGCGGTGCTGCGCGGCAATGAGGACTATCTCCAGGTCATCGGTTCCCGTCGGCTTTCGACGGAGCTCGGCAATCTGGTGGAAGAGGTGAACACCACCGGCAACCACAAGTTCGTGTTCGACTATGCGCTGGATGCCAACGGTCACCCGATGAACATCTACTGCCGCAGCGACCACTACGAGTATGCACGGTACGGCATTCCGATTGCGTTCTTCACCACCGGCGGGCACTCCGACTACCACCAGTTGGCCGACGAGCCCCAGTACATCGATTACCCCCACATGGCCCGCATCGCCAAGTTCGTGGCCGACCTGGCCAACACGGTTGGCAATCGCGGTCCCCGTCTGACCGTCGACCAGCCGAAACCCAACCCCAAGGGCGCCTGCCAGCAGTAGTCGATGGGCTCTGGTTCGTTCAAAGGTCACGCCATCCGGAACGGGGGGCGTGACCTTCGGCGTTCACCGTGCCATTTTTCAGGGATGATCGATAATCCCTTCGCCTCACTCCCCGTACTCTCCCTCGCGGCGGCCGCTGTTGGCCTGCTTGCCACGTTCTTCACCTTCACGTCGATTCGGCGGCAGCCGGCTGGCACGCAGGCGATGCAGGACATCGCCACCGAAATCCACGTTGGAGCCATGGCGTTCCTGCGTGCAGAGTATGTCGTGCTCCTCCCCTTTCTCGTCGTCGTGTCCGGCTTGCTCGCCTGGACACTCGGCGTGAAAACCGGCATCGCCTATGCCTTTGGCGGTTTGTGCTCCATCGCGAGTGGTTGGATCGGCATGCAAGGCGCCACTGCGGCCAACGTGCGCACCGCCGATGCCGCTCGTACCAGCGGCCAAAGCGCTGCGCTGCTCATCGCCTTCGGGGGCGGCTCCATCATGGGTCTGGCCGTGGCCTCCCTGGGCCTCCTCGGCGTGGCGCTCGTGTTCAGTACCCTCGCCAAGGCCGAGCTCAACTCCGACGTCAAACTCTTCGCCGAGATCATCTCCGGCTTCGCGATGGGAGCCTCGTCCATCGCGCTGTTCGCTCGAGTGGGTGGCGGCATCTACACCAAGGCGGCAGATGTTGGCGCGGATCTGGTCGGGAAGGTCGAAGCCGGCATTCCTGAAGATGACCCGCGCAATCCGGCGACCATCGCGGACAACGTCGGCGACAACGTGGGCGACGTGGCCGGACTCGGCGCCGATATCTTCGAGAGCTATGTGGGCGGCATCATCGCCACGGTTGCGCTGGC
>JANNEV010000470.1:0-4592 GCA_031379145.1 Gemmatimonadaceae bacterium
GGGCGCACTGTGGGATCTGGTGCGCGAGGCGAAGTGGTCTCCACTGCGCTACGCACGCGTGGCGCTGCGCGAGCTCCCGGCGGAGCGTGACGAGCAGTTGGCCGGCTCCCTGGTGGCGCGTATCGGAACCGCCGTCACGCGCTACTCTGCCGGTCCCGCAGCAGACAGTCTGCGCCAACGTGCCGAAGCAGTGCTGCTTGCCGGTGCCGCCGACACAGTACGCTCCTACGGTGAACGCAAGTCCAAACTCGATGCGGCAATTGGACTCGCCCGCGATTCGGTGGCGCTCAGTCGCCTGGATAGCTGGCTGGATGCTGGCGTTGCGGCGGGTCTGCCGCTGCGGCCTCCAACCCGCTGGGCCATCGTCACGCGACTGGTGGCGCGCGGCGCGGCGACATCGGACGCACGCCTGCGCGCCGAGGCGGCGCGAGATTCCACGAGCGAGGGAAAGCGCCAAGCCTTCGTGGCGGACGCGGCCCGACCGGCAGCAGCATCGAAGCAGCGCTACTTCTCCCGTTGGTTCAATGACACCGACCTGAACGAGGAGTGGGTGACGTCGAGCTTGCGATCGTTTCACGATCCTGATCAGGCTACGCTGTCCCGCTCGTTTCTCGTGCCGGCACTGGACACGCTGCCATGGATTCAGCGCAACCGCCGGATCTTCTTTTTGGGCAGCTGGCTGGGAGCCACCATTGGCGGACAATCCAGTGAGGAGGCGCTCCAGGAGCTCGACCGCTGGCTCGCACGACAGCCAGCGCTCGCTCCCGACCTTCGCCAAAAAGTTCTCCAGTCGCGGGATGAACTCGAGCGAACCGTCACCATCCGCAAGCGCTTCGGCGGCGGCGCCACGTAGGGTGGAGCGCGCCGGTGCTCCTGGGACGAACCGCTCACGATAGCTATTTAGGTCGCCACTTCGCTTGAGCGCGGTAGTGGGTCGGGTCATCTCGCGCAAGCGCCACCCGGCCCAGATTGTCACGGTGACGTGAACTGGACGATCGCTGTTCGTAACATAGTTTGTTCCATCTCAGCTTAGAATTTCGTTAAGAAAGCTGGGATGCAACACGACTGTCGTACCGTTCGCTCCGCACCCCTCCTTCGGAGACCCTCTATGGGCAGGCTTTTCAAGTTCGTTGCCGCTGCCGCCATCGTCGCTGTGTTGCCGCTTCGGGCGGACGCGCAGTCCCGGGATATCTCGGGCAAAGTGACGCAGGCTGTGACCGGCGTACCGATCGCTGACGTCACCGTCGGTATCGTTGGCCAGCAGGTTGGCACCCGCACCAACGACAAGGGCGAGTTCCGCCTTCGCGTCCCCGCCGGCGAAGCGCTTGTGCTCGCCCGCCAACTCGGCTTTAAGCGACAGACCATTCGCGTCGGTCCAACCGAAAGCACGGCCAACTTCGTGCTCGAGCGCGACGTGCTGCAGCTGGAAGGCGTCACCGTGACCGGTGCGGCCACGGTCACCGATCGTCGCGTTGCCGCGACAGCGGTCTCGACAGTAAGTGCAGCCGAACTCAACCGTGTGCCTGCGCGTTCGGTGGAAAGCAACCTCGCCGGTAAAGTCGCCGGCGCACGCATGTTCGAGAACAGCGGCGCGCCCGGTGGTGGCGCTCAGATCCAGATTCGGGGCGCCACGTCGGTGCTCGGCCAGGGCGATCCCCTGTACGTGGTGGACGGCATCATCATCTCCAACGCCTCCATTTCGTCTGGCGCCAGCTCGGTCACCCGCGCGGGGGGATCCACCGGCTCCAACCAGGACCAGGTCGTCAATCGTCTCGCCGACCTCAATCCGAACGACATCGAGAACATCGAAGTGCTCAAGTCTGCCGCCGCGTCCGCCATTTACGGCTCGCGCGCCACGAACGGCGTGGTGGTCATCACGACGAAGCGCGGCAAGCAGGGGCGCGCCACTTGGAACGTGACGCAGCGCGTCGGCTCCCAAGGCCAGCTCAAGAACCTGTCGTCACGCAAGTTTGCGGACTACAACGAAGTCAAGGACTGGGTGGGTGGATCGATCGGCGATGCGGCAGCGAAAGCCGCCTGCAACCCGACCTGCCCGTTCTATGACTGGCAGGACCAGCTCTATGGTCGCACCGATCCATCGTTCGAGACGCTGCTGTCCGCGTCGGGCGGCGCCAACAACACCCGCTTCTTCGCGTCGCTCAACGATCGGCAGGAGTCGGGCATCATGGTCAACACGGGTGCGCGCCGCACGGGTGCCCGCATCAACCTCGATCAGACGCTCGGCAGCAAGGTCACACTCAGCGCCGGCATCGACATCACGCGCAACTTCTTCCAGCGCGGCATTGGCGGCAACGACAATTCCGGCACCAGCCCGATCTACACGTTCGGCTACTCGCCGGCCATTGTGGACCTGCAATCTCGTGACGCGGACGGCCGCTACATCCGCATGCCGTTCAACGGCGGCGGCGCGGGAACGTCCAACCCGTTCGAAGTGCTGGAAGCGCTGGTCAACACGGAAAACGTGTGGCGTCAGGCCGGCAATATCCGCGCCAGCTACACGCCGTTCAGCACCGCGCACAACTCGCTGCAGCTGTCGTTCCTGGGCGGCATTGATCGCTTCCAGCAGGAAGGCTATCAGTACTCGCCCAACTACCTGCAGTTCGAGCCGCAGGACAACTTCCTCGGCACGGCCAATCAGGTGAACGCGTCCAGCTTCCAGATGAACCAGGGCGTGAACGCGGTGTGGACGTTCACTTTGGGCAACAAGTGGTTCACCTCGGCCACCACGTCGGTTGGCGGATCGTACGAGAACCAGACGCTGAACGGATATTCGCTGCGCGGCCGCGGACTGCTGCCCACGGTGCAGGTGCCACTCGGCGCGCAGGATCTCGCCGTCACCAACGGCAAGAACGAATTCCGCGACCAGTCGTACTACGTCAACGAACAGCTGCTTGGACTCGGTGAGAAGTTGGCTGTCAACGTCGGCTTCCGTGCCGACCGTTCCAGCGCCAACGGCGATCGTGAAAAGTTCTACGTCTTTCCGAAGTACTCGGCGTCGTACCGCTTCGTACGGCCGCTCACCAGCAAGATCGACGACCTGAAGTTCCGCGTCGCTCTGGGTAAGTCGGGCAACCGCCCGCGCTACGCCGACCGCGATGTGTTGTACGCCAGCGGTGGCCTCATTGGCGGCAATGCGTCGCTGGTATCCGCCGGCACGCTCGGCAACACCGGCATCCGCCCGGAGACCATGAACGAGACCGAGTTCGGAACCGACCTCACGCTGTTTGGTTCCCGCCTCAATTTCGAGTTCACTCGGTATCAGCGTCGCATCACCGACCTGCTGCTGACGTTCCCGCTGCCGCCGTCGTCCGGCCTGGGCAACCAGATCATCAACGGTGGACAGCTCTCGGTGCAGGGCAACGAAGCCGTCATCTCGGCCGTGCCGTTCCGCAAGGGTTCGCTCGAATGGTCCACGCGGGTGATCTACAACGCCAACGTGCAGCGCACCGACAACATCCCGGTGCCGTCGTTCGCGGTGCCCGGCTCCTTCGGCGCCACCTACGGCCGCAATCGCATTGCGGCCAATACCCGCTCCACGGTGATCTGGGGCAATGCGCCGCTCGGGGCGAACGGAGCCGTGCGCGACACCCTCCTGTTCGATTCGAACCCGGTGCACACCACCACGTTGAACAACGACATCTCGTGGAAGAAGCTGAGCCTGTCATTCCTGCTCGATTGGCGGAACGGTGGCTCGGTGGCGAACATGACCAACAACCTGTTCGACGAGGGTGGCCAGTCTCGCGACTTCACGGCTCTTGGCGAGAAACGCTACGAGACGTTCAACAACGGCGATATTCGCCCGTACGTGCAGAGCGGTTCCTACGTCAAGTTGCGCGAAGTCACGCTCAACTATCAGGCGCCGGCCGCATGGGCCAGCAAGATCCCGGGCGCGAACAGCCTTCGTTTCAACCTCAGCGGTCGTAACCTGAAGCTGTGGTCCAAGTACTGGAGCTACGACCCGGAGTTCAGCAACTTCGGTAACTCCAACTTCAACCGCTTTATCGATCTTGCCCCGTTCCCGTCTAGCCGTCAGTACTTCTTCAGCGTCGACGTGGGGTTCTGAGCCAATGCATACGACATCCATGAGGAACGCCTTGAACGTTTCCCGCGCAATCGGATTGTCGCTGGCGACCGTGGCGTTTGCCGCGTGCAGCAGTGACAAACTCGACATTACGAATCCGAATACTGCAACGGTGGCTGCCGCCAGTGCCGACCCACAGGCACTCCAGCTGCAGGCCACCGGCATCCTCCGCCAGCTCCGCGGCGGACGTGGCGGTTACATCTTCGACCTCGGCCGATTCGGTCGTGAGATGTACATCTACACGCCGCAGGAAGGCCGCAACACCTCCGGCTATCTGCAGGGCATTACCGGCGCCAACAAGCTGGATCCCGCCGGCTTTGCCGTCGGTCAGTGGGGTGGCCCGTACGGCAACCTGCGCGACATTTTCAACCTCAAGAACTCCGTTGCCGGTTCGGCCACGCTCAGTGCAGCACAGAAGAGCGCGGCGACGGGCTTCGCCAAGACCATTGAAGGGCTGGAGTTGATGGCCGTTGTCGCCACCCGAGACACC
>JANNEV010000546.1:0-1797 GCA_031379145.1 Gemmatimonadaceae bacterium
CCCATGAGTGCGGCCCCCTCGACGCCCCGTTCCTCCGCGAGGACGTTCGGCGCGCACGCCGCCACCCGTCAGGCGGCGCTGCCGAGGTCGGCGATCGCGCAGCATGAGCGACGAGTTGTCGACCGACCCCGATTGAAACTCTTTTCGTATTCATCGCCAGATCGGCGATCGCGTCCGCCATGGCTTCGGCGCTTTCGCAACGGACGATACCGGCGGAGCCGGCCTCAGCGCTTGCTCTCGCAATCTCCGTTCGGCTGTCCGGGGTCAATTGCGCCAGCGATGCTGGCCGTTGCACGGGCGCTGGACTCGTGATCTCGCAACTCCTGACGGCACTCGCCAACAAACGGATCGTCTTAAGTAAGGCCATACGCGCGGTACACCCAGTCGGGCTCTGACACGAAGACCGATCTCTCGGCGTGCTCGGTGTCGGAGCCACGACACTGCGCACGAGTCACGCTTCGGTCTGGTTTGACATCTGCCCCGACGAGCATCGCTATCGTGTCCAAATGAGTGTCGCGCCACACGGGGGAACACCCATCGCACCTGGCGGCGCAGTCGCATTGTACTGGGGTGGCACCGTGCTGATCGTATAGAACTCAATCCCCTCCACCTCATCCGGCGTCAACAACGCGTCAATGCCGTCGCGAAACACCTTGGTCGTGCGATTGGGCATGTTGATCACCGGCATCGAGACCTTCATGCCGTCGATGTACGTGTTGTTCGGGCAAAACTTGCGGGCGGTGATCGCGGTGAGGTCCGACAACACTGTCACCTTGTTCAGTTGTTTGCGCGTGACAAAGGCTCGCGATGGCGCGGCCGTGGACATTCGCCGATCGTAGAAGCCGGCCAGTTCCAGCTTGCGCACCGTGTCGGCCGGCGTGCGCAGAGAGGTCCCACGGGTCACCACCAGCGGCAATGACTGCGCGGAGGGTTTCAGTACAATGGTGATCGGTGTAGAGTCGCGCAGCGGACTGGCCACGAAGTGCAACTGCGGCACGTATCCAAGCTTTCGCACACGCACCAGAATACCGCTCGTATCAGCGAACGACAGCGCCATGGTCCCGGTGTTGGTCGTCGCCGTCGACGTACCGGTGGAGATGTCGTCGACCTGTGCATCGGCAATCGGCTGACCGGTGAGCTCGTCGAACACCCCCAAGAGACGCCAGTACACGCGGTCCATCGCCGTTGAGCGTGCCGTCATCCCGTCGAGTGCCGGATCGTGACCGGGAGCGGCGAGCGCACTGCTTCGCGGCAAGCGGCCAGCCGAGCACTCTCCATCGGCAACCGAAGTCGCTGACGTACGGACACACGTCGTCGCGGTGGGCCACCGCCATACGTGCGGCGAAACGCGCGATGGCGCCACGACCACCAGTGCAGCCAGGACGAACCCAGTTGTTCGTGGTGCGAGCATCCAGCGGCTCTCGGGTTAGGGTCTCCGCTTCAGATTGCGTTCCCTGCACAGTGACACGCACTGGCCGCATTTGTCCAGCATTCGGATCGGCGGCGCACCCTGCGCCCCGGCTCAATCTCTGGAGTCGACACAACAGAACTGGTTCAGAGAGATGTCGCACGCCGCGAGGGTCTACGCGAACGGGTTCTCGATCTCGAGCTTCGGAAAGAGCGTGAAGTCCCGGTCACGAGAGAGCAGCGTGTCCACACCGTGCGCCACACAGATCGCGGCAATTCTTGCGTCATGCACCACGGCACCCCGCACGCGCGGCCGCTGCGCGAAGCCGGAGAGTGCGGTGGCGCTTCGAGGTCGACTCGACATTCCGGCGTGGGTTTTCGATAAGGTGC
>JANNEV010000581.1:0-4474 GCA_031379145.1 Gemmatimonadaceae bacterium
CCCTGTTCGCTGCGCTCACTGGTCGCAACCTAATTGAAGGGTGCTGCAACAGAACGCGAGCGCTAGATGGCAACCGATGTTTGTCGCACCCCTGGAAGGGCAGGGCTTTCATCCCCTGCCGCGCCGCCTGCCGGAACACCCGGTCACCGCGCAGTCGACGCCGCGGCAATCGCATCCTGAAACGCCGACATCGACGCGTAGCGTTCCGACGGCGCGCGCGCCATGGCCTTGCAGATCACCAGATCGAGCGCCGGCGACACCTCCGCGCGAACGATATGAATCGGGCGCGGATCGCAGCTTCGCGCGCGTACGATGATCGCCGTGCGGCTCGGGCCGGTGAACGGCGGCGCGCCGGCCAGCATTTCATACAGGACGGTGCCGAGCGCGTACATGTCCACGCGCTCGTCCAGGTTCTTCTCGCCCGCGGCTTGTTCGGGCGCCATGTACGCCGGTGTCCCCACCGACATTCCCGTATGCGTCAAGGCCTGCTCGCTCGATTCGATCGCGCGCGCGATACCGAAATCGGCGATGAACGCCTGCCCGTTGGACAGCAGAATATTGTCCGGCTTGATGTCGCGATGCATCACGCCTCGACTGTGCGCGTACCCCAACGCATCGGCAAGCTGGCGCACAATGGACAACGATTCATCCAGCGGCAGCGCGCCATCGCGGGCGATGCGTTGCCGCAACGACCCCCCGTCAATGAACGGCATCGCAAACCAGAAGTGGCCAGCGGCCTCCCCTGAATCGAGCGCACGCACGATGCTGGGATGCTCGAGCGTCGCCACCAGGCGCACCTCACGGGCAAAGCGCTTGGCGCCAACGGCGTGACTGAGATCCGGACGCAACACTTTGAGTGCCACCGGTCGATCGAGATGCAATGCCGTGGCGAGGTAGACGGTGGCCATGCCACCGACCCCAATAGGGCGAATGATTGAGTATCGGTCCGTCAATGCGACTTCCAGTCGACGCAGTTCGCCATCCGCGCGTTCTTCGAGCAGGGACGCGAACACGCCACTGGCCGACTGGTCGAGCAGCGGGAGTTCCGCCAGCTGCGATGCATCACGAAGCAACGCGTTCAGCTCGACCCCCAACTCCGGGTCGGTGTCCGTGACACGACGCAGGAAGGCGTCGCGTTCCTCCGGCGCACAGTCCAGCGCGGCGTCGAGCAACGGCTCAAGGCGCAGGAAGTGTGACGTGCTGAGCCAGTCGGTCATGACTCCAGCGCGCGTCGCAGCAGCAGCCTGGCCTTGTCCCAGTCGCGACGAACCGTGCGCGTCGTGATGCCCAGCACCGACGCGATCTCGTCCTCCGACATCCCGCCAAAGAAGCGGAACTCCACGACGCGCACCAATCGCGGCGCCACCGTCGCCAGGCGACCGAGCGCGTCGTCGAGCTGCAGAAGCGAGTCGGCCTGATCGTCAACCGACACCATGTCTTCCTCGAGCGTAATGCGCGTCTGCACGCCGCCGCGCTTCTCGGCGACGCGGGCCCGCGCGCGGTCGGTGAGGATCTGCCGCATCACCATCGACGCCAGTGCAAAGAAATGCGCGCGGCTCTGCCATACCGCGCCAGCCTCCCTCCCCAGCTTGAGATAGGCCTCGTGCACCAATGCCGTGCTGTTGATCGTGTCGTCCCTGGCGCGCGCGCGAAGGTGACGGTGTGCGATGGCGCGCAGTTCGCGATAGACCATCGGGACCAGCGTGTCCAGGGACGCGCGGTCGTGGGAGGCCACAAATGAGTAGGCGTCGGGCAATGCCGGTGGGACGACGCCGTCGCCGTCGAAGTCAGCCAAGGGATACCGGTTGTTTGGGCCTCGCGGGCATGCGATCGCCCCCAACGTGGCTCCGAGCCAGGCAATTGTAAACACGGCGTTCTCGCCTCACGCGCGACTACGCGGCATACTTCCCTACACGTGATCGCGATTTCCGAACAGTCTTCGCCTTCGTCGGCTTGCCGGTGAAGCGGGAGTGGACCGAAACCAATGCTGAACGACGGGGACGTCATCACTCGGCTGGCGACGGCACTGTCCGACCGCTACCGTGTCGACCGCGAACTCGGCGCCGGCGGCATGGCCACCGTCTACCTCGCCCATGACCTGAAGCACGATCGCGATGTGGCCATCAAGGTGCTGCATCCGGACATCGGTGCTGCCCTTGGCGGCGGACGCTTTCTCACCGAGATCCGCACCACCGCACGCTTGCAGCATCCGCACATTCTGCCGTTGCTCGACAGCGGCGAGGCCGACGGCTTGCTGTACTACGTCATGCCGCTCGTCACCGGCGAGACCCTGCGGGCGCGCCTGGAGCGCGAACGCCAGTTGCCCGTCGCCGACGCGGTGCGCATCGCCCGCGAGGTGGCCGGTGCGCTCGACTACGCGCACCGCCAGAACGTGATTCATCGGGACATCAAGCCGGAGAATATTCTGCTGCACGATGGCAGTGCGCTTGTCGCTGATTTCGGTATCGCGCTCGCCGTGCAAAGCGCCGGCGGCCAGCGCATGACGCAGACGGGCGTGAGCCTCGGCACGCCGCAGTACATGAGTCCCGAGCAAGCGATGGGCGAACGCACCATCGACGCGCGGAGCGACATCTACACGCTCGGCGCGGTGACGTACGAAATGCTGACCGGGGAACCACCGTTTACGGGCTCCAGCGTGCGGGCGATCGTGGCGCGCGTGTTGGCGGAGCACCCCACACCGCTCAGCCTCCTGCGCGATACGGTGCCGCCAGGTATCGATGACGCCGTACTGACCGCGTTGGCCAAATTCCCGGCTGATCGCTTCGCGACGGCCGCACAATTCTCGGAGGCTTTGGCACGCTCGGGACATGTCGACACGCCGCGCCCTTTTACGGCGGCTGCTCCGACGATGGCGCGACCGACCGCAAAACGGGAGCGCGGGCGGCGCGCGGCACCATGGGTGCTCGCCACCATCGGCATCGGCGCCACCGCCTGGCTTCTGTCGAATCGCCCACCGCCCGTGCCCGCGCCCATCGTTCGCTTCAGCATGAGCTTCGGCCCCAGCGTGGCACTCGTCGAAGGGGCCGGGTCGCCGATCGCTTTCTCAGCCGATGGGTCGCAGATCGCCTACAACGGCCGGGACTCGGCTGGCGTGCAGCTGCTCGTGCGTCATCTCGACCGTGTGGAGCCCGAGCGAATCCCCGGCACCGCGAATGCGAGAGCGCCCTTCTTCTCGCCTGATGGCCGTTGGATCGGATTCAGTCAGGACGGCAAGATGCGCAAGGTCGCGCTCGCGGGTGGTGCCGTCATCACGATCTGTGACTGGCCCGACCCTCTGTACGGAGCCTCGTGGGGAATTGGCGATGTGATTGTGTACAGTGCGTCTGGACAGCTGCGGCGCGTCAGCGCCACCGGCGGCCAGCCAACGGTCATCGCGACATCCGACTCAGCGCGCGGCGAGGCGTTCCGATTCCCTGAGCTGCTTCCCGACGCACGCACTGTCGTGTTTGCCGCCGTCAGCGATTCCGGTCCGAGCCTGAAAGCCATCTCGCTCACCGACAACGTCGTGACGTCCCTCGACCAGCGCGGAATGAGCCCACACTTCGTCGACGTCGACGGAGGATACCTGGTGTATGTCGAGCAGGACGGCACGTTGTTCGGGGTTCCCTTCGACGCGGGGAAACGGCGTATCGTCGGTACGCCAGCGCCGATCGCCAGTCAGGTGAAACTCCTGCCGGACAACGTGGTGCTTGGCACCGCGCAGGCCGGCATGCTCGGGGTGTCGCGCACGGGCACGCTCGCGTACCTGAATGGATCGTCGGGTCGCTCGGAGCTCGTCGTGATGGATCGAGTCGGACGGACCACCACGCTGCCCGCGCCACCTCGCGAGTATCACTCCCCTCGTTTCTCGCCGGATGCGAGTCGGATCGCGGTGACGATTGTTGAGCTGAGTCCTCGGGCGCGGAATGGCAGCGTCGGTGACGCGTGGGTGTGGAGTACGCGCGAGCGCAGCCTGCAGCGCATCACGTTCGACACTTCAACGATGTCCGCGCAGTGGTCGCCGGACGGGAAGCGACTGATCTACGCTCACAATGGAGCGGACGGCCGCGGTATCCACTCGATTCCGTCCGACGGCAGCGGCAAGCCGGTGCCGCTGGTCATGCGGCCGGGCACGGTGTTCGAGCTGAGTCTGACTCCCGACGGCCGGCAGGCGGCGTTCCGCGAGAACGCGCGCGGTAACAATCAGGACATCTGGATCGCTTCGCTCGATGTCCCACGTGCCGCCCGCGCACTCCTGGCGACTCCAAACGCTGAACGGAATCCGGCCGTGTCGCCCGATGGCCGATGGCTCGCCTACGCGTCGGACGAAAGTGGGGCGATGGAGGTCTATGTGCGCAGTCTTTCGGAAGGTGGCGGGAGAACGCGCGTTTCCGTGCACGGTGGTGCCGAGCCGCGCTGGGTACGGGGTGGGAGCGAGTTGCTCTTCCGCACGGGTGATTCCGTGTTTGCGGTC
>JANNEV010000640.1:0-2477 GCA_031379145.1 Gemmatimonadaceae bacterium
AAGTAGACCAGTGCGAACGTTTGTGGCGTGCCCCGCGTGTACTGACAGTAATTGGCCTTCGGTGCCTCGATCTGCCTGAAACTGTGTCTTCCGGCGCCGCGTACGTCCCCGTGCCTATGACCTCCTCCCGACCTCCATACATGCGAATTCTTGCTGCCGCTCTTGCCTTGACCGTCGCCAGCGACGCGCTGATCGCGCCGACGCTCAACGCGCAGTCCTCTGGCGCCGCGTCGTCGGCATCGGGAGCATCCACCGGCGCCGTGCTGACGCTGTCTGACGCAGTGGCATTGGCCCGACGCAACAACCCTGGCCTGGCCACCGCCACCAACGCGCGGCGTAACGCAGCCGCCGTCATTCGTGCCGCCAACGGGGCCTTCCTCCCGAGTGTCAACACCAACTTCGGCGGGGGCTATCGAGAAGGTCGTCCGACGTTTTTCCAAGGACAAGCGTTCGGCGCCACCAACAATCAGTTGTCCACCGACGCGAGCGCATCAGCGTCGCTCAATCTCTCCATCGCGGCGCTGAACGATCGGCGAAGCGCGAAGTTCAGCCAGGATGCGACCGAACGCGACATCGCGGCCGCCGATCAGCGGCTTCGAACCGACGTCACGACTCAGTACCTCGCCGCACTGCAGGCACAGGCTCGTACCGTGTTGCAGGACACGCTGCTCGTGACAACGCAAGCGCAACTCCAGCTCGCCCGCGCGCGCCTGCAGGTCGGATCTGGTACCCAGTTGGACGTGCAGCGTGCCGAGGTCGCCGATGGCCAGCAACGCGTGGCCTCCATCAACGCACGAAATCAGGCTGCCATTGAGGTCGTGCGGTTGTTCCAGGCCATTGGCATCAATCCCATCGCCGGCGCGCGGCTCGACGCAAACCTCGCGGCGCTGCCCAGCGTAGACCTGCAGGTCATTTTGGGGCTTGCCAACAAAAGCAATCCGCTGATTGAGGCGTTGCGCCTCCGCGAAGAGGGGGCCAAGCGTTCCGTCGCGTCCGCGCGCGGCAGCTACTACCCCTCGCTCTCCCTCTCGGCGAACGTGTCCGGTAACGCGATCCGATTCACGAACACCGGTCAGCTCATCACCACTGGCCAATTGAGCAGCGCCTCGCAACGCTCCAGCTGCATTCGCTCGGAAGAAGTTCGGGCCGCGCTTGGCTTCGCCAATAACCTCGCCGGGTGTCAAGCCATCGCGTTCACGCCTGCATCGGAACAGGCCATTCGCGACACTCAGGGCAATTATCCTTTCGCGCTGACCCGAAACCCCTACAGTCTCAACGCGTCGTTCTCGCTGCCCGTATTCAACGGGTTCCGTCGGGAACAACAGGTTGAGCAGGCCACGGTGCAGCGTCGCAACGCCGCCAATGACTTGCGGACGCAAGAGCTGCGAATCACGGCCGATGTCACGGCGGCGTACTTGACGCTGACCACATCGCAGCAGACGGTCGCACTACAGGAGCAGAACGTGGCCACCGCCCGCACCGTGCTGACACTCGCACAGGAACGGTATCGTGTCGGTGCCATTAACCTTGTCGAGTTGGTGCAGGCGCGCGGCGATTTTGAGCGCGCTGAGACCGATCGCATCAACGCAGTCTACGACGTTCAACGGGCGTTCACGGCACTGGAAGCCGCGGTCGGCCGTCCCCTTCGCTAACCGGAAGAATTCATGACCAGGACCGTCAAGTTTGGGATTGGTGGCGCGATTGTCATCGCTGTCGCAGCCCTGGCCGTTGTCAGTGCCAAGAAGAAACAGTCCAAGCCCGTCGAAGTGCGGACGGAGCTGGTGGAGTCCCGTGATCTCGTCGCGTCGGTCACCGCCAGCGGACAGATCGAGCCGAAGACGAAAGTGAACGTAAGCGCCGACGTCACCGGCAAGATCGTGCGTCTCGCTGTCAAGGAAGGCGACATCGTGAAGAAGGGGCAGTTCCTGCTGCAGATCGACCCGGAACAGGTCACTGCCGCGCTGCAGCGCGCCGAAGCGGCGCTCGCCTCGTCCAAGGCGCAGGAAGCCCAGTCTCGCGCCAACCTGCTGCAGGCACAGAAGAACTATGAGCGGCAGCTCGCGCTCAAGTCGTCGGCCGCCCTCGGTGTGTCCGAAGAGGCGCTGGAACAGCTCAAAACACAGTCCGAGGTCAGCAAGGCGCTGGCCGAAGCGGCACAGTTCAGTGTCGTGCAAGCCGTTGCCTCCGTGCGCGACGCGCGACAGGCCCTTACGCGCACGACGATCGTCGCGCCGATGAGCGGCAAGATCACGCGACTCGTGGTCGAAGAAGGCGAAACGGCCATCATGGGCACGCTCAACAAGGACGCGGCGACCTTGCTGACCATCAGCGACATGAGCGTGTTGGAGACGAAGGTGAAGGTGGACGAGACGGACGTGGCGCGCATCAGCGTTGGTGACTCCGCGCTCATCCAGATTGACGCGTTCCCCGACACGACGTTCGTGGGACGCGTCGTCGAGATCTCCAACAGCTCCGTC
>JANNEV010000643.1:0-5820 GCA_031379145.1 Gemmatimonadaceae bacterium
CTCGGCACCGCGCGCGAGTTCGAGCCCAATGTGACGCGCGAAGACCTACTCGACGCCGACATCAATCTGCGGATTGGCTTCCGGTACCTCCGCGGCCTCATTCGCGAGTACAAGGGAGACCTGAAGCTTGCCCTCCTCGTGTACAATCGGGGGCCGGGGGCGGTCAGGAACGCCCTCAGCATGGGCGTGAATCCAGCCAACGGCTACGAGAGCATTGTCATGCGTGGATACCGGGGGCGCGGTACCCTGGACTGAGCAGCGGCACCTCCGGAGCAACGCACGTGCGGAAGAAGGGCGCCCTACGAGGCGCCTTTCTTCTTGGCCGGTTTTTTCACCGACTTGGCTTTCCTGGACGCCGACTTCGGCCGTGACTGTGTTGTCGACAACTTGGCCTTGGCTTTCTGACGCGTGGCCGAAGACGCCTTGGAGGCGACCTGGAGTGGCCTCTTGGTCCCTCGTGATGCGGTGGCCGACCGAACACGAAGCGTCTGCCCAGTGACCACGCGATTGGCTTTGATCCCGTTCAGCGACTTGAGTCGGCTTACCGTCAGCCCATATCGTCGAGCGATGCCGCCCAGCGTCTCCCCGCGACGGACGACGTGAACGCCACGTCGGGCCAAGGAGACCGGGCCGGCCCCGCCGTACCGCTCAATCGACGGATCCGGGACCGCTCGAGCGAAGGCCAGTGTCGCGCGTGTTGGTACCCGCACCTGCTGGCCGGCAACCAACCGCCCACGACGTGCCGTCTTGAGGCCGGGATTAAACGCGGCAAGCTGCCGAACCTCGATGCCGTTTCGTGAGGCCAGTGAAGCCAGCGAAGCCGATGTACCTGACACGACGAACGAGTGAAATCCCACACGTTCCAGTTCGGGCATTGCCGCGAGCGCGCTACCGATGCGCTCCCCCAACCCAACCGGGACGCGCAACCAGCTGGAACGATCCGGCGCGGACACGCCACGCAACACCGCGGGATTGAGCGCCCGAACGGACTCGTGGGTTGCTCCGCCCGCGTCGGCAACGACGGCCAGGCCCGTTCCTGCGTCGACGAACACCGAGTCGTACGCGAACGGCGGGAGCGAGTCCACCGCGAGACCATAGCGACCCGGGAGCTTCGCGAGCAACGCGGCAGCGATGATCTGAGGCACATAGTTCTTCGTTTCCGCACGCAGGTAGTCCTGTTCGGCTAGCGCAAAGAACCGATCCTCACCCTCGGAACCTTCCATCTCTCCCGCAAATCTGCTCAGCCCGCGGGCGACTCGCCCCGGGCCCCCGTTGTAGGCCGCCGCAGCCAGATACAACGATCCGAACTGTTTCTGCAGATCGGTCAGGAAACGGATTGCCCCGTCCGTGGACCGAGTCGGGTCACGACGTTCGTCGATCCACCAATCCACGCGGAGCCCGACCGCACGCGCCGTACCGGTCATGAACTGCCACATGCCGACCGCGGCCGCGCGAGAGTACGCGTTCGGATCGTATCCGCTCTCGATGAGCGCCAGGTAGGTCAGGTCCTCGGGCATGCCGCTCGCACGTAACTTCGCCCGAATCATCGGCTCGTAGCGAGTGCCGCGGGAGAGGCGCTCCTGAAAGCGAGCCCGAGCACCGTTGGAGAACAGCTCCACGTAGTGGGCAACGCGCTCGTGGGTTTCGTACGAGCGCACATCGATATCCCAACTCGGTGTCTCGTCGGCATCGGCAGAAGCAACCGCCGCCTGTAGCGCGGCAGAGTCGCCGAATACTGCCACGACCGTCCGCGCCAGCTCGTCGTCCGACGGAAGCGATACCGGACGCGCGACCAATTCCGTAGTTGGGATGCCGGACACCGGCACGGGAGCCGCCGTCGACACGAACGCCGGTGTTGGCGATGGAAGGGGAACGACTCCGACGTCGGTCGGACGACACGCAGCCCCAATCGTGGTCGCGATAATCGCGGCCAGAGCACGG
Source organism: Gemmatimonadaceae bacterium (assembly GCA_031379145.1). GTDB lineage: Bacteria > Gemmatimonadota > Gemmatimonadetes > Gemmatimonadales > Gemmatimonadaceae > Gemmatimonas. The sequence continues at coordinate 1,942 of JANNEV010000643.1, forward strand.
GCGAGTCGGCGACCGTTTACGGGGAGAATCGGCTGCGGAGGCACAGAGACAACCTACGACCGTCGCGGGCATGCCGACACCACGCGACGCGCGAAATCGATCCGAGCTCGCTTACCTGAACGGGTCGAGGCGAGTCAGGTGGGGCGCGACCACCCGATTCACCGCATGCAGCGTCGCGCGGGCCACGCCGCTGAGCGCGTCGTCCTCGCTGATCGCGGTACCGACGACACGCGAGGGAACCCCCTCCCGGAACGCCAACAACGCGACCACCATGAGGTTGGTGTCGAACGCCCGAATCGGCTTCACGCCGACGAGCTCAAAACGGAAGGATCCGTCGGTGACGAAGGAGACGCCTTCAAGCGTCGCCAGCACGGCCAGCCGAAGGTCCCCGCCTGCACACGTGGGTGCCTCCTTGCGGTACACCAGTGGCGCCTCGCCATCGGGGCTGGCGAAGGCAACCGACACGCGCGAGGTCGCGCCCCGCCCAAGCTCGAGACGACACCATTGCAGCTGCAGTCGTAGCGGCGAAGGGACCGCTCTCGTATCGGCGTCGAATGCGCCTGCGATACTCGCGTCGGAAGGGGCCATACTGCGGAGGTCGGGATGGAGTCGCGCGGGGTCAATGGAGCGACGACCACAGCGCCCCGCCGTCACGCAACCGGCGTGGGTCGCGCTAGGGCCACAGGGCGAACATCACATACGCGCACAACAGAGCCATCGCCTGCCCGACCAGCACGTCGCCGGGATAGTGCACGCCCAGCATCACGCGAGAGAAGCCAACCAACATGGCGAGGATACACAGCGGCACGGCCAGCAATGGGAAGGCCCATGCGAAGGACACCGCCACCGCCATGGCCGCACAGGCATGTCCACTTGGGAACGAGAAGCGGTCCGGCACCAGGATCAGGGCTTCATACGACAGGCGGGCACTGGGCCGAGGGCGCCCGGCGAACCGCTTGACTACCTGGACCAGCGCGTGCGATCCGCCCAGCAGCAGCAACGCACGCCATGCGATGGCCGCTGAAACTCCAGGAAGCAGCGCTGACATCAGACAGAGTCCGATGCTGCCGCGCGATCCACCAAGGTGTGTAATGGCGGTCCAGAAGCTGCGCCGAGATCGCGCGCAGTGCGCGTCGAGCACCAAGCGCGCAAACAGTGCGCGATCACGCGCATCAAGCCGTGCCAGCAGCGGCGGAGTCATTGCACACTACGATCGACCAGCCGCACCACGAATCGCCGACACCATCGAAACAGGGACGTAACGTCTACGCTCGACGTGCAGGCCGCACGTCAGTCGTTCGCGTCGCCTATGCCGGCTTCCAACGCAAACCGCGTGAGTCCCGCGACATTGTGAATGGAGAGCTTTCGCATGAGACTCTCGCGATGCGCCTCCACGGTCCGACGACTGATTCCCAGTTCGGCCGCAATGGCCTTGTTGGTGAGCCCACGAGCCACACGCCGGAGCACATCGCGCTCCCGAGGTGTGAGCGGGTGAAGCAACGTCTTGGTGTCCGGCGCTGCCGGAACATCTCCCGCCGAGAGTCGGCGCACCACCGCAGGGCTGTAGAAGGTGCCGCCGGCATGCACCGCACGGATCGCCGCACGCAGCTCCGCGCCCGCGCTATCCTTGAGGATGTATCCGTGCACGCCAATGCGAATGCCCTCGCGAACGTACTCCACGTGATCGTGCATGCTGAGCAAAAGCAGGCGCGCCGTGGGCAGTAGCTCCCGCAGTCGGGCTGCCGCGCGAAGCCCCGTCTCCTCCGGCATGGTGATGTCGAGCACGACCACATCCGGACGATGCTGCATCGCCAGCTCCACGGCATCGCGTCCGTTCGATGCCTCCGCCACCATCTCAAAGCCGGCTTCGGCATCGAGCACATGCCGAATACCCTCGCGAACCAGGGCGTGATCGTCCGCGACCAGCACACGAATGGGTCGGCTCATGAGATCTTCTCGAAGCGCACGGCAGATGTCCCGTTCATTCAGGGGGACGTGACCAACGTCGACACATCCGTCCCCAGTGCGCTCGACACATGCACCGGAACGGAGATTCGTACCTCCGCGCCGATACGACCGGGCGCGCCGTGCTGTTGCGCTGCGCGTACGGAATCGCCGTTACCGATCGTCACGCGGCCGCCAACGGCGAGCATCCGCTCGCGCATCCCGGTGAGCCCCATGCGCCCTTCCGGCTCTTGTACGCGACCATCTCGCCCCACAGAAAACCCTCGTCCATCGTCGTACACTTGCAAATGCAGGAGCCGATCACGCGTGGAGAGGGTGACCACGACGCAGGTCGCGTCCGCATGACGCGCCACGTTGGACAGCGCTTCCTGCAGCGCGCGGAAAAGCGCCAGCTCCGCATCGGCCTGAAGCGGCGGCAGCGCGTCAGGCGCGTGTAGTACCGTGCGGAGACCGCTGCGTTCGGTAAAGTCGCTCAACAGGGAACGCAGCGCCGGCAACAACCCCAAGTCGTCCAGCAGGGATGGGCGCAAATCACTGGTCACCTGGCGGATACTGCGGATGCCCGTATCGACCAACGCCAACAAGCGGTCCAGCCGACCACTCGCCGTGGAGGGCAAGAGCGAACGCAGCGCTTCGAGCTGCATCTTCACCGCCGAAAAAACCTGAGCCGTCTCGTCGTGCAGCTCGCGTGAGAGGCGCCGTCGCTCATCCTCGTGCTGTCGCACCATGCGCGTGGACAGTTGTTCCAGGGCGGCGGTGCGCGCCGCCAACTGCCGATCGAGTGCCGACTGCTCCAACGCGGCACCAACCTGCTGACCAAGCGCAAGCAGGAAGTCATCGTCGAGCGCCGTGAACGGATTGCGGATATCGCCAGCCATGACCAAGGCACCCGCCAACGTGTTGCCCGCCGTCACCGGCAGTGCTGCGACGAACGGATGCTCGCCGCTGGTGGACACCAGCTGCGGCCTCCGCGTGAGACGCATCCGGGTGAGCGCCTCGTCGAGGGCGGCACTGGGCAGCGTATCGCTCCACTGGACACAGGTTCCCGCACCGCGCACAAAACGACCTCGGAGCGCGGGAGGAATTGTTGACGAGCCATCCACGCGCTCGGCCGACGAGTCATCAGCCGCGAAGTCATGCGCTCCGGTGTTCACACCGCCACCGTCGCCGTCGCTCGCATACAGATACATCGCGCTGCCGCGCACGCCGGGCAATGTGAGGGGACGCGAGAGCAACACGTCGAGTGGATCGGTGGACGCATCGTGACGCTGCAAGTCACCCGACAGCGCCGTCAGGGCGCGCACGCCGCGGCCCAGGTCGTCCAGCACGAGCAGAACCAGCCCCGCACCAACCAGCAGCTCAAAGCAGATATCGAGGTAGTAGCCCCACGGCGTCCATGCGCCCTGCGCGCGCAAGAACGGATAATCGAGGTGATGGAGGCCCCACAGCGCAAACGACAACGCGAGCAAGCGTGCGCCAGATGATCCCACCAGGCGATGATGCCGCCAGAATACCCAGCCGGTCCACGCCGTGGCCCCGCTGAGAAAGAGCACGGCGGGCAACGCGGCCCAGAGGAAGTGCTCGAGTCGGTAGATCGCGATAAACGACCAGAGCGGCGGGAACAGTGCCAGCCACAGATATGCAGGCCGTGCCTTCGGTTGTCGCAGGAACACCAGCGACGCCCACAAGAGCACAAGGGCCGTCCAGCCCGTGGTGACCTGATGCCAGTACAACCAGATGCGATCGGTCGTAAGCAGGAAACTGAGAATGCAGAGCAATCGCGCGACGTACACACTCCACGCCACGGCAAACCAACCGAACCATGGCCGATGATAGCGCGCATACAAATGCGCACACAGCGCCGCCAGGCCGGCGGTGATGGCCCCTTGCAGCAGCGTGGCGGCCAGCTCCGTC
>JANNEV010000651.1:0-5283 GCA_031379145.1 Gemmatimonadaceae bacterium
GGATGGACCGAGGCGCTTCTCGAGGACCTCTCGCAGCTCCTTACCAAGCGTGCGCACCTCGATGTGCAGCTTCCGTGGAACGAAGCGTCTCCCGGATCGACTGCTGTAGTCGTAGTGTTCACGGACACAGCCGACGAAGTACATCCCTTGCTGATGCTCAAGATGAGCCGCGTGGCGTGGACCCTTGCTGCAGTATGCGCCAAGGTGAGCCTTGAGGCTGCCACGCCGGATAAAGCACCAACATTCTTTATTCCGGCGGTCGGCTTCACGCCGAAACGGCCCAAGGGAGCCGCGTTCCGCTGCGCATTGCCACCAAGGATTGCAAGTTTTGGCAAGGAGCACAGCGCGGACTGGTACAGTCTCGAGAATACGATGCCGGGGGACAGGAGTCCACAGATCGCCGGCCTGTTGATCGATCGCCTGAGCAACTGTAGTCTCTCAAACCGGAAGGTACCGGCGCTGGCTGTCTCCCCAGCCGATGCGGATGCGGTCGCCAAGTACATTGGCTCGAAGATGGTGCGGTTATTGCGCCTCTTTTTCAAGGAAGAAGGCGGAACATTCAAGTTCCTAGAGAAGCCAGTGCGTTTTGTGTTCGCGTCCGCCCCAAAAGACGTGGCACCGGCCGTAACGGCAACGAAGAATCGCTCAGAAGTGCTAGTGTGGTGCCCAGGCGGCGCCGTCGAAACTCTGGAGAATATGCCTCACTGGACCATCAGCGCACACGCGGCAATCGACGGTGATGGTGTTGTCGCTCTCCTGAAGTTCGGCAAGACGCAGGGCATAGCGACTTCGCTTCTAGGAGAAAAGTAAGTGATGCCCGAGCGAGCCGAAGAGCCGGTGAACAACAGCCCTACTGCCGGCACTGTACGGATTACCGCGTTCTACGGATTCAAAGGAGGCGCGGGGCGGTCTTTCCTGCTCGCGACCAGTGCCGTCGCCTTGGCTGCGTCGGGGAGGCGGGTTCTCGTCCTCGATTGGGACCTTGAGGCGCCCGGTGTCGGCGACCTCTTTGACTCGGCTGGCAACAACCTCTTCGTGAACTGGAGACGGAAGTCGGGCATCATCGACTTGTTCGACGACCCTAGGTTTCCACCAGGGATTGATCTGACGCAAGAGAACGAGGGAGAGCTCGAGGAGGCCATGCGCGCAACGCTGCTTTCCTCGTCGTACATGCTTCGCATCGTCCCCCCCCTCCTCGCCGACCGAGGTAGCGAACTCTCGCTGATTGGCCCGGGGAGAATCGGTAGGGGCACGGACTATCTCCGCCGATTCCTCAACACCGATTGGCCCTGGTTCTTCGAGCGCGGTGGAAGGGACTTCTTCAAGCTCCTGCGCGCCGCTCTCAAAGGCTCGGACTTCGACGACATCTTGATTGATGCACGTACCGGCTACAGTGCGTTCTCGATCGCCGTGATTCGCTGGCTGGCCGACGCCGTATGCGTGATCGGGACCTATTCGATCCAGTCCATAGACGGTGTCGCCCGCGTCTGGCCGGCGCTTCATAAGGAGGGAACTAAGCCAGTCCTCATCACCTCCCGCGTGCCAATTGGTGAACTTAAGCCACTACTTGATGCGGACATTCGGAGCAAGCGAGCTCTCCTGGCCTCATATCTTCCGGAAGTGCCACGCTTCGAATTTCCTGTCATCAGCGAGCTTCACGCTGGAGATGGACACCTCTGGAGCAGGGCCGAACTGGAGCGGACGACGGAAGCGTCAAGAGACGCCGGGGAACGCCAAGGCAGGCGCACGTATGACGCCTACGTTGACGAGCTCGGGCGGCTATTGGAGGCGGTCTTCGAGCTACCCTTCGTCCCAGAACTTGATGTCACAACACGGCGATGGTGGAAGACTCACGGACTTGGAGACAATTCCCTCGGACTTGGAGACAACTCTCCAAAAGCCCAATTCGGAGAATTGCGCACGGAAGTTATCCAGGCGGATGTGAATCGGATCGCAGACTTCGTTGCGGCCAGTCAAGCTCGAGGCGATGCCCTGAGCGAGGGGGTACGCGGCGTCGCGGGTGCGGCGATAAACGCCGAGACAATCGCTCCGATTGGCGGATCTTTACCCGCCCGTGCTCTAGGTGCAGCTCTTGCGGCCGGGACAGATATCGACCAGCGACTGCGAGACAATCAGGTATCTCTAGAGGAATGGCCGGCGCGGGTAGAACGATTCAGTGGGCTCACGGGTGCGGATATCGCAGCAAGCGAAGACAAGCTTCGTGCGGTTCCGGAGGTTACCGGTAATTCGGAGGGCGCTGCTCCGCGCGAAGATGCGCGCTCTAAGGACGCCGCTGTCGTCGCTACACTGCGGCAGAAGTACTCGCAAGTCTACGAGACCAACGAGTGGTTTGCGCGCAGCGAGCTGGAGCCCCTTGCGAACGTCATCGCTGCTTTCAGGAAGCGGTCTCACGCGGCGAGGCTTGGAAGCTCCAGTGAGGCTATTGCCGATGCAGTGGACGCACTTCGGCTTTGTTGGTTCATTCTGCGTACGGCCACCCTAATCGATCGACCGAGTGATCCGTTGTCCAAATCGAGCCTGGCATCGGCTATCGATTTGGCCAGAGGTCTGCTCACCAAGATGATCCCGGATGACCAGCTCCCTCTGGCGGGAACTCTGCGCGACTGCCTCTCCGCGCACGAGCGCATCAGCTGGATCCTCTTTGGTCATCTTCCCACAGGCTCCTACCGCAGTGACTGGCAAGAAGTGCTCCATACGCTGAAGGCGAAGACGCCATCGCGCGGCAATTCTCTCGACGCAACAATCCGCGCATGGTCGAAGCGCGCGCTCTGCTGCGAAGTCGGTTTGCGCGCCTCAGATTCCGCGCAACGTGGACGAGCAGCCCAGGAGATTGCGAAGCTCGCGTTGGCGTACGTTCGCCGCCGTGCCGAGCCTGAAAAGTGGAAGCTCACTGGCGAACTCGGACAGATTGGCGATCGGCTCGCAGAGGTGTGCACCCTTGCTGAGAATCACCTTCTCGCCACCCAGTGCCTGCTGGTCGCGAACCGGGGGGCTCCAGCTCCTCACCGGGTTTTTCGTCTCGCCACGTCCCTCGCGTCGCTACAAAATCGCCGTGGCACCACAGCCGCCATCGAACGCGTTTCTCGCACCACAGATGGTGAGGCGCCCGATGGTCGAATTGATGCGTTGGCCAACAGTTACATCGAGTTCACCGAGTGGAATCTCCGTGACAAAGAAGCCGCAGCGGTAGCCGGTCACCGGGCTTGCTTGGATGGACTCAATGGATGGTTCGCGGAAACTGCGGACATACGGATACCGCGAATCCGATCGAGCCGACAAGGCGCTCTGACGTTCGCGCTGGCGGAGGAGGCTGAGCTCGGTCGCCTCGGCGATGACAGTGAGCTGATCGAGGTCAACGCAGCCGTCTGCATTACGAGAGCCCGCCTGCTACTCGAGAATGGGAACTACGATCGCGCAAAGGAAGAACTCGGGCGTGTCATGAGAGAAGAGGATTCAGGCCCGCTCAGCAAAACGGACCCGAAGCTAATTCCAATAGCGCTCACGAGGGGGCTCCGACTCCTGATCATTGCGCGCTCATCGCCAGATGACGCACGCCAGCTTTCTCGGACTTTCGCAGAGGCGCGGCGCAATGCCTTTGCGGTTTCCCAATTTCTCGCAAGGCGTCCCTACCCGTTCGACCGAGAACTTGAGCGGGTCTGCCGATCCGGCTTCGACGGCGCATTCCCGCCAAGATCGCAGTCTCTCTACCCAGCGTCACCATTCTCGTTCGAATTCCTAGGAGTCTCGTCTGGCGCTGATTGGCCGTCTCGACGTCGGCTGTGGTATGCCAGATCGTTCATCGACTATGCGGAGATTTCGATCAGATGCGAGCGGCTGGCTGAAGCCGAGCGCGCACTCCGCGCAATTCGTGCGCTCCTCGGCATGCTGCCAGCGGTGAAGCCGGCGAAATGGAAGCAAGAGCCGAAGACGATCGTTGACGCGCTGGACCCATATCTATTGCGCCAGGATTCGAGCGACCCGGCAAGTGCCTTTACCCGTCCACTGGCCATCCGCATGGCCCTAATGGTCGCAATCTCGCTAGCACTGCAGGGCAAGGTCGGCGGCGACAGGCGATTCCTTCGCGACGCCCTCAAGATCGCCGCGTTCGATTGCAGCCCCGAGGTTCACGGACCGGGTCGAAAAGTGTACTACCGGAGCATTTTTGCATTGTGTGGAGAGGGTACGAGTTTCTCCGGCGAGGTTGCGGACTTCGGCTGAGGTCGACCACAACATTTCGGGTTGACATCCCCCCAGAAAAATTCGGCAGGTTGCAACTGGGGAACTCAGCGCCAACGTTAAGGCTTCGCCCCCCGCCTGTGGGGAGGAAGACCGATGAAGAGATCGAAGTTCAGCTAAGAGGAAAAATCGCCTACCCGCTGCGGCAAGCCGAGACCGGGACGGCCATGCCGACGACGTGCGCCGGATCGAGCTCTCGCTCGCTTGCCTGAACAGCCCGAGCGACGCAGATCTCGAGCGGCTGTCCAACGAGGCCTGAGGCATTCAGTGGTCGGCCTTCTCATGGGTCGGCCACGTATAGCCGCGGCCATCACGCCGTCGCGCCGTCAGTCGCCCGAAGTCGCGCGCTCATATACTGGAGTGCTGCCTGCTCTTCCGGGTGAACCTTGGCTTGCGTCGCAACTATCTCCTCCGCTGCGGCCATCACGGTCTCGCGATCAGCGGCGGACGCTTTGCCGGCAAGCTCACGCACGCACTTCTGGAAGACGGCTTTCGACGGCGCGTCGACATCGCGGAGCATGCTGTCGATCTGCTCATCCGTCACGCGTCCGTCACCGCTGAGCGTACGCGCGACACGGTGGACGACGGCGCGCTCGGCAGCCATAAAACGGCCGTCAGCCTTCCCGACGTAGAGCAGTACGCGAAAGGCGTCTCGCTGCGCGGTATGAAGTCGATCTAGTGAGCGCGCGGGCGAGCCGTCGTACTTCGCTTTCAGCCATTCGTGTAAGGACTCGAGCACTTCGCCCGTCTGCGGGTCGACTGCCTCGACCACACGATCCGTGATAAACGTGCGCCGTGCGTTCCGAAGATGACAAAAGGCGTTGAGGTAGCCACTCGGCGCTGCATAGTCAAACTCACGAACCGTGACGCGTCTCCTCGACTTCACCCCCTCGCTGTCACGATAGATTAGATCGACGGTGGCATCGCATGGGACAGGCGTCGACGCGACTTCGGCCCAATCGTCGTCTGTTCCGAGCTCCGAATCGTCCTCTTCTGCCTCGTCAACGACGGTGGTTGTGATCGCTG
>JANNEV010000657.1:0-3973 GCA_031379145.1 Gemmatimonadaceae bacterium
CGGCGTCGGCGCTTCGCTCGCCGTCTCCGGGCCCTCGCGCTCGACGTCGGCGAGCGCACCGTTGCCCAGCTCGCCCTCAACAGACGGACCCTCACGAGACTGGCCGTCCGCAGGCTCGCTGGCAGCGCGGGCCAACAGCACGCGGACGTCCGCAATCTCGGCTGCCACCGCCGTTCGCTGGTCTTCCAGGCCGGCAATGCTGCTCTCGACTTCCAGACGCACCTGCTCCCAACGATCGCCGTCGTACTCGCCCACAGCGGTTCGGAGCATCGCCTCCGCTCGTGTATCCTCGTGCGCGGCGAGTTCATCGTCAATCGCGGCCAGTCGGGCCGTCAGCTCTTCACCCAGCGCGGCCAGACCTGCCACGTGGCCGCCGAGTTGCGCAATGACTTCGTCGCGCCGCGCCGCGTAATCCGCGTAGACGCGAGCGAACACCCGCTCGGGCGTCTCCGCACGTTTCGCCTCGAGTACCGCGAGCCAGTCATCGAAGCGCTGCCGCTCAGCGACCAAGCCACGAACATCGTCTATGGACACGTCCCGCAACTCCTTCATGAAAGTCTGTTTCTATCGCACTTCAAAGGCCGACGACGCTGCGCCAATGGGTGTCACCCGCAGGCATTCCGACGGCGGCCAACCATGCTCGACCTGTGACATGTCGCGCCGCCATCATAACGCAGCACGCGCCGCACGCACGCGGCCGATCAGTCCGCCGCGCGATACACCACACGACCGCCAACCACGGTCAACCGAGCCTGGCCGGTGAACTCGTGCCCTCCGTACGGCGTGTTGCGACCCTTCGACTTGAACCGCGATGCATCCACCGTCCAGCGTTTCGCCGGATCGAAGACGGACACATCGGCAATCGCGCCGCGCACGAGTGAGCCGCCGGGCAGGTGAAACACCCGCGCCGGCTTGCAACTCATCGCGTCGATCATTTGCGTCAGCGAGAGCACGCCACGATGCAGCAGGTACGTGCAGTTGATGCCCAGCGCCGTTTCGAGTCCCACGATTCCGTTCGGCGCATCCGCGAACTCGCGTTCCTTTTCGTCGTAGTGATGCGGCGCATGATCGGTGACCAGCAGATCGATGGTGCCATCGGCCAGGCCTTCCTGCAGCGCCTGGATATCCGTTTCCGTGCGCAACGGGGGGTTCATCTTCGCATTGGTGTTGTACCCGTCCACCGCCGCTTCCGTCAGCGAGATATGGTGCGAGCACACCTCGGCGGTGACGTTCACTCCGCGTTCCTTGCCCCACCGCACCAATTCCACCGAGCCTTTCGTGCTCAGGTGGCAGAGATGAATGTGACCGCCGGTGCGGCGCGCCAGCAGAATATCGCGAATGACGTAGATCTCCTCGGCCTCGGCCGGAATCCCCTTGAGGCCGAGCTTCGCTGACATGAGTCCTTCGTTCATCGAGCCGCCATGCGCCAGCGACATGTCCTCGCAGTGCTCGGCCACCGGCACGTTGAACGCACGCGCATACTCGAGTGCCGTGCGCATGAGGTGTGCGCTCTCCACCGGGCGTCCATCATCGCTGAACGCAACCGCGCCGGCACCAACCATTTCGCCGAGCTCAGCGAGCGTCTCGCCCTTTTGCGCCACCGAGATGGCTCCGTAGGGGTACACGCGAGCGAAGCCAGCCGCCTCGCCCTGACGCTTCACGAAACCGACCGTTGCCTGATTGTCGGTGACCGGACGCGTGTTCGGCATCGCGCACACCGCCGTGAAACCGCCGGCCACCGCTGAATGCGCGCCCGTCGCGACGGTCTCGACATCTTCCCGGCCGGGCTCGCGCAAATGCACGTGCACGTCGATCAAGCCCGGCGCAACCACATGGCCAGAGACGTCGATGACTTCGGCACCATCCGGAGCGTTGAGGCTACCGCCGCACGCTTCAACGAGGCCATCCCGAAGCAGGAGGTCGCCGACGGCGTCCATACCCTGACTAGGATCGACGATGCGTCCGCCACGGAGCAGGAGATCGCGCGCCATCAGGCGACTCCTCGCTTGGCCGCCTCGGCCAACTCGGGACGCCCACCGGCAAGCAGGTAGAGCACGGCCATGCGTACTGCCACGCCGTTCGTCACCTGATTCAGGATGACGGAGTGCGGTCCGTCGGCCACATCACTGTCGATTTCCACGCCGCGGTTCATCGGACCAGGGTGCAGGATGAGAAGATCGCGCGGCGCCTTGTCGAGCCGCGCGCGAGTAACGCCGAACACGCGATTGTACTCGCGCAACGACGGGATATATCCGGCCTGCATGCGCTCCAGCTGCAAACGCAGGATGTTGAGCGCATCGGCCCACTGAATTGCATCTTCGATGCGATCGAACACCGTGACGCCCATCTCGCCGATGGCATTGGGCAACAGTGATCGAGGGCCGCACACGCCGACCTCGGCGCCGAGTTTCCTGAGGCCCCAGATGTTTGACCTGGCTACGCGTGAATGCAGCACGTCGCCGCAGATGCACACGCGCTTGCCCGCAAGGTCGCCGAAATTGTCGCGAAGCGTGAGCAAGTCGAGGAGCCCCTGCGTCGGGTGCTCGTGGGTGCCATCGCCAGCATTGATGACGTTCGACTCGATCCGTTCAGCCAGGAATCTGGCGGCCCCTGATGCAGGATGGCGAATAACCACCATGTCGATCTTCATCGCCTCGAGATTGCGCGCCGTATCGACCAGCGTCTCGCCCTTCGAAACACTCGACCCTGCCACCGCAACGTTCACCGTATCCGCACTCAGGCGTTTCTCGGCGAACTCGAAGGAGATTCGCGTCCGCGTGGACGCCTCAAAGAACAGATTGACGATGGTCATGCCGCGGAGCGTCGGGACCTTCTTGATCTGCCGCTCGGAAATCTCCCGGAAAGGAACGGCGGTATCGAGAATCAGCCGGATCTGTTCCGCAGACAAGTCCGCGAGGCCGAGCAGGTCTTTGCCGAGCGATCCAGCCATCGTCAGCCCTCACTCGCGCGCGATGCGATCACCACTTCGTCGCGGCCGTCGAGCTCCTCGATGAAGACATCCACGCGTTGACGCCCGGCCACATCAACCTTGCGCCCGACGACATCCGCGTGAATGGGCAGCTCGCGACCACCGCGGTCGATGAGTACGGCTAGCGCAATTCTGGCTGGACGACCGAAGTCGGCCAGCTCGTCGAGCGCAGCGCGAATGGTTCGGCCCGTGTACAACACGTCGTCGACGATCACCACGCGCTGGTCGTCGAGCGTCCAGGGTAGGTGCGTGGCACCGACGACGGGGCGCGGCCCCACTGTCTGCAGGTCATCACGATACAGCGTGATGTCCAGCGCGCCACAGGGCACCGTCACGCCCTCCTGGGAGGCGATAATGCGCACGATACGCTCGGCGAGCTGGACGCCGCGGCGCTGGATCCCGATCAGCACAAGTCCGTCGGTCCCAGCGTTCAACTCCACGATCTGATCGGCCATCCGGCGCAGCGTACGATCCAGCGCGCGCGCATCGAGCACTATGTCTGGCGAATTGGGCATGGCCGGAGAATATACCGGGCTGACGCCAATTCCCTACGGTGTCCGGGCAGAAGGCGCCACGCGTACCCGTGGCGCCGACAGCGCGGGTCCTAGGCGCGCTTGGCCTGGGGTGACTCTGGCTTCACGGGAGGCGCGGGCCACGACCCGGCCAGCGACGCGTGGCGCGCTGCCACTCGAGCTGCGCGAAGCCGAGCCTTGTCTACGGGCGGCAGACTCTGCGTGGCGGCGTACATCGCGATGTCCGCGGCCGCATCCATGGTCGCTTCGGCGAATCCGGCGCTCCAATCCGGGCCGTACGGATGCGTCTGCGCGCGCTCATCCACCCCCCGGCCGAACGCGAGGCATTTGTCGGCGGCCTCACGAAGGGTCCGGCTGCAGGCGAGATGCGAGACAACCACGTGGTAGCCGTCGCGACGACCCATCAAGTAGGTGGGCGAGCGGAGCGCGTCGCCGGCGGTGGGCTCAACCA
>JANNEV010000667.1:0-11390 GCA_031379145.1 Gemmatimonadaceae bacterium
GATCAACCTCGGCATCGCGGTCGCGCTCGAACCCTCCGGGCTGATCGTGCCGGTGGCCAAGCGCGCCGATGAGCTCTCACTGGTCGGGCTTACCAAGACGGTCAACGATCTTGCTGCGCGGGCTCGCAGCAAGAAGCTGAGCCCGACCGATGTGCAGGACGCCACGTTCACGGTCACGAATCCCGGCGTGTTCGGATCCCTCTTCGGCACCCCGATCATTCCTGTCGGAACGACCGCCATCCTCGGACTTGGCGCCATCGAGAAACGGGCCAAAGTCATGACCGGTCCCGACGGCGAGGACACCATTGCGATTCGCACCTGTGCGTACTTCTCGCTCTCCTTCGACCATCGCGTGGTGGACGGCGCTGACGCGGATCGCTTCATGGCCGACCTGAAGAAGACGCTCGAGTCGATTCCCGACGGCGGATTCTGATGCCGCGGGTACTCGCGATGTCGGAGCGACGCATCGGCGCGGTCGATCGCGACCAGTATCTTGCATCGCTGGCGCAGCGGCGGACTGCGGCGGTCAATGCGCGTGCGCACTTCTGGGTGTTCGAGCACGAGACGGAGTCGGGTCGGTTCGTGGAATTCACCGAAGCCGGCGGCGACGTCGATGTCGCGGCGGCACTCGGACACGGGGCGCCCGCATCCCTTTGGCGCGAAGTTCAGGGGAGCTGAGATGCCGGCACGAGTCGTGTCAATCGACGGTCAATCGTGGCAAGTGTACCCGTCCGGATTCCTTACTCAGTACGTCGGCGATGAGTTTGGCTTGATCTTCGTGGCGGGTACGGGAGACGCGCGAGAAGTGCGCGTGACCCGCTATTCGCCGAGTGGCGTTCGCTCGCGCGAGCAGTCGCTGGCGGAGATGGACAACGACGAATTGACGGAGCTTTTCCGGACGTCACAGCCAAGCGTGCGTTCTCCGGAAGCTGGGTACCACCCGTGACGCAGGCGGAGCTCGCCGAAGACTCCGGCACGGGACAACCGCAGTTCGTTGATCTGCAGGTTCACACGACAGCCTCCGATGGCGCGCTCAGTCCAACCCGGGTGGTGGAGGCGGCGCGCGATGCACTGCTGTACGCCATCGCCATTACTGACCACGACACCGTAGATGGCCTGGCGGAAGCGCACGAGGCAGGAACACAGTATGGCGTGCGCGTCGTACCCGGCGTGGAACTGAGCACGCATGTGGATGACGAGGAGCTGCACCTGCTGGGCCTGCACATCACTGGCCACGCGGTGATGCGTGATGCCTTGGCGATGTTGCAGCGGGGGCGCGTGGATCGTGCGGAACGCATTGTCACCGTGCTCAACAAGAGCGGTGTGCCGGTGACGATGGAGGCCGTCCTGGCGGAGGCGGCCGACGGCGCGGTAGGCCGTCCACACGTGGCGCGCGCGATGGTGGCCGGCGGTTGGGTCCGCGACTTCCGCGAAGCGTTCGACAAGTGGCTGGGGTGGGGGAAGCCAGCCTACATGGCGAAGGCGAAGTTTGACGTCGCGGACGGTATTGCGCTGGTGCATCAGGCCGGCGGGTTGGCGATATGGGCGCATCCCGGTGAGCTGGCAACGCCGGCGCGAGTGCAGCGACTCGCCGATGTGGGTCTTGATGGCGTGGAAGTGCTGCACCCGAGTCATCCACCCTATCTCGTGCAAAGGCTGACCGAAACGGTCGACGGCGCAGGCCTGCTTCCGAGCGGCGGGTCCGACTGGCACGGCACGCTTGAGGGTGTGCGGCGGCTTGGCGGTCAATTGGTGCCGAAGATCTGGTTGGATTGGCAAGATGCCAAGGTCGCCGCACGCGCTCACGAGCGCGGGTAGTCCGTCGTGTTCACTTGCCTCGACTTGGCTGGAACTGCGTTACCATGATCACAACGACGCGTCGGGTCACCGTGGTCACCGGAGGCGCGAGGCGTCTGGGGGCCGCGATCTCGCGCAGTTTCGCGTCTGAGAACGATGCCATCGTGCTGCATCACGGAAACTCATCAGGCGCCGCCGAGCTGCTGGCGGCGGAGCTTCGCATCGAGGGTGCGCTGGTGCATGTCGTGCAGGCTGATCTGGCCACGCAGCCCGCCGCCGCGTTCGTTGTGGAGGAGGCGATGCGTGTGTTCGGGGCGCTCGACGTCGTGATCAGCTCCGCGTCGGTCATGACGACGCAGCCATTTGCCGACGTGACTGCGGCAACATGGGACGTCGCCGTCGATGTCAACCTTCGCGCCCCGTTCTTCCTCATGCAGGCCGCGGCGGCCGTGATGCGCGACGGTGGATCCATCGTTCAACTGTCCGATCATCTGGCGTCCGAGGCGAGGTGGCCGGCCTTGATCCCGCATCAGGTATCAAAGGGCGGGCTCACGCAACTCGTGCACACCGTCGCGGCGGCGGTGGCGCCACGGCTTCGAGTGAACGCGGTCGCGCCCGGACTGGTGCTGGCGCCCGAGGACCTCAGTGCTGAAGCGCTGGCGCGTTTCCTTCGCGATGTGCCCTTGGCTCGCAGTGGAACGGTCGAAGACATCACACAGGCCATTCACTATCTCGTCAATGCGCCGTACGTCACTGGTACCGTACTGACAGTGGACGGCGGTCGACACCTGTGGCGTTAACGTGATGACTGATCTTCACGAGGACGCGGCCGGCGACGCGACTGCCGCATCGACGGGATCCTCCGACGCTGAGCTCGATCGGGCGATCGCTGCGGGGACGCGCCGCGCGCCACTCCATTTTCGACGCATTGTCGTGATTGGCGGCGGTTGCTACGGGTCCTGGTACACTCAGCAGCTCACCCGAGCGACACAGCGTGGTGCGTTGGTGGCAGACGACGTTGTGGTGGTCGATCGCGATGCCCAGTGCCTGGTCGCACAACGGCATGCCACTCACGCGTATGCGGGCCTGCCGGTGCGCGTGGTGGTAGAGAGCTGGCATTCGTATCTGGCCGACTGGCTGCACCACGGAGCGGATGCGCTCGCTGCGCAGGCACTCGTGCCCTCCCCGCTCATGCCGCATCTGTGCCTCGACTGGCTGATCGACCGTGCGCGTGCGCGTTGGCCCGATCGTACAGTGCGGGTGGAACCATTGCCACAGCCGCCGGATATGCCGTGGCAGCGGGCTGCGCCGGACGGGCGGCACTACGTCAGTTTCGCCACGTGGATGTGCCCCGTGAACTGCATCGAGCCGGCACGCTGTCCGGAGACTCGCGGCGCCCGCGACTGGAGCCTGCCTTCGGCGCTTGAGCGCTACGTGAAGGCCCTGCCCGTTGGCGCGGTGAGCGAAACCGCCGTCGCGTCCGGAAACGCGAGCCAATCCGCATCCGTGCTGCACGGGCCGGTTATCTTCCATTGTACGCATCGCACCTATGGTGTTGGCATGATCGACGCGGCAGACATCGTACGCGCCGACGGTCGAATCGCGGCCTGGGGCCAGAACGGTCCTGTTGCTGCGTTGGTCGGTACAGTGTCGCACTGTCACGGCGCGCTTGGAATTCTTGTCGCGTCCTGAGTCGTTCGCGCAGCCCTTCACATTTCGCATTCTGGTCTCATGTCTGATTCCACCGCAGAACACATTGTCATCATTGGTTCCGGACCGGCCGCGTGGACCGCGGCCATTTACGCGGCTCGGGCCAATCTGTCGCCGGTTGTTTTTGAGGGGGAGCCGGTGGGAACCGAATTGCCGGGCGGGCAGCTGATGCTGACGACCGACGTGGAGAATTTTCCCGGGTTTCCTGACGCGATTTCCGGCCCCGACTTGATGGAACGCATGAAGGCGCAGGCCGTGCACCACGGCACTCGCGTCGTGTCGGAACTCGTGGCCCGGGTCGACCTGAGCGCCAGGCCCTTCGTGGTGACGCCGAACTACAGCGCGCCGTTGCGGGCACACACCGTTGTTGTGGCCACGGGGGCTGCCGCGACCTGGCTGGGCCTCGAGAATGAGATTCGCCTGGCCAAGAGCGGCGGGGGAGTGTCTGCCTGCGCGGTGTGTGATGGTGCGATTCCGTTCTTCCGGAACAAAGTGCTCGCCGTGGTTGGCGGCGGGGACACGGCCATGGAGGAGGCCATGTACCTGACGAAATTCGGCTCCGAAGTGGTGATCATCCATCGGCGGGACTCCTTCCGCGCCTCGAAAGTGATGGCGAGTCGCGTCCTGTCGCATCCGAAGATTCGCGTTCTCTGGAATAGTCAGGTTGTCGATGTCCTCGGCGATGATGTCATCACCGGGCTGACGATCGCGGACACCCACACCGGCGCTCGTAGCACGCTGAACGTCGGTGGGCTTTTCGTGGCTATCGGACACAAGCCAAACACCGGATTTCTCGCTGGCCAGCTGGACCTTACCGAGCACGGCTACGTGAAGGTGGCCCCGTGGCGAACCTCCACCAGCACCCCTGGTGTGTATGCGGCTGGGGATGTGATCGACGATTACTATCGGCAGGCGATCACCTCAGCCGGAACGGGATGCATGGCCGCCCTGGAGGCGGAGCGGTGGCTTGCCCACCACGGCATCGGTGAGTCTCCCGTGCTGGAGACGGCGGAGGGCCCCGTCCCCGCCACCACGAGCGAGATCGACGGGTGATCATCCAGCACTTCACGGTTGGTCCGCTGAGCGAGAACTGCTGGCTGCTCGCTGACGACCTCGCCGGCGTGGCTGTCCTGGTCGATCCGGGTGATGAGCCGGAGCGCCTGATGGCGGCGATCGCGGATTCCGGATTTGTGCTGAGCGCGATCTGGCTCACCCATGGGCATTTCGATCATGTGGGTGCCATCGCGGGAATCCGCCAGGTCCATGATGTGCCCGTGCTGCTTCATCCCGCTGACCGGATGCTGTACGACAATGCGACGTCGTCAGCATTGCGCTGGGGATTGCAGGTGGAGACGCCGCCGCCGCCGGACCTGGAACTTTCCGAAGGGGCCCAGGTGTCGTGTGGAGCGCATGTTTTTGACGTTTGGCACCTTCCCGGACACGCACCCGGACACGTGGCGTTCATTGGCCAGGGACTGTGCGTCTCCGGCGACCTATTGTTCGAGGGTTCAATTGGGCGAACGGACCTGCCGTTCTGCGATGCGCAGGCGATGAAGCGCTCTCTACAGCGACTGATGACGTTGCCTCCGGAGACTCGTGTCTTGCCAGGGCACGGTGGGAGTACTTCGATCGGACAGGAGATCGCCACGAATCCCTTTCTGGCGGCGCCGTTTCTGAGGGGCTGACGTCGGCGTGCGGACTGTTTCGTGCCGGGTGCTCGTGCCCGGGAGTGCTTGTCGTGCCCGTCCCTCGGCCGTAGACTCCAGCGTATGCGGATCACTACGTGGGCTGAGTATGGCTTGATCTGCGCGCTGCATCTCGCGCGCCGTGTTGAGGATGGTCCGGTCACGGGCCGTGAGATTGCCGCGCGTGAGAAATTGCCCGGCGATTACGTGGAGCAGATCCTGCTCCGTATGCGTCGTGCGGGCGTGGTGAACAGCACACGGGGCGCTCGTGGCGGGTACGCGCTCGCTCGAGGCGCGGACTTGATTACCGTGCGCGAAATCATTCAGGCGTCGGAGCTGACCACGTTCGACCTCCACTGCGTGTCCCATCCAGTGGATTCCACGCGCTGTGGAGACTCGGAATCCTGCAGTATTCGCCCGGTCTGGCAGATGTTGCAGCGACGCATCGATGAAGTGTTGGAAGGCGTACGCTTGAGCGATCTCCTCGAAGGCGAGAGTGATGTCCGTGAGCGCATCGGCGCACCACGGTTCGCCGGCGACCTCCCGCTTCGGGCCGGCGGACTCCCCATCCTGCAGGGCTGACCGGCATCATGAGCCTGCTTGGGGAGTGGCGTGCTGCGCGCGAACGACGACTGCGGGCTGCCACGTACCTGCAGACACTGCTGCCTGCTGCGGACGCCGCCGACCTGCAGTGGCTCGCGGGTCTCGCGGGCAATCCCGACGCCGCCCAGCGTGAGCTCGCCTTTGCGCGTCGCGCCCTGGCGCTCATCGCGGCGGAGCGCGACGCCTTGGATGATCGCACCGCATCGGATGT
The DNA here is from genome assembly GCA_031379145.1 of Gemmatimonadaceae bacterium. GTDB lineage: Bacteria > Gemmatimonadota > Gemmatimonadetes > Gemmatimonadales > Gemmatimonadaceae > Gemmatimonas. Next base: position 6,007 of record JANNEV010000667.1, read on the forward strand.
CGCTCGCGAGCTCCTTGCCGTCACAGAGTCGGAGTCGCGGCGAGATCCTCAAGCGGCCGCGCTCTGGGTCGTTCGCTGGCGCGGCTACACCGAGGCGCTTGCCGTGCGTGGCGTGACCGAGACGCCTCCGACTCGCCTTGCGCGCGTGTTGCTGTCAGGCGTCGGCGTTGAAGCGCCGTCGGTGGAACAGCTCGCTCGCGCGGCCCAGTGCATACAGTCCGTCCGCGCACGGGCCAATGAAGCGCTGCGGGCGGTGTTCGGCGTGGCGTCCCTGCCCGACGACGTTCGTCCGTCCGCGATCCGCAGCTGACCGCCACCAAAGACAAAACCTGAGCCGGAAACGATCGGGCGACCTGGATGCCAAGGCATCTCGATATCGCAACCGCTCGTGACCAACTCAGGCTGTCTTTTCAGTAGTGCCAGAGGCGAGACTCGAACTCGCACGGGCTATCGCCCACTGCGCCCTGAACGCAGCGCGTCTACCAATTCCACCACTCCGGCGATCCGCAGGACATCCTCATCCGGCGGCAATTCCTCTCAGGGTCGGGAAGAATAGGGCATGCGCCATCAAGAAGTCAACGCACAGACTGCGCGAACTCGCATCCAGGCGCTAACTTGCGAAGCGAATGGCCAACGACGACGAACCGACCACTGAGGTGATCGCGCGGAACAAGCGCGCGCGACACGACTACGCTATCCTCGACACCTGGGAAACGGGCATTGTGCTCACCGGGACCGAGGTGAAGGCGTTGCGGGAAGGGAAGGCCAACCTGACCGACTCCTTCGGAGTGGTGAAGGAGGGCGAAGTGTACCTCCTCAACTTGCATATCGGTGCGTATGGGCTGGGCAATTCGTTCAATCATGAGCCCACGCGGACACGCAAGCTCCTGATGCATCGGCGCGAGATCCGGCGCATGATCGGCGCCGTGGAACGACAAGGGCTGACGCTCGTTCCGCTCGATCTGTACTTCAAGAACGGAAAGGTCAAGGCGACGCTCGCGCTCGTCAAGGGAAAGCAGCAGCACGATAAGCGCGAGGATTTGAAGAAGAAGGACGCGCAGCGTGAGATCGCGCGCGCGCTGCGGCAACGCTAGTCGGGATGTTCGCCGCCTTCGCCTGTCTGCTTCAGTTGGCGTCGTCAACACCGCCGCTTTCGGTTCGGACCGGCGAACGTCTTCGGCCCGTGCCTGTTGTGACGGTGAACGGCGCCTCGTCGCTCCGCGCCGACCAATTGGTCGCGGCGCTCGGCGGCATCTACTCCGACGCTGGCGCCGGCGACATTCAGATGCAGATCGGAGGACGCCGCATTGCGGTGCTCGCCGCCGCCGCGTATGCCATCGCCGAGGCCGACACCGTGTCAATGACGGCAATCATGGTGCGAAGCGACGGACAGACCCTGCTGCCGCTGACCTTTGCCACGCGCGTCTTGCCTCGACTCATTCCCGGGCTGCGCTACGACGCTCAACGACGGGAGCTCCGACAGTCGATACCCGGCGCGCCGCTTGCCCAGAGGGAGGCGTCGTCACGTGACGGCGCCACTCGCTCGAGTGCGCCACCACAGGCGTCGAGTCAACCCCGGCAGCGTGTGGTTGTGGTGGATGCCGGACACGGCGGACCCGACAACGGCATGACGGGGCCGATCGGCATCGCCAGGAAAGTGCGCGAAAAGGACATCACGCTCTCCATGGCCCAGGCGCTGCGCACTGCGCTTGAGGAGCGTGGCGTGAAAGTGGTGATGACCCGTACTACGGACACACTGATCGCGCTTTCCGATCGGGGCCGCTTGGCCAATCAGGCCAAAGGCGACCTGTTCCTGTCGATCCATGTCAACGCCGCCAATCCACGCTGGCGTGATCCGGGGGCGGCTCGTGGGTTCGAGACCTACTTTCTTGCCGAGGCGAAGACTGAAGACGAACGGCGCGTGGAAGCCATGGAAAACGAGGCCATCAAGTTTGAGACGAACGCAGATGCGTCCCGTGACGATCCGTTGGGGTTCATCATTCGTGACATGGCGCAGAACGAACACCTGCGGGAGTCCTCGCAGCTCGCCGAGTTGATGCAGCGTGGTCTGCGCAAGGTGCATCCCGGCACAGACCGCGGCGTCAAGCAGGCCGGGTTTCGCGTACTTGTCACCGCGTTCATGCCGGCCGTACTCGTCGAGGTCGGATTCGGTTCGAATCGCGCCGACTCAGCATTCATCAACGATCCCGATCACCAGCGAGAGATGGCCGAAACACTGGCTGAAGCCGTCATCGCATACCTGCAGCAGTATCAGCGAAAGGTCGGAGGGACCCCGTGAGGGTTTCCCGACGTCAAACCGCTCGTTGCCGTGCGGCCGCGCTGTTCTTGGGCGCCTGCATCGCGTCGTCCGGTTGTGTGTATTACAACGGCATCTACAATGCCAAGGCCGCCGCACGTCAAGGCGACGCGTTGCTTCGCGGCGCCAACGACGGTGAAGCCAGTGTGCAGTTCCAGCTGTCTGCCGCACGCGCCGAGACGGTGCTGGTTCGATACCCGAAGTCGCAGTGGCGTACGCGCGCACTGTATCTCGCGGGTCGAGGTGCAGCATTCAGCGGGCAGTGCGAGCGCGCCCTGACGCAACTGCGCCTCTTTCTGGACGTCTCCGGAACCCCGGCCGACGACAGGGACCGTGCGCGTGTTGCCTTGGCGACTTGCGAGTTTCGCACGAATCGTATCGCCGTCGCGCGCCTTCGACTCGATTCGCTCGTGGACGCGCCGAACCCGGAAACGGCGCGTCAGGCTCGACTCTGGTCGGCACGCGCAGCGATGGCCGTTGGTGATCGTGACGCTGTGCCCCAGTACCTGCGAGACCTTGATGCCGGGACGTTGCAGTGGGAGTTGATCGGAGCGTCCGTTGCGGCGAACGAGTACGCCCGTGCGGAGTCGCTGTTGACGGCACAGGCCGAGGCCAGCGTGTATCGCGACGAAGCCGGACGATACCTGCGTGACCTGTGGTTGTCTGGACGACAGGCGCAGGTTGAGACGATTGTCTCTCGGTTCGATCGGTCGAGGGTGCGCGAGGAACAGCGCGCGAGTCTGTACTTTGCCGTCGGCGACCTGAATTTGCGTGCGGGACGCGACAGCGTCGCGCGCCTGCAGCTGGCGCTGGCCGCGCAGCGCGCTGGCCGAGACTCGGTGGTCTTTCGCGAAGCAACCGCCCGTCTGACAGCGCTGCGGATCATGACCCTTGCCTCGCTGCGTCAGCTGGATAGCGTGGTGGCCACGCAGGACAGCGTCGTTCGTGCCACGCCCTTTTTTCAACGGGTGCAGGAGCAGCTGTTGTTTGTCTCGCTGCTCGCGGGAAAGGTTGATCCTACCGGCGCATCGCTGTACCTCGCCGCGGAGGTCGCGCGTGACTCCCTTCGTTCGAGCCCGCTGGCGGAGGTGTTGTTCCTGCGTGTAGCGCGCGAGGTGTTTGGGTCGCCGCTGGCGGCGCAGGCGCTCTTCGCCGCTGGACTGATTCGTTCAGACAGTGCGGCGATCTGGAACGAAAGAATTCGCGCCGACTATCCGAACTCCGCGATTGCGGCATATCTAAGAGGTGAGGATCCCGCGAACAGGGCGGATTTCATCAGTTCTCCAGAACTGCTGCGCTTCAGTTGGACCGAGGGCGCACGCACGTGGGCGGACTCCGTCCGTCGGCTGCGTGGTCGCGCTCGCTCGTCCGTCGCCCCGATTCGGAAGTAGCGTGTCCGATGCGTGACACACCTCCACTTGAGATCCCAAGTCACCCGCGCATGACGCCGACCTTTGCCGCGCCGCTGGCCTGTACCGTTGCCGGACTGGAGTTTCGAAATCCGATCATACTCGCCGCCGGCACGGCGGGTTTCGGTCACGAAGTGGATGACGTGTTGGATCTGGATGCGCTTGGCGGAATCGCGACCAAGGCCGTGAGCGTCCTGCCGAGGAGCGGCGCGAAGCCGCTTCGGGTCAGTGAGTTCGCCGGCGGGATGATCAATGCGATCGGATTGGCGAACCCCGGTCTGGATGACGTTCGCACCAACGCGCTCCCGTGGTTGGCGGCCGAGCATCCGTCAACGCGCGTCCTGGTCAACGTGGTCGGCTACAGTGTTGAGGAGTTCGAGACGGTGGTGGCGGGTCTTGACGGCGAAACGGCAGTTGATGCGTTCGAGTTGAACGTCAGCTGTCCGAACGTGAAGGCGGGCGGGCTCGAATTTGGTGCGGACTCGGCGGCACTTCGCGCGCTCGTGACCGCCGCTCGCGGACGGACGTCGCGGCCGTTGTTCGTGAAGCTGTCGCCGACGCTTGGTGCTGGTGTCGTGGAGGCGGCACGGGTGGCAGTGGACGCCGGCGCCGACGGGTTGACGCTGGTCAATACCATGCCCGGTCTCGTGATCGACGTGGAGCGGCGCCGGCCGAAGATCGGCTTCGGCACCGGTGGCGTGAGCGGCCCTGCGCTTCTTCCGTTCGGTGTGCTCGCGACCTGGCGTGTAAGTCAGGCACTGCCGGGGGTACCGATCATCGGACTCGGCGGCGTGTCCTCCGCCAACGAGGCGGTGCAGTACCTGTTGGCCGGCGCCTCATTGGTCGGCGTCGGTACAGCCGCGCTGCGCGACCCTCGCGCACCGGAGCGCATCGCTCGGGATCTCGCTCGCTGGGCGCGAGAGCGCGGGATTGCCGACCTTCGAAGCCTTTGTGGCACCCTGGAGTGGCCCGCGTGAGCGATCCTTCGAATGCCGAGCACCCTCCGGTGTCAGCAAGCCGGAGCCGGGCTTCGGTCACACCGATTGTTGCGTTGGACGTGCCGGACGCACGGCAGGCGCAGGCGGTGGTGCGTCTCCTCGGGAACGCCTGTGATTTCTACAAGGTGGGTCTGGAGCTGTTTTCCGCTGAGGGCCCCCGTATCGTGCAGTGGTTGCGCGATGAAGGGAAGGAGGTGTTTGTGGACCTCAAGCTGCACGACATACCGAATACGGTGCGCAGCGCCGCACGTGCAGTGGCGCGTCACGGCGCGGCCCTCCTGACCGTGCATGCCTCGGGTGGGTCCGCGATGGTCAAGGCGGCGGTCGATGGTGCGCGCGAGGGGGCGACCCGTCCCGGAGGGTGCGGGATTCTCGGCGTGACGATCCTGACGAGCCTTGAGGCGAGGGCGGTGGCCGACTGCTGGGGGCGCGCCGCGATCAACGTGTCGGAAGAGGTCGTACGCCTGGCCGGACTGGCGCGGGACGGCGCCGCGGCTGGGGTGGTCTGCTCGGGCCACGAGGTGGCGGCGATTCGGGCGGCGTACGGGGACGCAATTGAGACGCTGGTGCCGGGCATTCGGCTCGAGGGCGGAGCGGCGCATGATCAGCACCGAGTGATGACGCCGGCGGGGGGCGCGGCCGCCCGGGCCCGCTGGGTCA
>JANNEV010000672.1:0-2242 GCA_031379145.1 Gemmatimonadaceae bacterium
GGAAGCAGTGCGGCCAGCGGATACAACGGAAAGGTCTGCCCCGGCGGGAACTCCAGGTTCTCGCCACGCAGGGTGAAGGAGTCGCCGGCCTTGTGGTTGCAGACCATGGGCCGGTCGGTGGCGATGACATCGACCCGGAGGTCGAAGAGCGTGAAGGCGTCCTGACGCTCCGACAGGTTCGCTTGGGGCCCTCCGGATGGCGGCGATGCGCCGAGCTTGCGGGTTGGCATGGCGGGAACGATAGCGCGGCACGACCTTGTGCGGCCATATGTCTACAACGCCTGCTGCCGCTCGCGGCATCCGTCCCGAAGATCGCCAAGGTGCAGCCGTGCCGCTTCAGTTTTATGGCGGCCTTACCGGCGCGCTCCTCCCATTCGCGCTCTTCCTCGCCGGTGTGGGCGCGCTGGCCCTCAACGGCGCGCCCGATGAGAAAGGGTTCTGGCCCGTCCTGTTGGCGGCGCTCATGCTGGGGCTCCTGCTGGCGAAAGACCGGGCGCGGTATGCGGACGCCATGCTGGATGGCATGAGTCAGCGGGTGGTCATGGTCATGCTCTGCGCGTGGCTGTTCGCCGGCGTGTTGGGATCGGTGCTGAGCGCTGCTGGTTTCGTGACGGCGCTGGCGTCGCTGGCCCGCGCGATGCACGTGTCCGGGGGGGCATACGTGGCGGCTGCGTTTGTGGCCTGCATGCTGGTGTCGACGGCGACGGGCACGAGCTTCGGCACGATTCTGCTCTGCGGTCCGCTGCTGTATCCGGCGGGCGGTGGGGCCGGCGCTGCACCGGCGGCACTAATGGGTGCCATTCTCGCCGGCGCGACCTTCGGCGACTCCATCTCGCCGGTATCTGATACGACCATCGCATCGAGTGGCTCGCAGCACGTGGACATCGCCGGGACCGTGCGCACGCGACTGCGCTATGTGCTGCCGGCGGGGGCGGCCGCAATCGCGCTTTCTGCCCTCTTGGGAGGTCGGAATTCTGCTTGGGCAGGCGGAGCACCGGCGCAAGCACTGGCGCTTGCTGGAGCAGATCCATTCGCCAGCACGTCCGTCTCGCTGACGGCGCTGGTGCTGCTGTTGGCGCCCGCCGTGGTCATTGCACTGCTGCTGGCTCGGCGCCACCTCATCGAGGCGCTCCTGAGCGGAATTGCGGCTGCGGTGAGTCTGGCGTTGATGTTCGGATTGATCGCACCGCGTGACGTGCTGCAGATCGCCCCCGGCAGCTACAGCGCGACGGGTATCATTGTGGACGGCATGCAGCGCGCGGTCGGTGTCAGTGTCTTCACGCTCTTGCTGGTGGCCCTGGTTGGTGCGTTACAGGCCACCGACGTCATGGACCGATTGGTGCGGGCCGCCCGCGGACGCGCGTCAACGCCTCGCGCGGCCGAGAGTTGGATCGTGGGTGTGGTCTCCGCCGCAGTCCTGCTCACCACGCACAGCGTGGTGGCGATCCTGGCCGTTGGCGAATTCGCGCGACAGACCGGTGATCGCTTCGGCATCGGTGGCTATCGCCGCGCCAACCTGCTCGACATGACCGTCTGCACGTGGCCGTTTCTGCTGCCGTACTTCCTCCCAACGATTCTCGCGGCGAGCGCGAGCACCAGCGGTATGGCCTACGGAATGCCCGCCTTGAGCGCCGGTACGATCGGGCTGCACAACACCTACGCGTGGATGCTCACGCTCGCCATTCTGGTGGCAGTCGTGACGGGAGTCGGGCGTTCCGGAGAAGCCGTCGACTCGCTTTCGGGGTGCTGAGGGTGCGAGACCACGGGAACTTCCGCGCGGCGGTTGGATATGTCATGCGTGCAGCAACGTGAAGTTCAGTACGATTCCTTTTCTGGAGCTTCAGATGTTTCGCTCGATAACTGTTCTTGGTGTTGCGGCAGTCCTTGGCCTTCCGGGCGCCGCTCTCGCACGATCGCTGGCAAGTGATGTTCCGCCGTCGCGTGGCGTTCGCGCCACCGAGACCATCGTGTTGGGCGGCGGGTGCTTCTGGGGGGTCGAAGCGGTCTTCGAACACGTGCGAGGTGTCACGAACGTGGTGTCCGGATACGCCGGTGGATCGGTCGTCAATCCTGACTACGAGCAGGTCAGCTCGGGGTCCACAGGTCATGCCGAGGTTGTTCGGGTGACGTATGACCCGAGTGTGGTTTCCTACGCCACGTTGTTGGATGTGTTCTTCTCCGTGGCGCACGATCCGACGCAGCTCAACCGTCAAGGGCCGGACGTCGGCACGCAGTATCGCTC
>JANNEV010000687.1:0-8311 GCA_031379145.1 Gemmatimonadaceae bacterium
TGCTGCGGCTGCGGCCGACGGCGCCGCTCGAAGTTCGCTGGTGATTCTCAACCTGGCTGACGGTTCCCGCACCACGCTGCCCGACGTGCGTTCCTTTCGCCTACCCCGCGAGAACGGAACCTGGATGGTCTACTCCGCGCCGGATTCATCCACGCGCGCGACAGACAGTACGGCGCGCACGGGCTTGCCGAACGGCAGTGCGCCCGGGACGGGCGGACGTGCGGGTCGTGGCGGGCCGGCCGGCAGCGGCGTGCCCGGAGCCCCCGGCGGCGGACCGGCGGCACCGGGGGCGCGTCGCGCATACGGCAGTGCGATGGTGCTGCGCAATCTGGACACCGGCGTGGAGGAGCGGCTGCCGGACGTGCTGACGTACACGTTCGACGACAGCGCGAAGGTCCTGGCGTACACCGTGGCTTCCAGAGACAGCCTCAAAGACGGCGTGTTCCTGCGCACCATGTCGACCGGCGTGGTGAAGAATGTGGCGAGTGGACGTGGCAACTATCGCGACTTTGCGTTCGACCGTACGCAACAGCAGTTCCTTTTTGCGACCGATCGTGATGACTTCGGCCAGCCGAACCCGCGGGCCACGGTGTTCATGGGTTCGGTGAAGACTGGGGTCGCAACGGCGGTGGTCACGCCGGCGCAGTTGCCGGCAGGTCTGCGTCTCGGCGATGGCGGTGGGGTCGCGTTCACGCGCAGTGGCACGGCGATCCGACTCAGCCTTGCACCGCCGCCGGATGACACGATTCCTTCCGATTCACTGGTTGGAAAGGCGGTGTTTGACCTCTGGCACTACAAGGACCCGCAGTTGCAGCCCACGCAGAAGCTGCAGCTGGCGCGCGAGCGCAGTCGAACGTACGACGCCGTGTACCATCTGGCCACGAAGAAGCTGGTGCAGCTGACGACGGATTCCATGCCCACCGTCACGCTCTCCGATGACGGAAAATTTGGCGTCGCCGCCACCGGCGTGCCGTACAACATCGAGCGCATGTGGGGCGAAGGCGGCAGCGATGTGTACCTGATCGATGCCGTCGCGGGAACGCGCAAGCTGGTGAAGCAGAAGATCAGCGGGCAGGCGCAACTCTCGGTGGATGGCAAGTACATCATCTACTTCGACGAGACGCACTGGTACAGCTACGCGGTGGCCACCGGAAAGACGGTGGACCTGTCGTCGCCATTGCCCCGCGTCAACTTCGAACAGGAGACGTGGAGCACGCCCAATGATCCCGCTCCGTGGGGCATCGCGGGTTGGACCCGTGGCGACCGATCAGTGCTCATCTACGATCGATTCGATATCTGGGAGCTGGATCCCAACGGCGTCAAGCCAGCGGTCGTCGTCACCGATTCGATCGGACGCAAGGAGTCCATGACGTTCCGTCTCGTGGAACTCGATCGCGACGACGATCGCACCCTCGACCCCTCGAAGCCGCTCCTGCTGCGCGCCTTCAGCGAAGTCACGAAAGGAAGCGGCTTCTACCGCGACCGGCTTGATGTCAGGCAAGCACCGGAACGTGTGGTCTTCGATGATCTGAACTATGGCGCGCCGCAGAAAGCACGCGACGCGGAATCGTATCTGGTCACCAAGAGCACGTTCGTCGATTTCCCGAACCTGTGGGTCGGGCCCAGCTTGACCGCACTGGCGAAGGTCAGCGACGCCAACCCGTGGCAGCGCGAGTACAACTGGGGAACGGCAGAGCTGGTGACCTGGACTTCGGCCGACGGCAAGCCGCTGCAGGGGATTCTCTACAAGCCGGAGAACTTCGATCCGGCAAGAAAATATCCGATGGTCTCGTACTTCTACGAAGATTTGTCGGACGGCTTGCACAACTACATCGCGCCGACCGGGCGCAACGTGATCAACCCCACGCACTACGTGTCCAACGGCTATCTCGTCTTTGAGCCGGACATCTACTACGAGATGGGGTACCCCGGGCCCAGTGCGGTCAAGTCCATCGTGCCCGGCGTGCAGAAGTTGCTTGAGCGCGGCTACGTGGACCCCAAGGGGCTCGGCCTCCAGGGGCAGAGTTGGGGTGGCTATCAAACCGCGTATCTCATTACGCAATCGTCCCTGTTCAGCGCGGCGATGGCCGGCGCGCCAGTGTCCAACATGACCAGCGCCTATGGCGGTATTCGGTGGGGCAGTGGCATCGCGCGCTCCGGGCAGTACGAAAACGGTCAGAGTCGCATCGGAAAGTCCATCTGGGACGCGCCCAACCTGTACATGGAGAATTCGCCGCTCTTCTGGTTGCCGCGCGTCACGACGCCGCTCTTCATCATGAGCAACGACATGGATGACGCGGTGCCGTGGTATCAGGGCATCGAGCTGTTCGTTGGCATGCGTCGGCTGGGGAAGGAGGTGTACATGATCGACTACAACAACGATGTGCATAACCCGGCCAGCCGCGCCAATCAGAAGGACATCGCTATGCGCATGCAGCAGTTCTTCGATGCCAAGTTGCGTGGCGCCCCCGCGCCGGAGTGGATGGTGAAAGGCATCGCGGCCAAGGACAAAGGCAAGGATCAGGTCAACTTTGCCCCCAAGCCCATCACACCCACACCATGATCATCTCGCGCCTATTCACTTTGTCCAACGCAACCATGCCTCGCGTACACTCCTACGTCGCGTGCTTCGCCGTGTCGTCGCTGCTTGCCGTGGCCGGCATAGCGCCAGTGCATGCGCAGCCCGCAGTTCGCGCAGCGGATCGCCTGCCCGAGCGCGCCGTTCGCCGCGACATTCCCATCACCAACGCCATCCGGCGCGCGTATCTCGCGGGCACGCGTGACTCCACCGGGAGGCCAGGCCGCAACTACTGGCAGTTGCGCACCGACTACAGCATCGACGTGTCGCTGGATGCGCCGTCCTCCCGCCTCACGGGCAAGGCGCGCATTACGCTGCACAACACCAGTCCGGATTCGCTGACGGCGATCGCGCTGCGACTCGATCCCAATCACTTCCTCGGCAACGCGCCCCATGCCGCGCCGTGGGTGCCCGCCGAAGTCACCGACGGCATGGTCATCTCGCGGATGACTATCGATGGCAGGCCGGTGAACATCGCGTCCAACGCGGCGCCGCCAGGTGAAGTGGGTTCGGGTGCGCGCGCGATTGCCGCGGCGCAGCAGGCGGCTGCCAATGCGCCCGCAACTGAACCGGTGTTGCGCAACGGTCGCTCCACCTCGGCCAGCGTGCGTCTCAGCACGCCGATCGCTGCCGGCGCCACGTCCGTCATCGAGATTGACTGGTCGCACAAGCTGCCCGGTGGGCCCGGGTCGGGTCATCGCATGGTGCAGCGCTGGGCGGATACGCTGTATCAGCCCACACAGTGGTTCCCGCGCGTTGCCGTGTACGACGACCTGCGCGGTTGGGATGGCGAGTTGTACCTGGGGCCCTCGGAGTTCTACAACAATTTCGGCACGTTCGATGTGCGCATTGATGCGCCTGCCGGCTGGATTGTCAGCGGCACTGGCGTCCTGCAGAATCCCGGGCAGGTCCTGACGCAAAAGGCACGCGAGCGGCTGGCCGTCGTGGCATCCACCGACGCGATCACCACGATCGTGGGCGCCGAGGAGATTGGCCCTGGCGTCGCGACCGCAAATGGCGACGCGAACGGACGGCTGATTTGGCGCTTCCACGCTGACACAGTGAACGACTTCGCCTGGGCTGCCGCGAAGAAGTTTGTCTGGACGGCGACTCGCGCAACGATCCCCACCAAGGGGGTGGTGCCGATTCACATGCTCTACCTGCCGGGGCGCGCAGCCGCGTTTGCACGCGCGGGCGAAATCTCACGTCATGCGCTCGAGTTCTACAGCAAGCTCTGGTTCCCGTACCAGTTTCCGCAGCTCACGCTCCAGGACGGACCAAGCGCCGGCATGGAGTACCCCATGGTCATCAACTCCAACCAGGGCGCTGCAGATCACGAGACCGGGCACCAGTGGTGGCCCATGGTGGTCAGCAACAACGAAACGATGTACGGGTGGATGGACGAGGGGTTCAACCAGTACATGAACATCCTGTCCGACGCCGACGCGGCGAAGCGCGTCCCTATCCTCGATGGCCGCGGACAATCCTACGGGAGCACAAGCGGCAACGAGGCCGAGCCGCCGATGATGTGGAACGCGAATTACGCGGGCCCCGGCTTTTACGGCTTCCAGACGTACAGCAAGACACCGCTGATGCTGTCCGCGCTTGGTGGTGTCGTCGGCGATAGCGCGGTGCAGCGCGCGCATCGTGAGTGGGCGACGGCGTGGATGTTCAAGCATCCGTCTCCCTGGGACTACATGTTCTTCATGAATAAGGCGCTCGGCCGAGACCTCGGCTGGTTCTGGAACGCGTGGCTGTTCAACACGGAGAGCGTCGACGCGCGCATCGATACCGTCAAGACGCTGGGGTTCCGCACGAGCGTCACGGTGAAACAGGACGGTCAGATGCCGTCACCGGTGGTGCTCGAGGTCCGGTTCGCCGCCGCGGGACCGGTCATTCGGCCGATGAAGAACTCGGTCATGCTGGACAGCGTGACGGCCTTGGTGACATGGCCGGTTGATGTGTGGTTCGCGGGCAGTCGCACGTTCAAGGCGGAGCTGGTTTTCGGTGGACGCAAGATCGAACGGATCACGCTGGATCCGGCGCGTCGCTTTCCCGATCGGAATCCGGCGGACAACAGTTGGCCACGCATGGCGGGTCGCTGAGACAGCGTCCGTGGTGAGGGTGCGACTGGTAGCGGCAGCGCAGGGACAATGGCCACCTTTCCTACGTCACGGCGGTGAACGCTTGGGTTTCCTCGGATAAATCACGAGTGGCCATCGTGAACGTACTTGCAATCGGACTGGCCGCCGAACTATCGCTGAAAGAGCGCCATCGCTTTGCGGATCGTCTGCGTGACCCCCCACGCGGCGGGCGCGAGCACCACGAGCCATGCGGCGATCAGGCGTCCCCATCGTCGCCTCGTCACGGCTGTCCTCGGCGCGAGGGCGTCTCTCCGGCGATCGGCGGCCCCATGCCTCGAAGGCGGGCCGCCGCCAGCAGTCCGATTCCTAACAGTCCGGCCATGCCGAACATGGTCGTGTTGTACGCGTCGTTCTTCGCGACGCCAGCGACGAGCTGGTACTCGCGGACATAGTTCACCAGCGCTGGACCGAGCACGCCGGCGACGGACCACGCCGTGAGCAATCGTCCGTGAATCGCTCCGACTTCCTCGGTGCCGAACAGGTCTCGCAGGTACGCGGGAATCGTCGCGAATCCGCCGCCATACATCGTCAGAAGCGCGGCAAATGCGACCACAAACAGTGACACACTGCCTGCGCGTCCTGCTAGGGGAATACAGGCGTAGAGCGCAGCCCCAAGCCCGAAGAACGTCAGGTACGTTGCGCTTCGGCCGATGCGGTCGGACAACGACGACCAGAAGAATCGTCCGGTCAGGTTGGCCAGGCTGAGAAGTCCGACGAATCCGGCGGCGGCTTCGACGGTGACCCGTCCAGGAAATGTCTCCTGCATCATGGCCGAGGCCTGCCCGAGTACCCCGATGCCTGCGGTCACGTTGGTGCACAGCATGATCCAGAGCAGCCAGAATTGCGCGGTGCGGACCGCGCCGCTCGCGCTCATGAACGCCCCGGCTGGTCGGCTGTTGCGCGCGACGCTCGCGTTTGGGGTGGGTGTCCAACCCGCTCGAGGAACGCGCACGGTGAACGCTCCGAACAGCATCAACACGAGATACAGCACGCCGAGCACCACGAATGTTTCCGCCACCCCTGGCGAACTGGCGCTCCTGAATCGCGCCATCAGCCCGACCGACAAGGGCGACGCGATCATGGCGCCGCCGCCGAAGCCCATGATGGCGAGGCCGGTCGCCATGCCGGGCCGATCAGGGAACCACTTGAGGAGCGTCGACACGGGAGCGATGTACCCGATGCCGAGTCCGATCCCGCCGAGCCCACCGTATCCCAGGAGCAGGAGCCAGAACTGATGCGTCGCGATGCCCGCCGCCGCGACGAATAGCCCGCCCGAGAAGCAGCAGGCCGCGGTCACCATCGCTTTTCTCGGCCCCACACGCTCGAGCCATCGCCCGAAGAGTGCGGCGGACAGTCCGAGGGCGACGATGGCCGCACTGAAGACCCAGCCAATGCGGCTCACGCTCCAGTTATCAGACGACGCGCCACCGCCGAGCAATCGCGACAACGGCAGGTTGAAGACGCTGAAGGCATAGGCCTGCCCGATCGCGAGATGAATCGCCAACGCGGACGGCGGCACGAGCCATCGATCGTAGTCGGGTGGGGCGACGGAGCGAGCGCGGTCGAGCAGAGACATCGCGATGGGACGAGGAAGACGCCAGACATGGTCACGATCGCGCTGGCGATCACGCCCGCGCAACGATACCGTATCGTCACTCGAATCGCATCTCCTTCACCCGCCGCCGATGTCATTGTGGTCGCTGCGTGTTCGTGGAGCCGTGCTTGGCGTCGGCTTCGTTGGTATCGCGCATGTCAATGCACATGCGCAGGCCCCCCGTGCGCTTCGTCGAGGTAGTGCGTTCCGGCTCGAAGAGACGACCATCACCGCTGTTCACGCCGCGTTCAAGGCGCGCACGCTCACCTGCCATGGTCTCGTCCAGGGCTACCTGGACCGCATCGCCGCGTACGACAAGCGCGGCCCGGCCGTGAACGCGCTGGTCACACTCAATCCGACGGCCCTCGCCACGGCCGACTCGCTGGATGCGCGATACGCGAGGTCAGGTGCCGTTGGCGCGCTGCACTGCATTCCAATGATCGTGAAGGACAACTTCGAGACGCGCGACCTGCAAACCACCGGAGGATCGCTCGCCCTCGAAGGCTGGAGGCCGTCGCAGGACGCCACGATGGTCGCACGCGTGCGCGCCGCAGGCGCGATCGTGCTGGCCAAGGCGAATCTGGCCGAATGGGCGTTCACGCCGTACGAGACAGTCAGTTCCATCCTACCCGGCTACACGCGCAATCCGTATGCGCTCGATCGCGTCACGGCGGGTAGCAGCGGAGGAACCGCGGCTGCGGTGGCGGCGAACTTTGGTGAAGTGGGCTTGGGGACCGACACCGGGAATTCCATTCGGGGGCCGGCGGCACATCAGGCGCTGGTCGGGATTCGCGCAACCATGGGACTCACCTCGCGCGCCGGGGTCATACCGCTCAATGCCGCTGCGGATATCGCCGGTCCGATGGCCCGAACCGTCGCCGACGCGGTGGCGGTGCTCAATGTCGTGGCCGGAAGTGATCCCGCCGACACGGTAACCGTGCCGTCCGACACGAAGCGTGACTCGGACTATCGCCTGTCGCTCGTTGCTGGCGCGTTGAGAGGCGCGCGCATTGGCATCCTGCGTCAGGCGTACGAACGCCCCACGCTCGACCCAGAAGTCAGCGCGGTCTTCCAGCGGGCCATCGCCGATCTGACGAGGGCCGGCGCGATTATCGTTGATCCGGCACGTGTCGACTCGCTGGATGCGATACAACGCCGGCAGCAAGGTGGTTGCAATCGATTCAAGGCCGACCTCGAACGCTATTTCGCCGCGCGCGGCGCGAACGCTCCCGTAAAGACGCTGGATGACGTCCTCCGCAGCCGCAAGTTCCATCCAACGGTGGAGCAGCGTTTGCGCGACGCAGTCGCGGGCGTGGACGTTCCTGAGACCCATCCGGGATGCGTGAGCCGTGAGGCGGTCCGGGCGGCGCTTCGCGTAGCGGTCACGCAGATGATGGACACCCTGCGACTCGACGCCCTCATCTACCCGACGTGGAGCAATCCCCCGCGACTGATCGGCGACCTCAACACGCCACACGGTGACAACAGCCAGCTCTTTTCGCCGAGCACCGGGTTTCCTGCGATCACGGTGCCTATGGGGTACACGCGCGACGGTTCGTTGCCGGCGGGCATCACGTTTTTTGGCCGGGCATGGAGTGAGTCCACGCTCATTTCCCTCGCCTACAGCTATGAGCAGGGTACGCGCCATCGTCGAGCGCCCGAGACGACACCAGCGTTGGGTGGCCGTCGCTGACTCGCGTGCGCCAGTTTCCTCGTTCGGACTGACAAGTGCAATAGTCGGCACGGGCGTGGACGGGGGTGTCGAAACACTTGTAGAGCTCGGAGCGCCGATGTGGGTTTTCTGATCGCAAATGCACTGAACGGCCGTCGGGCCCTCGCCGCGAAACGGGCGGGCGAACGGCTGCTTCCCGAGGAACCGCGTGTCATGCGCCTGCTGGGAACACTGATGCTCGAATCAGTGGGCACCCGGTCAACTCGGATGCTCCGCGCCCTCCTCGCCGTCGCGGTGGTCAGCTGGAGTAGTAGGCGGCGTTC
>JANNEV010000439.1:0-19069 GCA_031379145.1 Gemmatimonadaceae bacterium
CACCAGGGCGGTGCGTCCGGTGACCAGCTTCCGGAACTCCGCCTCTCCGACCGCGCGCGCCGAGCTCCGCATGATGTCCTCGCGAGCCAACGCCAGTCGCCGGTTACTACTCATTTCGGTGAAGTTACCGCTCAAGGCACCTTGCGCGTTCAGCGGGAGCAGTCCCAGCAACGCGTTCGGAATCGTCACCTTTCCCAGCCGAATCCCGGTGCCGTCCCACCCCCACTTCTGGCCATCCGGCCCGGTTTTTGTCCAATCGCCGGGCTTCCGGCCATACTTGCCAGAGGCGCGCGCGGCCGAGTCGAGCGCTTCCTCGGCAATGCCAATGGCCGTACCGATAATGCTGTCCAGACGCTCGGCGCCGTTCCGGCCCGGCGCGACTCCCGCCCCTCCACCGCCTGAGCCACGCCACACACGCACGTCGGTATAGCCCGGCTTCACGCCGCGAAGATTGGGGTCGAGCGCGCCAACGCCCTGCGCTCCTTCAGAAACAACGCCGCTGCCCGTATCCGCCCGCGCGGCAGGCTCGACAGGCGCCGCCGCCGCAGGCACGCCAATGACAGGCCCCGTCGTCGGCGCGCGAAGCCGAGTATCCTCCGCGGCCGGCGCTTCTTTGGGGGGCTTCTTTGCAGGCGGTGTGACCTCCGCTGGCTTCCGCTCGCGCGGTGCGACGAATGTCAGCCGCTCCTCCACCCGATCCTCACTCTTGCCGAGCCCGAGAAACGCGCTCAGCCCATGCCCAAAAGTGAGTAGCTGCAACAAGGCAAACGCCGCCACAGCGTGCAGCGCCACTGAAACGGCCAGCGCCTTGACGGAGCGCGGCTTCTCAGCTCCGCCGCCCAGTCTCGCACGTTCGCTCACACCGGCGCGTGACCGACGACCCGCTGTACGGATGGCGGGGCGCGTGCCGCCCTCTGGCGCTGGGGGCGACGACGGCGAATCGGCAGGCGGCTTCGGGGGCTCGGCCATGTGGCTGCTGCTACCCGGCGAAGTTGGCGGTGTGCCCGCACATGAAGGGTCTCACAAGGAAATCAGGTACCCGCGACCACGGGATTCGAGACCGCACTCAGGCCAACCAACTCCACCTCGACCACGTCACCGGCAGTCAGCGCGCGCGTTCCCGCCGGGGTTCCCGTGGCGATGATGTCGCCGGGTTCCAGCGTGATGTACCGGGAAATGTACGCCAGGACCATCGGCACCGCGAAGACCATGTCCGCGCCCGTGGCCCGTTGGCACTCCACCCCGTTCACGCGCGTGATGAGCGTAATTGCCGAGAGGTCGTCTGGTGCCGGTACGGGGTTACCCACAGGACAGAACGTGTCCGTCCCCTTGGCGCGTGTCCACTGCCCGTCTGACTTCTGCCAGTCCCGCGCAGTCACGTCGTTGAGCGCGACCACCTGCGTGACTGCGGCACGCGCCTCCGTCTCGGTGGCGTTTCGTAAACGTGCGCCCAGGATCACAGCGATCTCGCCTTCGAACTCAACGTGAGTTGATTCCGGCGGCAACACGATGGACTCGCCCGCCGCGATGATCGACGATGGCGCCTTCAGGAAGAAGAGCGGCTGCTTAGGTACCTCGCCCCCCATCTCGCGGGCATGCTCACGGTAGTTCTTCCCAATGCAGATGATCTTGGACGGGCGAGGAAGCATGACAACCAATCGTGGCTGAGGATGGACGGACCGGTAGCGCTGCACTGCCGTGCCACGAAAAATACCTCTCGGCGGCCCGAACGACGATGGCTGACGCTCCGACCTTTAGAGCGTTCGCCGAGAGGGTCGACCGGCGTAGAAGGCAGACACCTGCGGACTGAGGTCACCCCATGCGCCGGAGAGGCGCTTGGCGGGAGGCAAACTATTCAGCAGGTCGCGACCGTACCGCTTGGTGAGGACACGAGGGTCGCTGAGCACCACAACGCCGCGATCCGTGGCCGTGCGAATGAGCCGACCGAAGCCCTGCTTGAGTCGCAGGGATGCATGCGGCAGCATGAACTCGCTAAACGCATTGCCTCCGCGTGCCTCGATCGCCTCGCACTGGGCTGCCACCATCGGCTCGGTCGGCACGCGGAACGGGAGCTTCGCAATCAGAAGTCCGCGCAACGCATCTCCGGGCACGTCCACCCCTTCCCAAAAAGTGGCCGTCCCCAGCAGCACCGCGCGTCCAGCGTCGCGAAACCGCTGCAGGAGGATGTCACGACTCTCCTCGCCATGCACCAATAATGGGTACCGCGCCTCATGCCCCGACGCCCGAAGCTGCTCGGCCATCTCGCGGACATCGCGATGACTGGTGAAGAGCGCAAAAATCCCCCCATCACTCGCGCTGAGCAAATCACGAAGCTGACGCGTGACGGCCTCGAAGTGCCCTCGCGCATCCTCGTTGGGTGCGGGCAAGTCCGTGGGAATCACCAACAGCGCCTGCTTCGGATAGTCAAACGGAGACGGATAGATGGCCGTCGTGGTCTGTGCTGCCGGGTCGTCCAATCCGAGCCGTTGCTGCAGAAACTCGAACCCGCCATCGGTGGAAAGCGTCGCACTGGTCACGATGGCGGTATCGACTCGGCCAAACAGATCATCACGCAGCACCGGAGCGAGATCGAGTGGCACACAGTGCAGCGCGAGATTGCGCTCGGGTCCCGCCTTTCCGGTGAACTCCAGCCAACGCACCACCGGAGCGCCAGCCGCTGGCGTGCGCAGGGCACGCGCCAGCGCATCGCCAGCGTTTTCCAACCGGCGCGCAACACCGCGCAACTCGCCTACGAGCGGAGCCAACTGCTCGCTCTTGCGCTCGTCGCTCTCCAAGCGCTCGCGGACCAACCGGAGCCCATCGCCGAGCATGCCGATCTCGGTAAGCAGCTCATCCAGCGTCTGCTCGATTCCACCCTTCCAGGCCGGGTGCGACGCGAAATCACCAGTGAGTCGGATCATCGAGGCGTTGGCCTCGTGCAGCGCCGTCTCCAGCAGTTCAAAGAGCAGCTGCGAGCGATCACGAGCGGTGGCACTGCTCGGGCCGAGCCGCTCCTGCACCAGATCCAGACTCGCCACACTGAATGCATCGGTCGCGCCACGCAGGTTGGCCACCAGCGCCGGCAGCAATCCCTTGCCCCGTCGTTCAATACGCGCGAACAGTCGCGCCAATGCGCGCCGCGTGACTGACGCGCCGAGGTGCGACGCGGCTGCGTCTTCGAGATGATGCCCTTCGTCAATCACCAGCCGCTTGTACGCGGGAAGCACCGCCGCGTCATCCCAGTTCTGCGACGTGCGTCGCACCGCCACATCGGAGAGCAACAGATGGTGATTCACCACGACCACGTCGGCCTGTGCGGCTTCCTTGCGCGCCTTGAACAGGAAGCACTGGTCGTAGAACGAACACTTGAGCCGTCCGCACAAATCGGGCTCGGCCGCGACTTCGTCCCACACATCGCTGCGCGGTGCCACAGGCAAATCAGAGAGCGATCCGTCGCGCGTTCGTTCCGCCCACTGTGCAATCTGCTCCACCTCGCCGGCGGCGCCCTCCTCGAACAGGGCCGCGCCGGCGCCCCGTGCCTGCTCCAGTCGTTGCAGGCACACGTAGTTGCGCCACCCCTTGAGCAACGCGAAGCGAACCGGCTGGTCGCCGAGCGCACGCGCGAGAAACGGCAGGTCCTTGTTCACCAGCTGCTCCTGCAGCGTGATGGTGTTGGTGGACACGATCGTGCGCTCGCCGTTGGCTGCGGCCCAGCGGAGCGCTGGCACCAGGTAGCCCAGCGATTTCCCAACACCAGTACCCGCTTCCAGCAGCGCGACGCCGCCGCCGTTGAAGGCCTCGGTGACGGCGGCCGCCATCGCGCGCTGTGCGGGACGATCCTCGTACGCGCGCGCGCCCAGCACAGCGTGCATGGCCTGCGCGATCTGTCCGTACGGACCCAACACCACGTCCACGTCGTCCGCCGACACAGGGACCAGTGCGGCCGATGTGGGCACCTCCGTGACCACGTAAACCCGCGTGGCGTTGTTGTCGATGATGCCGAACCCCACACCATCCAGATGCGCACGGTGTGCCACTTCGAGGTCCGCGTCGCTCGGCGTGAGCTGCCCCGACGGATGATTGTGGAGCAGCATCTGTCCACGCTCCGCCACGCCCGGCATGGCCAGCACGCTACGCACATCACCGCGCGCCACCGCTCGCGCGGCGGTGATGATGCCCTCCACATCCAGCGTGGCAACGAAGCACACTTCATTGCCGCCAGCGAGTGTGATCGCCGTTCGCATCGCGGCGGCGGCCGCGCGAGCGAGACGCGATTCCCCGATGGAGGCCGCTGGTTTCACCGGTGCCGCACGCAACGTCACGTCTTCCGCGGCTTCTTCTTCGCGGCGGGGAACAAGACGTTATTGAGGATCAGGCGATAGCCAGGTGAGTTAGGTCGGAGCGAGAGGTCCGTGGGTGGGCTACCGATGGCATGCTGCGCATCTTCGGGATCATGCCCGCCGAGAAAGGTCCAGGATCCCTTGCCGTAATCGCCGTGCACGTACTTGGTCCACGGCGCACCTTCTTCCGAGGCCAGTACCGTGACGGTTGGCTTGATGACCGCCCGGTTGAAGCTGGTGGTCACCCCATAGAAGTCCGGGATGACACTGCGATGGTTCTGCACCAGCATCGTCGCCACCGGGTCCAGCTTCGCCGAGAAATCGAAGAGCGAGAAGGTGCCCAGTGGCTGACGGCGAGCCGGCACATTCACCTGATGCCCATCAATGTCACTCAACGCATTGATGTACGGGGACGGCTCGATGTGCGCACCCATGAACGCGAGTGTACGCGACCACACCATCCGCGCGTCCGCATCGGGGGCCGGGGGCGTGCCATCGGAAAATGGACCGGCGATATCGATGCCTAAGGCGGCGATTGCGAGGTCGAGCGATTCCGTCGCACCGCACATGGCGAAGAGAAATCCGCCACGATCCACGAAGCCGCGAATCCCTTCGGCCACCGCCTTCTTCAACGCGGGGACATCGGGCAATCCGAACTTCTTCGCCATCGCCAAATCGCGTTCACGCTGCGCGACGAACCACGGCGCATCACGATACGCCAGGAACAGTTTGTTGAACTGTCCGGTGAAATCTTCATGATGCAAGTGCACCCAATCGAACTTGGACAAGTCGCCACGCAACACATCATCGTCCCACACCGACGTGAAATCGATGCCGGCATATGTCAGCGCGAGTGTGACAGCGTCATCCCACGGCGGCTGATTGGCGGGGCGGTAAATCGCGATGCGCGGCGCACGCTCCAGCACCACCGCGTCCATGTTGGCACCGGCGATCTCCGCACGCGCAGCCGCCAGCGCGGCATCACTCATGGGCTCCAGACTGACGCCATCGAGGGCCGCCCGACGCCGGATGTCGGGCACGTCCGGCAACAAGAACGCGCCGCCGCGATAATTCAGCAGCCACTCGGCCTTCTGGCCCGTTTTCAGCGCGAGAAATGCCACGCCATAGGCCTTGAGGTGGTTGCGTTGCCCATCGTCCATGGGAATCAGCACGTTCTGCGCACGCGCCGGCAGGGCGCACGCCACCGCCAGCAGCACGGACAGGACCGAGTGCGCGCACCGCGAGCGGCGCATCGCACTCATGACACGACCAGCAAAGTCACGGCACTCATCGAGTCATCAACTCCGGCGGGACTTGCCCGCGCAGACGTTCAAGGTCACGGCGCGCCTGCGGAAGCAGCGCACTCTCAGGATAATCAACGAGCACCGATTCGAAACGTGCGATCGCTGCCGGAATATCCCCCGCATCCCGCAGCGCGCGTGCCGATGCCAGCAGTGCTTCGGGCGCCTCCGGTGACTTTGGAAACTGCGCGACGATTCGATTCCAGAGCGTCATCGCCGCGACAGGCACCGCCACCTTGCCATCAATGCCACTTCTGGTCTTCCCTGCTTCAATGCGCGACGCGAGGGAAAGGAGCGCCGGCGCGGCGTCCCCGAGGGAGTCGGCCAGCGCCACAAACTGCCGAGCCGCCGAAGCACTATCGCGCTGCGCAAGCGAAAGGAACGCCTGACCCAGCGCTGGTGATCGTGGTGCCCGAGTGCGAGCCAGCAACCCAAGGGCATCCACCAGCTCACCGCGCTTGGTATCCGCACGTACCAGCCGTTTGCGCGCCGTGATCAGGTCCCCTTCATACAACGCGAGCCATCCAGCCGTTTCGTCATCGTCGGCAAGGTCGCTGCCCGTCACCGCGGCCCGCGCACGCGTCAGATCACCCGATCGCAGCCACGCACTCACCAGCGGCCTGGTCATGATCGCCCGCGACGATTCGTCGAGCGCTGGCGCGTTCGCGTCCAACCGCGCCTGCGCATCCGCAGCGCGGCCGAGTTCGCCCAGCGCCGCGATCTCGATGGGCAGCAGCGTGCGAACTCTGGTCGCCTGTTCGCGCGCCGCGAGTTCCTTGGGGTTGACGTTGCGAGCGCTCGGTCCAGCCGGCGGCCCCATGCTCGGACGACCCGGTTTCGGCTCGCGCGTGGCCAAGCCAAGCGCAGCAGCCGCGTCGCCGGCGTTGAGCGCCGCTTGTGCCGCATGCGACTGCGACTCGAGATCGCCCACCCGTTCGAAGACGGCCTGCCAGACCTCGCGTGCTACCGGCCATGCCTGCGCAAACTCCGCGCGCTCACCGAACGCGCGCCACGCCGCGGCCGTGGAGTCATCGGCGCGTACTGTCGCCAAGGCAGCCCACGCGCGCCTGGGCTCACCCCAGGCCAGCTCAAGCGAGGACAGCAACCGCCGCGGCGCGAGGCTCACCGGGGCAGCGGCGAGAGCCACACGAATGGAATCCCGCGTGGGCAGTGGCGCGCGTTGCAGCGCGAACATGGCCGCGTTCTCGAGATACGGTTGCCCCGACAGCGCCTCGCGAAACGCGACCGCAGCGGCCGACCAGCGACCCAGCGCCACGTGCAACTGCGCCACTTCGCCAGACAGCGTACCGCCGACGCCCAGGAGACGGCTCGCCTCCGAAAGCACGGAGTCGGCAGCCTGCGCACGCCCGGCGGCGAGCAGCAGGCGCGAATACTCTCGGAACGGTGCCCCATCCGCTCCCGCAGCGCGGCGCCAGGAGACGAACGCCTGACGCGCTTCGTCGTCGCGGCCGAGCCCGATGAACGACCGCAACTGGATTCCGCGCGCAACGGGGTCGGCCGGACGCAGAAGAAGCACGCGCTGCACAACAGGGAGCAGCGAATCGCGAGCGCCGGTTTCGGTCCAGACGCGTTCCAGCCCAAGCAACGACATGTCCACTCGGTCACCGTCATTGACCCCCGGCGCGAGGGCGCGCATCAGCACCTCACGATAGGCCGAAGCAGCCCGCTTGAGCTGGCCTTTTTCCTCGGCATCGAGCGCGATGCCAAGGGGATCGGTGGTGTCAGCCGCACCAGCCGACACCGTAGCCGCACCCGCGGCCCCTGCGCGCGCCTGGGCCCGAAGCGCGTCACCGAGCATCACGACACAGACGAGCGCACCAACCGCTCGCGACGCTGCGTTACGGAGCGCTGCCATTGAGTCGACGGAAGTACTCGATCACGAGGCGGCGTTCCTCCGGTCCGAGTCCGCGCAGCTCGTTCCACGTCGGGGGCGCAAACTTGTTCGCTGCCTTTCCGGACTGCGGACCGTCGACGCTCCCCTTGGCGCCGCTGGCGCTACCAGCCTTGGCCTCGCGCGGACCTTGATCGTCGCGCTCGTCCTGTTCCAGAAACCGACCCGCATCGAGCAAACGGCGATACAGCTGTTGCTGTCGAGACGCGACCGCCGGATCGATATCGCTGCGCTCCATCTGCTGAGCCAACGTTTGGGCTTCCTTGGCCAATGCGTCCATTCTCCCCGTCTGGTCCGCGTCCGACACGTCAGCCAGCGACTTCGCGACCTCTCGCTGCTGCCGAGCCAGGACGCGCGCCTGATTGCGCGCAGCCTGCCCCTGTGCGCCACCGGGCATGAGGTTGAGGCCCTGCATCTGTCCGTTCAGGTTCCCTTGCTGCTGGGCCAGCTGCTTGAGCTGTTCCATCATCTCGGTGAACCCGGACGCGGACTGCGCGTTGTTCACCTTCTCTCGGTCACGGACCAGCGAACTCAGCGCCTGATTGAGCGCCTCTGACGCATCCTTCATGGCCTGCTGCGACGCTTCCGATCCGCCCGGCTGCGTGGAATTCCCCATTTGCTGCGTGGCATCTGACACTCGGCGCTGCGCATCGGCCATCGCTTTCTGAGAACGTTGCGATAACAGCGAAGAACTGCGACCGGCCTTTTCCAGCCGCTCGGCCGCCTGCTGGACTCCCTGTTGCAGCGCGCCCTGCTCTCCCTGCATGCCTTGCGTACCGCCCTGCTGTCGCGCCTTCTGTTCGAGCGCCGACTGCTGGCGCGCCAACTGCATGGTCTCGTTGATCGACTGGTCCAGCTGTTGCGACAGCTCGGTCTTCCACGCGTCCACCTGCGATTCACGCGCGGAGGCCAACTGCTTCGCTGCGTTGTCCATGGCCTCAGACGCCTTGCGCGCCTCGCCACCGCCGCTGCCGCCACCCTGCTCGCCACCGGGCGCTCCCTTCTGTCCGTCCTTCGATTGGCCCTGCTCCGAGCCCGACGGCGACCCGTCTTTCGTATCGCCCTTTTGCGAGCCTTTTTGAGGTTCACCCTCCTTTCCAGACTGCGTCGCGGCGCCGGCCGCCATCTTCGGATCAGCGTTCTTGGCCTGGTTGGGCGACTTCTCACCCGGATCGCCCTTGTCGCCGTTTGGCTTGCCCGCGCTTTCGCGGGCCGCATCTTCTGCTGCCTGCTGCGCCGCCTTCTGCATGGCTTCGGCCGCCTGATTCACCATCGGCTGCGCAGCCTTGGTCTTCGAAGCCCCCGGCTTCGCGCCGGCCTCTTCGAGTCGTTTGGCCAGCTTGTCAATCTCGCGCTCCAGCTCGCGCGAGCGCTCGGCCAGCGTTTTCGGATCCATGGCCGGCGTGTTTTGCTGTGCCTGCTCACGCGCCCGATCGGTGCCGCGGTCGCCCGGCTTGTCGCCAGGCTTGGGCGCGCCCTGCTCGCCGGTCCGACCGGACTTCTTGGCATCGAGACGATCCGCCAACTGCTGCTCCGCCTTGGCGAGCTCTCGTGCGTCGTCGCGAAGCGTGCTCATGGCGCCTTCGAGCGCGGCCCGCTTGAGCATTTCGGCGCTCTTGTCCAGCTGCTCGCGCATCTGTTGCTGCTGGGCTGCCAACTGTTCCATGGATTGCTGCGCTTCGGTGCCGCTAAGTCGCTCCGTGCTCTTTTCCAGCGCCTGCAACTGCTTCTGCATTTCGGGCGTCATCGCGTCGCGCAGCATCTTCTGCACGTCACGCATCCGCGCCTGCAATGCGGTGTCCAAGGCGCCCGCGTTCTTGAGACGTTCCTCCAGTTCCTTGGCGCTCGCACGCAACGAATCCACCTTGGCGCCGAGCTTCTGCTGATCACGACCGAGCTGCTTGGCCTTCTCCGCTGCTGCGAAGCTCATCTTGCTTTCCGAACCGGGAGGCTTCGCCGCACTGTTGGGCTGCGACTTGTCACCGGTTCCTCCAGCCTTGAGCTCACGACTACGGGAAGCGTCGGCGGTATTCTGCTGCAGCCGCTTTTCCTGCTGCGCCATCTGCGCGGCGCGGGCTGCGAGCGAGTCAGCCAAATCGCGCGCCATCGCGCGCTGCTCTGAGAGTGAAGGCACCCGCAGGATCACTTCTGCACTCACCGTCTGTTGCCGCCACGGCGAGTTGTCCGTTGCCAGCGCCACCACGTGCAGCTTGTCCCCCGGTTGCAGATCGCGACCGTCCAGCGGGACCGTCACGCCGCCAATGAAGATCGGCTCCGCCGGCTCGGCCACATCGAGGCGCTCGCGGGCGGCACGTGCCGTCACGTTCTCGCTCGGTGTTGCGCCGACCCGCTCACGCCAGAGCTGCAGCGAGACAAGCCCGACTCCGTGATCATCCCCGGCCTGCACGATGATGGGGACCACACCCTTCGCGCCGATGGTCGTATCCGACATGGGCGCTCGAATCACCACCTCCGGCGCACGATCAGGCACCACAGAGAAAGTCAGCGCGTCCGGGACCTCAGTGGGCAGGGTGGCTTGCCCGTTCTGCGACGAGGCCTCAGCGAACCAGCGCCATTGCCCATCGCGCTCGAGCACGAGCGTCGTGCTCACCACCGTGTCGCCTGCAAAGCGCACCGTGTCCGCGCCGTCGGTCAGGTACGCATGGCGCGCACCGCCGCGCAGGTTGGCCGTCACGCGCACACGAGTGCCGCGGGGCACCAGAATGGGCGGCACCGGTTCCACGGCTTCGTTCACCCGTTGCAGATACGCGGGGTACTGCGCGAACAGGGCGACATCTCCAATCCACCCGCGGTCGGCAACGGTCACGGTTGCTTCGACCATCGGCGCGCGGCCATCGGCCACGCGCAACGTTACCGGAGCGCGCACCGGGCCGAGGGCCAACCGCGCGATTCCACCATCATCGGCATCGAGCCACAGCGTCGTGTCCCGCCACGCTTCTCCAGACGCACGGCGGGACACCACCACGCTGCGACGTCCCGTGGCCTCAATGCGCACCACGAGCGGCATCCCGCGGGGCACCGAGGCGGGCAGGCGGTCAAAGCCAAGCGGTGGCAGCAGCAGGCCCCGCCACGCCAGCACCGGATGAAGCGCCGCCTGGAGCCCGTCGGCGGATGTTCGAGCGCCCACGAACACGGTGGCCACGGCGAGCGCAGCCAACGTACCCGTCGCGCCCAACGTGCGCGTGATGCGCCGCGTCAGCTGCGGAGCCAGCACGGCTGGCGTCAGCCGTCGTGCTACATCCTGCGCCGCGCGCGCCCCGAGCACGCCATTACCGCCGACCTCCAGGGCGCCTCGCAGCGAACCCGAGCGCAGCTGCTGTTCCCGTTCAACGGTTCCCGCCAACGCACGGATCGACGACACCTCCGCATCGCGCCCTCGAAGCGCCCGCAGTACCAGCGCCGACGCCACGGCAGCGATACCCCACGCGAGCAAGGGAAGCGGCTTGGGCAGCGACATCCATCTCCCATCGCGGAGGACCACTGCCGCGAGCCCCAGACTGAGCGCCGTGATCGCGATCACCGCGCAGACCGCGACCGCGACGGCGCGCCCCCGCAGTCCGCCCTGCTCCTGACGAAGCCGCGCCTCGAGAGACGGCGCGGTGCCGGAGTCCATGCGCACGGATGGCGCGGTCACGGTTGCACCCGGCTGGTCGCCGCGTACGTGAAGAGATTCACACCCATGCGTATCGCCTGCTCGTGAAGGGCTGGCGGATCAGGATACGTGCCCACGTCTTCCCATCCGTTGCCGAGGTCTGCGGAGAATGTGTAGTACACCGCCAATCTGTTTCCGATGAAGATACCGAACCCCTGCGCCGGTTTCCCGTCATGCTCATGCACCTTGGGCGGGCCGCTGGGAAACTCGTACACGAGGTGATAGATCGGATGCCGATACGGAACCTCAACCAGCGGTCGGTCCGGAAAGACGCGCTTGATTTCAGCACGGAAGCTCTCATCGAGTCCGTAGTTGTCGTCCACGTGCAGAAAGCCCCCACGCGTGAGGTACTCGCGGAGGCGCACGACTTCGACGTCGCTGAGCTTGATCGCGCCGTGTCCCGTCACGTGCAGAAACGGAAAATCGAACAGTGCCGAGTCCGTGAGGCGCACCTTGGCTTCCACCCGTTCCACCGGCAATGCGGTGCGCTCCGCGATCGCCGCCAGGAGGTTCGGAATGCTCGACGGGTTCGCGTACCAGTCACCACCGCCGTCGTATTGCAAGCGGGCGATGGCCAGGCGGCCAGGACCACGCGCCGTCACACTCGCGGCGGCGGCGTCCGACGATGCCACGAACGGCGCAGGGGCCGTCACGACAACGGCGGCAATCAGGAGAAGCGAAACGAAGCGCAGACGCCGCATCAGGGTTGGGAATCCGTTCAGGTGTCGTGGGCGAGACGGTAGGCGAGATTGCGACTGGCACCATGCTCGTCCATGAGCTGCTGGACGATCTCACGCGGGCGATGGCCCTCGACGCGGAGCCTCGCGACGATGACCGCAAGATCCGCTTCGGAGACGGCGACCACGGTGTGGCCGCCGAGCAAGAGCACGATCTCTCCACGTGGTGCCGTATCTTCGTAGTACGCAGCGAGTTCGTCGAGCGTTCCGCGACGAATTTCTTCGAATTTCTTGGTGAGCTCTCGCGCCACCGCCGCGACCCGCGTGCCTCCCGCGACCGCCGCCAGATCGCGGAGCGTGTGGACCACTCTGCCCGGCGCCTCAAAAAACACAACCACATGCGGGAGTGCCGCAGCAAACGACAGCATGCTGGCGCGCTCTCCGCCCTTGCGCGGCAAGAAGCCCAGAATCGTGCACGGATGCGGGACGATGCCGGAGGCAACCAACGCGGCGAGCGTGGCCGAAGCGCCCGGGACGGGGACAACACGTATCCCAGCCGCGACCGCCGCATCGACGAGACGGCTGCCCGGATCCGAAACGAGTGGTGTCCCAGCATCACTGATGAGCGCGACGGCCTCGCCCGCCCGCAAGCGGCTCAAAATGCGCGGGACGGTTTCGGCCTCATTGTGCTCATGGAGCGCCAGCAGGGGCGTGTGGATGCCGTATCGTTGCATCAGGGTGCGTGAGGTGCGCGTGTCCTCACAGCACACCACCCCGACCTCCGCCAGCACGGCGAGGGCGCGAATGGAGATGTCACCGAGGTGGCCGATCGGGGTGGAGACCACATGCAACGCGCCCGGCATCGCAGCCTCGGGGAGCAACGCACGCGCCGCGGACGCGATCTGCCCACTCAGATCGCGATCGTCGACTACGTCTCCCGGTTCCATCGTGCGCCCGAACAAACGGAACGTGCCCGGAGCGAGGCGCCCCGGGCACGAGTTCCACGCAGTTCGAACATCGTGATCAGGCGTGCTCCTTGAACTTCGCTTCCAGCGCCGGTCGCGGAACGGCGCCCACCACCTGGTCCACCAGCTTCCCGTCCTTGAAGAACAGGATCGTGGGGATCGAGCGCACGTTGAAACGCATCGCCGTCTTCTGATTGTTGTCGACGTCGAGCTTGGCGACCTTCGCCTTGCCGGCGTAGTCGACAGCCAACTGCTCGACGATCGGCGCGATCATTCGGCAGGGGGCGCACCAGGTCGCCCAGAAATCCACGACCGAGAGACCCGCCTGCGCCTCGATCTCCGTCGCGAAGTTGTCATCCGTTGCTTCAATTGCGCTCGCCATCGTGTGCTCCGTTGCGAGAGCGCCGGCCGGAACCGGTTTCACGCTCGCATGTCGTCAGGATTAGAATTCAGGAGTCAGCCCACACCAAACTATCATGACCGATCCTGTCCGCCGCGGTACTCGCATCGCCCATATCGGCGTCGCCGTACGTACGCTCGACGCGCTGATTCCGTTCTACCGGGACGTCCTCGGCATGCCTGAGGTTCCGCTTGACGACGCCGACGGCGCCATGATTGCGGGCCTTGCTGCCGGAGAGTCACTGGTCGAACTGCTCGAGGCCGAGTCCGAAGACTCACCCATCGGGAAGTTCGTGGCCAAGCGCGGTCCGGGTATTCATCATGTCTGCTTCGCCGTGGACGACCTGAACGGCACGCTACAGAAGTGCCGAACGGCCGGACTCCGGCTGATCGACGAAGTGCCGCGCCTTGGTGCCGAAGGCAAGCGCATCGCCTTCCTGCACCCCAGCGGAACCGGCGGCGTTCTCGTCGAATTGACTGAATACTAGTGAGGGTGGCAAGTGTCCGAACAGGGCTCCGCTCCGGCCGGGCACGCACCGTGCGGCCAAGCCAGACGTTACCGGCAGAACTCCTTCAGCGGGACCAGATCCACGTCGTCCAGAAACCACCGACCGCCGGGCCCCGGGATAGTGTTCACCGTCGTCTTGGCGACCGAAGACTTCCGCGTCAGCTCCACCTGCCATTGCTGGTGACCGCCGGTCTGCAATCGCGGCGCATCGTCCACGAACCGCCACTTGTCGTGCATCAACACGCACTGCATCACCACCAGCCGTTTCTCGAGCTCTTCACGCTTCATGAGATCGCGCGCGGGGCCCTTGTTCGTCCCCCAGATTCCGGACATGGCTTGCAGATCGGACGACTTGACGGATGCGAGAAAGGCTTCGACGGCTCCCCGCGACGTCGCCGCGCCGGTGCCGTTGACCGCAACAGCCGGTGCGTCCGCGCTGCGAATCACCGGCGGCGAACTGACGACCGTGCGCGTGCACGCGCCGAGCGACAGCGCCACCACGAACACGGCTCCAAACGTTCCCTGACGGACCACGAGTTCCCCCTGCGTGAAGCAGTCCTGAAGTGATGACTTTCGTCTTCGACTCGCCATGCCTTCTCTGAATCGATATCAACGACTGTACGTGAACATTGACCATGTGGCCACGATCCGACAGGCTCGGCGTGGCAGCCTGCCCGATCCGGTGGCTGCCGCGGTGCTCTGCGAGCGCGCCGGGGCCGACGGGATCACGGCGCACCTGCGCGAGGACCGGCGTCACATACAGGACGACGACGTTCACCGGTTGGCCACAACTATCACAACGTCCCTCAATTTCGAGTGCGCCGCCACCGAGGCCATGATCGCGCTCGCGGAACAGCTCCGCCCCTCGGAAGTCACGCTGGTGCCGGAGCGACGGGAGGAAGTCACCACCGAGGGTGGGCTGGATCTCGTTCGCGGAGCAGACACGCTGCGCTCGGCGATCGAGCGACTGAAACGCATCGGGGTGCGTGCGAGTCTGTTCATTGACCCCACGGCAGATTCGGTGCGGCGCTCCCACGGACTGGGGGCGGATGCCGTCGAATTGCACACCGGGCAGTACGCGCACGCCGCAAACAATCCAGCGACGCTGTCGGCGTTGGCGGAGAGCGCCACGATGGCAGCATCGCTGGGACTGTCGGTCCACGCCGGCCACGGCCTGTCCGTGGAGAACGTCGGCCCGGTGTCGAGTATCGAGGAGATCGAGGAGTTGAACATCGGGCACGCCATCATCGGACGGGCCATCTTTGTAGGACTCGAAAACGCCGTTCAAGAGGTTCGTGCCGCGATGGACCACGCACGATCCCGCTGAGCATCCGCATTCCCGTTTCCCTGAGTCACCATGAGCGCTCCGCAGGCCCTCATCGAGTTCTTCCAGACGGAGGCGGCCGAGTACCTCGACCGTCTCGATCAGCTATTGGCCGATGCCGAGCGGCACGCACCGGACCCCCAGGCGTTTCTGACGCACGCGCGCGCACTCCGTGGCAGCGCCACCATGACGCGCCTGGACGGACTCCCCGACCTCGCGTCCACCGTGGAACGCATTGCCACCGGACTCCGCGACGGGGAGTTGCGATGGGATCAACGCCTGCACTTCTCGGTACGGGGCGCGCTGGTTGAGCTCAGAGCACTCGTCACCCGAGCGCACCTCTGGGGCGAGGTAGAACAGCGTCGCAGCCGCACGCAGTCGGTGGCATTGGCATCGGTGGCGGCAGGCTATCTCGCGACGAGCTCACCCGTCTCGTCTCCGGCCAGCCAAGTCGTTCCGATCTCACGATTCTTTCCCGAAGACGGATCTCCCGCCATCCTCCAGCGGAACCCGGAACCGCCCATCACGATCGCCGCTCGATTCCGCAACGACATCGCGGCGGCGGCAGACGGCGTGGCGCGGGAATCTGCAGCGCTCGCCAGCAGCGCGCCTGGCCCGTCGCAACTCGCACTGAGCGACGGCGTTCGTCGTGCGCTGCTCGGCCTGGCCGATGTCGGCGAGAGCTACGGTGCAGCGAGCATTACCACGTTGTCCACGCGAATGGCCCGAGCGCCGTTGGCTCACACAGGCGAACGGGCCGCCGTGCAGGCGTTTGCCATGTTGCTCATGGATCGAGAGCTCTCCGACGCGCAGCTCGCACAGCGAGTGAAGGAGACGAGCTTTACCTGGACGGACGCACAAGCGGGGGTGGTGGCTGGCGGCGTCATGGAACCGGCCGCGATGCCCACGATCGATGCCGTCATCGTCCCGATCGAGACGCTGCTGTATCGCGGTCGCTCCGCTGTGACGCGCGCCCGCGCGGTGCGAGACGAGTTACGATCATTCTGGCAGTTCGGCACTCTCGCCGACCCGGCAGCACACGCACTTTTTGAAGAGCTGTCCGACCTCCTCGATCTCGCGGCGACCACGTGAAACTGGATTGGAAAAGCGGTTTGGGTTTTTTGCTGAGCGGCGTGCTGCTCTGGTGGACATTGCGTGAGGTCTCGCCGGCAGACGTCTGGTCAGTCGTCCGACACTCCAGCGTCCCATTGTTCGCCGCTGCCGTCCTGGTGAACGTCTGCATCTTTCCGCTCCGTGCCAGGCGCTGGCGCACCATCCTGGAGCCCGTAGCCGGTCGACTCCCGTTTGG
This sequence comes from Gemmatimonadaceae bacterium, assembly GCA_031379145.1. Classification (GTDB taxonomy): domain Bacteria; phylum Gemmatimonadota; class Gemmatimonadetes; order Gemmatimonadales; family Gemmatimonadaceae; genus Gemmatimonas. The sequence goes on from JANNEV010000439.1 coordinate 16,409, forward strand.
GCCGTTGTGGCGCTGCACCGCCATCGGCATGATGATGAACAACGTCTTTCCACTTCGCGCCGGAGAGTTCGCACGCGCCTTCGCGCTCACCCGCGAAGTGCCCGCCGTGGCCATCACGACGTCGTTCGGCAGTCTCGCCGTCGATCGCATCTTCGACGCCATCGTGCTCTTCGCCCTGATGTTTCTCTCCATGCTGGATCCGTCGTTCCCGCCGGGCATCAAGATCGCCGGACGAACCGTCTCGGAGCTGGCCAGCGGCGGTATCGTTGCCGTCCTGGGGCTGCTGACGGTGTGCTACGCGGTGGTGCTGCAACACGAACGTGTCATGTCCATGGTCGGCGCCATCGCCGGGCGCGTGCTGCCCCGCTATCGGGACACGATTGTTCGCCTCGTGTCGCATGGACTCGGGGGGCTGGCCGTGCTCAAGGACGGCCGGCGCTTCCTCGCCGTCCTCTTCTGGGCCGTCGCGCACTGGATGGTGCACGCCGTCAGCCTCTATCTCGGATTTCTCGCCATCGGCATTCAAGTGCCCTTCGCCGCCGCGCTCTTTTTGCAGGGCATCCAGGCCATCGGCGTTGCCATCCCCAGCTCACCGGGCTTTTTCGGCGTCTTCGAGACTGCGTCCATTGTCGGACTGGGCGTCTATGGCGTCCCCAAGGAGCTGGCCGTCAGCTGGGCGCTCGGCTTTCACATCCTGACGTTCCTGCCAATCACCATCATCGGCGCGGTCTACTTCGCGCGATTAGGACTCAGCGTTGGCTCCATGCAGCAGCAGCGCGCTATCGCATGAGGATCGCCGCATGACGGTGGCCGCATGACGGTGGCCGCATGACGGCCGTAGCGTGACGGCGGCCGCCTCATGAGCGCGCACTCCTGCGTCGTATCGGCGCACGCGAAGGTGAACCTGCTGCTGCACATTCTCGAACGTGAAGCCAGCGGCTATCACGGCATCGAGACGCTGTTCCAGCGGCTGGCGCTTCACGACATCGTGCACGTGGACGTCGGAACCTCGGCGCGTGAGCTTCTTTGCGACGGTCCGGCCATGCCGGCTGCCGGACTTGGCGAGGCGCTGGAGAATCTGGCGTGGCGCGCGGCGTCGGCGTACGCCTCCACGGCCGGCTGGGACACGGGATGGCGCATTTCCATTGAGAAGCACATTCCCGTTGGCGGAGGCCTGGGCGGAGGGAGCGCGGATGCCGCGGCGGTGCTGCGCGCGCTCGAATCGCTCGCGCCTACCCCCATAGGCGAAGCGCGTCTGCTGGCCATCGCAGGGTCACTCGGCGCAGACGTACCGTTTCTGTTGTCAGGAGAAAACCTGGCCTGGGCATGGGCACGAGGAGATCACCTGCTCGCCCTGCCTCGCCTGCCAGTGGTTCCGGTCACGCTCGTGGCCTTCACCGAAGGGATCAACACCGGTGCCGCCTACGCGGCGTTCGCGGCGAATCGCGCGGCGATTCGGGCTGCGCGAATGACCTCAGGCGCTGAGACCACGACGTCACGCGTGTACGAGACGCAGGCGTTTGCCAGCTGGCCGTCCGTGCGTGCACTGGCGGCGAACGACTTCGAGTCCGTCGCGACGACGATGCATGCTGGCGTCGCTGAGACCCTGCCAATCGTGCGCGCGGCGGCCGGGCGCACCGGCGGTATCGGACTGATGAGCGGAAGCGGCGCCACGTGCTTCTTTACCGGACATGACGGCGAGTTCTCAGCCGCCACATTACCGGATGGCGCCCGAGTGTTCCACACGACTACGGCATGACACGGTGATCGACACCTGACGCAAGGGCCACATGACTCCGCGTTCGCATCCCCTCACATTCGACGACGTCGCACGATTGGCCGCGGGACTTCCCGGCATCGAGCAGAGTTCGAGCTACGGAACCCCAGCACTCAAGGTGAAGGGCAAGCTCTTTGCACGGCTCTGGGACGACGGAACCACGCTCGTACTCCGATCACCGTTCGTCGTGCGCGACCACTTGATCGCAACGAATCCGCGCACGTTTTTCCTCACCGACCACTACACCAACTACCCGTACGTGCTCGTCCGACTGGGTCAGGTGCGCGCGAGTGAATTGCAGCTGCTGCTCACCGATGCGTGGCGTCAGGTGGCGCCGAAGCGACTGCTGAGCGCCTTCGACGCCGGGCAAAACGAATCCTGACTGAGATCTGATACGCCGGTCGCCGGTCGAGCGAAAAACAGTCGAGGCATAGTTGAAAAAAACACGCCATCAGCTGCGATGCTGATGGCGTGTGCTGCATGCGGCCTGCGGCGAGAGCCGATCCCCTCGACGCCACCGCCTCACTTCACAACGCGAACGCTCCGAATGCGGGGCAACGTCTTGAGGCGCTGCGGCGGTGCGGAATCCGCCGGCGCCTGTTGAATTTTCCGGACGACATCCATGCCCTTGGTCACGCGTCCGAAGGCAGCGAACCCCTGCCCGTCCGGATTCCGCTTGCCGCCGAAATCGAGTTCCGGTTGTGAGTTGATGCAAATGAAGAACTCGCTCGACGCACTGCCCGGCGCACCGCGCGCCATGCTGATGGTCCCATCCAGATGCTTGATGCCGCTCTTGTCATTCGTTTCGTGCGCGATCGCCGGCAGGCGCTTGGTCGAGTCGCCATCGAGGCCGCCTTGAATGACCTCGATCTTCACCGGGCTGG
>JANNEV010000041.1:0-5446 GCA_031379145.1 Gemmatimonadaceae bacterium
GGGCGTCGACGCCCTCATCGCCGTCGACGTTGGCATTGCCGACGTGCCGGTCGAAACCGGTGTGGCCGCGCAGGGGTTCGCGTCGATCTTCATGCGCGCCGCCACCATGATGATGCATGAGCAACAGCAGCATGCGCTCGAACGGTGGACGTCCCCGCCACTCCTGCTCGTTCGTCCCGCCGTCAGTCACATCGGCTGGTTCAGCTTCGCGCACGTGGAAGAGCTGCTCCGTGTCGGGTATGAGTGCACCCGCGACGCCCTCAAAGACGTCGATGCGCTGTTGCGTGCCAAGGGCGGCATCTTCCCGCGACGACAGGTGCAGATCAGTGTGGACCGCGAGGCCTGCACCGGCTGCGCGATCTGCGTCGCCCGAGCCCCCGGCTTGATGGCTCTCGACGAACAACGGAAGGCCTATCCCTTGTCCGGTCGTCATGAGTTCTCCCCCGCCGACGGAGCGTTCGTGCGCTGTTGCCCGGTCGATGCCATTCACGTGACGACGCTTCCAGTCCCGCAAACGACCGGTGCCACCCTCGATCTGGTCGCGGGGACACCCAGCGACCACCCGCGGATCGAGAAAATCGCGGCCGGAGTGACCGCCGGGACGCACTAGCTGACAGGAAGCTCGTCCACGCAATAGCTTTGGTCCAGCCTGTCGACCCGTGCGCGGTGTCGGCAGTGGCTCAGGCGTCCCAGGTCGCCGCATTCCCGGCGACGATTGCCGGAATCCCTCCCATGTCGCATCCCAATTCGTTTGGCAGCCGCGCCACGCTCACCGTGGGCGACCGTCACTACGCCTATTTCCGCCTCGCTGCGCTCGACGCGCTCCCCAACAGTACCGCCGCGACACTCCCCTTCTCGTTGCGCGTCCTGCTCGAGAACCTCTTGCGCGGCGAAGACGGTGCCTTCGTCAAGAAGTCCGACGTCGAGTCGCTCGCGCACTGGAATGTGAAGGCGCCCATCGACAAGGAAATTGCCTTCCGCACGGCGCGCGTGCTGCTCCAGGACTTCACCGGCGTTCCCTGCGTCGTCGACCTGGCCGCGATGCGCGATGCCATGGTGCGACTGGGCGGTGACCCGACAAAGATCAATCCGCTGCAGCCGGTCGACCTCGTCATCGATCACTCGGTGCAGGTGGACGAATATGGCACCGAGGCCTCGCTGCTGCTCAACACCGACCTCGAGTTCGAGCGCAACGGCGAACGGTACGAGTTCCTAAAGTGGGGGCAGACCGCGCTGCGCAACTTCCGCGTCGTGCCGCCCGGAACAGGCATCTGTCACCAGGTGAACCTCGAATACCTCGCCCAGACTGTCTGGACGAAAGAGGAAGACGGCGAAGTCGTCGCTTTCCCCGACACCTGCGTCGGCACTGACTCGCACACCACCATGATCAACGGCCTCAGCGTGCTCGGCTGGGGCGTCGGCGGCATCGAGGCGGAAGCGGCCATGCTCGGTCAGCCGGTGAGCATGCTCATTCCCGAAGTGATCGGGTTCAAGCTGTTCGGCAAGCTGCCCGCCGGAGCCACGGCCACCGACCTGGTGCTCACCTGCACCGAGATGCTCCGAAAGAAAAAGGTCGTCGGCAAGTTCGTGGAGTTCTACGGGCCCGGCCTGTCGAGTCTCGCACTGGCCGACCGCGCCACGATCGCCAACATGGCCCCCGAGTACGGAGCCACGATGGGCTTCTTCCCCGTTGACGCCGAAACTCTCAAATACCTGCGGCTCTCCGGGCGAAGCGACGAACAGGTGGCGCTCGTCGAAGCCTACACGAAGGCGCAGGGGCTTTATCGCACGGACGCCACGCCTGATCCCGTCTTTACCGACACCCTCGAACTGGACCTGAGCACGGTCGTGCCCAGTCTTGCTGGTCCCAAGCGTCCGCAGGATCGTGTGCCACTGTCGCAGAGCAAGGCGATGTACCGCGAAGCGTTGGCGGCGCAGTTGGCCACGCAAGCGGCGACGGCAACGGCGCCGGCTGGCTCGGCCGCGGCAACGATGGTCGCCGAAGGCTCGCCGATCGATAGCGATCACGGCGTTGTTTGTGAGTATCGCGGGCAGTCGTTCACGCTCAAGCACGGCCACGTGGTCATCGCCGCCATCACCAGCTGCACGAACACCAGCAACCCGAGTGTGATGCTCGCCGCGGGCCTCCTCGCCCGCAACGCGGTCGCCAAGGGCCTGACTAACAAGCCGTGGGTGAAGACGTCGTTGGCTCCAGGCAGCAAGGTGGCCACCGACTACTTCCACAAGGCCGGGCTGATGTCGTCGCTCGACGCCCTGGGCTTCAATGTCGTGGGTTACGGCTGCACCACGTGCATTGGCAACTCGGGTCCGCTGCCCACGGTGATCAGCGAAGCAATCGACGCGGGCAAGCTCAACGTCGCGGCTGTGCTCTCGGGCAATCGTAACTTCGAGGGTCGTGTCAACCCGCAAACCCGCTTCAACTACCTCGCCTCTCCACCGCTGGTCGTCGCTTATGCGCTCGCCGGACGGATGGATATCGACATGGCGAACGAACCGCTCGGCGTTGGCACCGACGGTCCGGTGTTCCTGCGCGACATCTGGCCGAGTGCACAGGAGGTCGAAGACACGATCCTGTCGAGTGTCAAGCGTGAGCAGTTCACCACGCAGTACGCCAACGCCTTCTCCGGCGACGCCCATTGGCAGAAGATTCCGGTGCCGCTTGGTGATCAGTACGCGTGGAACAACGCGTCCACCTACGTGAAGCATCCGCCCTACTTCGATGGCATGACGATGACCCCGCCAGGCGTGCGGTCCATCAGTGGTGCGAAGGTATTGGGCATGTTCGGCGATTCCATCACCACCGACCACATTTCGCCCGCCGGCTCCATTGCGGCCGCCTCACCGGCCGGTCTCTGGCTCACGTCGCTCAGCGTAGACAAGAAGGACTTCAACTCGTACGGCGCGCGGCGCGGCAATCATGAAGTGATGATGCGCGGGACCTTCGCCAACATCCGTCTCAAGAACGAGTTGACTGGCGGCAAGGAAGGTTGGTGGACCGCCACCGCGCCCGGCGCGGCGCCTACGGCGATCTACGACGTGTCCATGGCACGGCAGGCGGCCGGCGTACCGCAGATTGTCATCGCCGGCAAGGAGTACGGCACGGGCTCCTCGCGGGACTGGGCGGCCAAGGGAACTGCCCTGCTCGGCGTACGCGCGGTGATCGCGGAAAGCTTTGAGCGTATTCACCGATCGAACCTCGTGGGCATGGGCGTCTTGCCGCTGGAGTTCGCGAATGGCGAGACACGACAGTCGTTGGGACTCACCGGCTTCGAGACCTATGCCATCGGCGGCATGACGGACGCACTGCAACCGCGCGAGACCTTGATGGTCACGGCCACCGCCGACGATGGGAGCGTGCGGAGCTTCAGCGCCCGATGCCGCATCGATACGCCGGAAGAGCTGCAGTACTACAAGCACGGGGGCATCTTGCCGTACGTGTTGCGGGGTCTCGTCAGCAAGGCGTAGCACGCATGTGTGAGCGTGGTACCATGTGGCCTGGTGCCACGCTCCCGCAACGTGTGATGATGCGGTCAACGTTGTTGTCGACGTGGTTGTCGACGTGACGCCCGCGATTGTTCTGCTCGTCAATCCCGTGGCCGGTCGCGGCCGCGGCGTGGCGCGTGCAGATGCGGCGGAATCGGCACTCTCGGCGTTGGGCCCGGTGCAACGCGAGACCACGCGCGGACCGGGAGACGAATCGCGTATTGCCCGCGACGCCGCTGCCGGCGGAGCACGCCTGTTGGTCGTCGTCGGCGGCGATGGTTCGGTGAGCCGCGCCGCCGCCGGCTTGGTCGCGGTCAACAGTCGACTCCCGCTCGCCATCATCTCGGCCGGCACGGGGAACGACTTCGCCAAGTCGCTCGGCGCGCCGGTGCACGACATCGATGCCATGGTCAAACGCGTGGCAACGTGCCGAACGTTTTCGGTGGACGTCGGCTTCGTGGATGACGTGCCGTTCGTCAACGCGGCCGGATTCGGTTTTGACGTCCATGTGCTTGAGCGAATGCAGTCGCCGGGTGTCTTGCGTGGAACAGCCGCCTATGTTGGCACGGCGCTCGCCGCGCTGTTCGGCTATCGCGGCATCCGCGTGCGGGTTGCACAAGAAGCGATGGCGGCACGCCTGATGCTGGTGTGCGCCAACGGGCGTTACTTCGGCGGCGCATTTCACATTGCACCGAATGCAGCACTGGATGATGGCAACCTTGACATCATTGCCATCAAGGAGGTGGCGGCGTTGCAGCGCGTCGCGCTGTTCGCCCGGGCCATCCGTGGCACGCACATCCGATCGCCGCACGTGGATGTGTGGCAAGGCTCGGAGCTTCACCTCGCCTTCGAGCACCCGCCGATGTTCGAAGTGGACGGAGAGTTGCACCGCGCACGCGGCCGTGCCGTGACCGTTCGCCTTCGACGACGCCTGCTGCAGGTGGTGGTGTAGCGACACGCACTGCGAACAGGAGGATCTCGGAACGACACCACCGAACGCAAGCGCCCCGCCGCCGGATTTCCGACGACGGGGACGCCGTGCCCCTCCACGAAGCACGCCCTGCATTCTCTTGCGACTCTTGGTTGCGCAGGAATCGTGCCACAGGTCTCTCCTGATCGGCCGCTCTTGCATTGGGAGAGACTGAGGGTCGGTGTCCTGTGGTGTTGGCGGTGCTCCGTCCAGTAAGGGAGACACATCGACGCACCGAGGGTGAACGGTTATCCTCCATGCGATCATCCGGGCGAGCGATTCCCCGCCAGTGCCCCCACCCTCGCGGCAGCCGCCGCGTTCTCTGAGGATTTTTCGATGTCCCTGCTCTCTCGCTCCTCGGCCCGCGTTTTCGCGTCGCGTGCCTTCGCTGCGGCGGCACTTTCGTTTGTCGTCGCGTCCTCCGCATCGGCACAAGCAGCACCCGCGCCAACCGCGCTCAAAGTCGGAGACACAGCACCCGACTTCACTGTCACGGCGGTCACGAGTGCGGGTGTCAATGCCAAGCCCTTCAAGCTCTCCGAGCACAAAGGCGAGACGATCGTGCTCGCGTTCTTTCCGAAGGCGCGCACCAGCGGTTGCACCATGCAGATGCACGCCTATCGCGACAAGTATGCCGAGGTCTTCAAGGGCGGGAAAAAGGTCACGTTGGTTGGCGTAAGCACCGACGCGGATACATCGCTCATCTCGTGGGCCAAGGATGACAACATGCCGTTCCATTTCGCGGCGGATGTCGACCGCAAGGTTGGAGTCGCCTACGGGGCCAATGGCGGCACGGGCTTTCACAAGCGCTATCTCTACGTGATCGACCCCAAGGGCAAGATCGCCTACGTGGCCACGCCGTTCCTGCAGGCGTCTGAAGAGGCGTACACCAATCTCGGAGCCGCAATCACGCAGGCAGGCGGCGCCAAGTAACGGTGCGGCACGACACAACTCGCGACGCAGGTCGCGACG
>JANNEV010000061.1:0-4415 GCA_031379145.1 Gemmatimonadaceae bacterium
TGGTGGACGTGCGTGCGTCCTGGCGCCACGGGGTGAAAAACAGCGCAGGCACCGAATCCTTCACATCGCTGTACTTGGCGTTCTTGACCAGTCCGACAATCTGGATGTTCAGCGAATCGTTGCCGTCTTCGCCCATGAACTTGCCCACGACATCCGTGCCCATGTTGAACTTCCTGGCAAAGGCTTCGTTCACGATTGCCACGCGCGTGGCACCGGCGCGATCGGACGCGGTGAACTCCCTGCCCGCGAGCATGCGTACACCCAGCGCCTCAAAGTATCCTGCCCCGATCTTGTTGAGGCGGGAGTTGCTGTCGATATCCGGGCCGGACTGAAATCCCTGGACGCGCACATCCGTGCCCCAGTTGTCGCCGGAGAGAATCGGAACCAACGAGGAGGTCACTGCCGTCACTCCCGGCATCGCCGACAGCATTTCCTCCGCCCGCTCAAGTAGCACGCGCGTGCGGGTGCTGTCGTACCCGTTGCGTCCGGGCGACACCGCGAAGGTGACCACGTTATCGATCTTCACGCCGAGATCGACACGACTGAGGTTGTTCAGGCTCTTCAGGAACAGCCCGGCCGAAATCAGCAGCGCCATGGACAGGGCGATCTGCACCGTCACCAGCGCGGTGCGAAACCGGGAAGCCGCGCGGCCGCCCGTCATTTGCCCCGCGCCGGCGCGAATGACCGTGATGAGGTCGGAGCGGGTGGAATGCAGGGCCGGGAACATCCCGAATACGAGGCCCGTGGCCACCGACAGCGCGCCCGCGAACAGCACCACCGACGGCTGGAGCTCGAATTGCAGCGTGGCGGCGGCTTCACTGGGCAGCAACGAGCTGATCACGGAGAGCGTTGCCCGCGCCACCAGGAGACTTGCTGCGCCACCGGCCAGTGAGAGGAGCACGGACTCGGTCAGCAGTTGTGTCAGCAACTGCCCGCGCGTTGCGCCGAGCGCCAATCGCACTCCCATCTCCATGGCGCGTGTTGCGCCGCGTGCCAACAGCAGATTCGCGATGTTGGCGCACGCGATGAGCAGGACCACGCCCGTGACAGCGAACAGCAGCAGCAATGGTGTCTTGGCGGTGGCCGGCACGGAACTCTGTCCCTGCTTGCCCGGCACGATCTTCAGCGACTTCTCGCGAAAACGCTTGAGTCCCTGATCGCTCATCCCTTGCTGAAGTGCCGCTTCCACATCGGTCACGATCGGGTGATACACCGCGTTCAACGACGCACGCGCCTGTTCAATGGACACGCCGGGCTTGAGTCTACCGAACACGTACACCCAGTAGTCGCGCCGATTCTCGAAGCCGTCGAAGTTCCGTGAGAGCACGCGCCGCATGCTGATCGGCACGTAGATGGAGGGCCGTGAGCCGAGCGTCGTTCCTTGGAATCCCTGCGGGGCGACGCCCACCACATTGAACGTCGAGCCATTCACTAAAATCGACTGTCCGACCGCACGAGGGTCGCCACCGAATCGATCCTGCCAGAAGTCGTACGAGAGCACCGTGACGAAGTTCGCACCGATCACAGCATCGTCCTGCGGCGTCAGCAGTCGGCCAATTTCGGCGCGCAGCTGCAGTGTCCCGAAGTAGGAACCGGACACCTGCATACCCTGCGCCGTGAGCGGTTCGTTGCGCACTGCCACGTTGGCTCCAAACTCGCGATGCGCGGCCAGCCCCGTCAGCGCGGTCTGTGCCTTCTCGAGGTCGCGATACATCGGATAGCTGAACACTTCCTCGCAATCGCCCGCGTTGCCGCACGACGTTGATCCATTCTTCGGCCCCGGAGCGCCAAGATTGACCAGTTGCGTCGCCTCCGGGACCGGGAGCGGGCGCAGCAGCATCTGATCGAAGAGCGAGTAGATCGCCGCATTGGCCCCGATGCCAAGCGCCAGCGACACAATCGCGACGGCCGTCACCAATGGCGTCTTCAGCAGCATGCGAACAGCGAGTTTCACGTGGCGCATGAGGTGGGTGCTAGGGGGAGGAGTCACAAGCCGGGATGCGCCCCCGGCACGACTTCGACAGTTCGAATCGACAAATGGTTTGACACCGCTGTATTGTCCCTGCCATCTCTGCCTGCGCGGCCATCGGATGTCGCTCCTGCCTCTGACTACTGCGCGGGTCGCCAGCCGGTTTCAGCGCGGTCAGCAACCCGTGCCGGTGTTGGAGCGAATCCCGAGGAGAGTTCGAATGGCCGACAGTTCCGCGCCCCACTTGGAGGCGAGTCCGCATCCCGGCGAAGCCCCGCTGCGCTGGGGAATTCTCGGCGCGGCCAACATCGCCCGGCGGCGCGTGATACCGGCGCTGCAACAGAGTGCGCGTGCTCGACTGGTCGCGGTGGCTTCCCGAGACCCGCGCACGGCGTCGCAGTTCGCCGACGAAATGCAAATCGGACGGGCCTATGGCTCGTACGACGCGCTGCTGGCAGACCCGGACATCGACGCAGTGTACATCCCTCTGCCGAACCATCTCCATGTCCCGTGGACGATTCGTGCCGCCGAAGCCGGCAAGCATGTCCTGTGCGAGAAGCCGATTGCGCTGAACGCGGAGGAGGCGCAGACGCTCCTGGAGCTGCGAGATCGCACTGGTGTGCAGATCTGCGAGGCGTTCATGGTGCGCTCCCATCCGCGATGGCACACGGTCAAGGCCATGCTCGGCGACGGGCGCATCGGACCGCTGCAGACGATGTCGGCACACTTCAGCTACGCGCGGAAGGGCGCGGAGAACATCCGCAGTCGTCCCGATTGGGGAGGGGGCGCCTTGATGGATATCGGGTGCTATCCGGTACTCATCGCGCGATGGATGTACGATGCCGAGCCGACGGCGGTGATGGCGTCGATCGATCGCGACCCCGACTTCGGCGTGGACCGTCTGGTGAGTGCGATCCTGCGCTTCCCGGAGGGAACGGCGCAGTTCACGGTCGGGGGACAGCTCGTGCTGCATCAGCAGCTCCACCTCTTCGGAACCCGCGGCTTCATCGCCGTCGATGTGCCGTTCAATCCGCCAGAGGATTCCCCGACGCGCATTGTCATCGACGATGGTCGCGACCTCGCCGGAAGCGGAGCGGAAACCATTCTTGTTCCGTCGGCCAATCAGTTTGTCCTGCAGGTTGAAGCATTCGCGGACGCCGTGGCGGGTCGCGCGGCTCTACCGTTTCGTCTGGAGGATTCTGTCGCGAACATGGCGGTGCTCGACGCGCTCGTTCGCTCCGGCGTGAGTGGGCGCTGGGAGGCGCCGGCTCCATCGCGGAGTACCTGAGCGGATTGCCCGGAAAATCGTGACAGAAGTTTGTCCTCCTGGCAGACGAGACTGGAAACCGTGCGGGAAGAGGCGAATCGTCTACGTCGAGCGCGGTTGTCAGGGAGGGTATTCCATGCCGGATGGATGGGTCGCGTGGCCTGCGGGAGCCATGCTGTGTGCGGCGTTGCTGATCCACGGGACGGTTGTCGATGCGCAGCCGTTCCCAACGGCGCCGATGGTGGTGGCCGCACGTCTCGTCGCGTTCCCAGTGTCAGAGCCGGCAGAGCGCGAGTTCGTGGAGGCAATGCGGCGCGAGTGGCGAGCCAGCGCGCCGCCATCTCTGCCGGGGTGGGGGAGAGCTCTGCGTTTGGTCGAGCATCGAGCGGGTCGTCGATGGCGCAGTCCTTTGCCGACGATTCTTCTCGTACCTGATGACGGCGCTGGCTTCGACTGTCCGCACGGAAGGTGCTTGGGCCGGTTTGAGGCCGCGCGTTTCGTTCGCCAAGGCACGCCAGGCGACAGCGTGGTCGTATTCGGGGTCATTCTGCTTGCCGAATCCGCGATGCTGCGTGAGGCGGTCTGGCTGCATGAACTGACGCATGCGCTCTTGGCGCAACACGGCATGATCGATGCCAGTCTGCGCCACGATCCACGATACTTCCCGCCGATCGAAGCACTCGCTCATCGCTAGCGTGCACGCAGATTGGCAGCAGGTGTATCGAGGTTGCGCGTTCCCGCGCGGCGGATCTCGCTTGACATGATCCTGCCAAGCGGTTGAAATAGGGGGGTAGTCCCACCCTCAATTGGCGGTAACGCTCATGGTACGCCATCGCGTGCGTAGTCTCGGTTCCTTGATGTCGCTGGCGCTCGTGGTTTCGACGATGTTGGCCGCCGGGACAGTTCCCGCACAGGAGCCACTCGGTTGGCCGAGCGGACGCGCGAAGGTGCGCTTTGCCGTGACCATTCCGGCGGCGATACGCGCGGAACCAACCACTGGGCGTGTGTTCGTCATGCTGTCGAGAACTAATCAGCCGGAGCCGCGGTTGCAGATCGGTCGCGTGGGGACGCCGTTCTTTGGCCACGATGTCGAACGCGTTGCGCCCGGAGCGCCAATGATGGTCAGTGGCACCGATCTCGGGCATCCCGTGTGGGACATGGCCGATGTCCCGGCGGGCG
>JANNEV010000100.1:0-2167 GCA_031379145.1 Gemmatimonadaceae bacterium
TGGCGTCCAGCTGCAGTTCCAGCACCTGTCGGAACCACGACAAGTGCCGATCCAGCTCATCGGTGTCCTTGGCCGACTCGTGGTAGCGCCAGTGCGCGGCGATCCCGAAGTCGGCGGTGCGGTGCTGGTCGCGCGTCCGGATCTGCACCTCGTACAACTGCTTGCCCGGTCCGAAAATCGTTGTGTGCAGCGACTGATACCCGTTGGACTTGGGCTGGGCGATGTAGTCCTTGATCCGCTCCTGCACCGGCGTCCAGCCGTCGTGAATGACGCCGAGCGCGTGGTAGCATTCGAGCACGTTCGGAACGATCACCCGAATCGCAAGCAGGTCGTAAATATCCTCGTACGGGCGGTCGCGCTGCTGCATCTTCTTGTTGATCGACCACAGGTGCTTGGGGCGGCCCGTCACCTCCACGTCGGCAATTCCCGCGTCGGTGAGTCGCTTTTCCAAGGGCTCCCGCATCTGCGCGATGAGAGTCTCGCGCTCTCCACGCTTGGCGGCCACCAGCTTGGCCAGCGACTTGTATGCTTCAGGCTCCAGATGCTTGAACGCGAGATCCTCGAGTTCCCAGCGCACCTTGGCCATGCCGAAACGATGCGCGAGAGGGGCATACAGGTCACGCGTCTCCTGGGCAATGCGCCGCCGTTTCTCCGGCGCCAGCCAGTCGAGCGTCCGCATGTTGTGCAGGCGGTCGGCCAGCTTGATCAGGATGACGCGCGCGTCCTTGGCAATCGACAGCAGAAGCTTGCGGTAGTTCTCGACCTGTCGCTCCTCGCGAGAGGACAGCGGCAGGTTGGCGATCTTGGTCAACCCATCGACGATCTGGGCGATTTCGGCACCGAATTCGCGCTCGACATCCTCAATCGTGATGTCGGTGTCTTCGACGATATCGTGCAACAGCCCGCTGGTGACCGTGGTGGTATCCAGCTGCAGATCGGCCAGGATACGAGCCACCTCCACGCAATGCGAGACATACGGCTCACCGGAATGCCGCACCTGACCCGCGTGCGCCGCGTCCGAGAACCGATAGGCCCGCACCAGCAACTCATGGTCGAGTCGATCGTACGCGCCATCGGCGCCCACGCCGAATCCAGGAATTGCCTCATGAAGAGCGATCATCGTCACAGCAGCCCAGCCTCCGCGAAACTCACATAGCGCCCGCGGCCCACGATGATGTGGTCATGCACGGGGATATCCAGTAAACGTCCTGCAGCCACCAACTGTTCAGTCACTGCCCGATCCTCCGCGGACGGCGTTGGATCGCCACTCGGATGATTGTGCACCAGAATCACCGCAGCCGCGCGTTCTGCGATGGCCTCACGAAAGACCTCACGCGGATGCACCAGTGACGAATTGAGCAGCCCCCGTGTGATCAGCACGTCACGCTCGAGACGATGCTGGGCATCAAGAATCGCGACATGAAACTCCTCCACCGGCAAGTCCTGCAGCCGAGGCGCGAAGGCTGCCACGACATCGCGAGGCCCCCGGAGCGGGACTCCAGCGTCCCGCGCTTCCGCTGCCATGCGCCGCCCGAGCTCCAACGCCGCCTGCACCGCCGCTGCTCGCGCTCCGCCTATCCCTCGCACACGCTGCACCGCCGCCGGAGGCATCGCTGCAAGCCGACCGAGAGATCCCCCTGCCCGCTCCAACACGTCAACCGCGCAGGCCAGCGCCGACTGGCCCGCGCCTCCAGTGCCGAGCACCGCCGCAAGCAGCTCGGCCGTGCTCAGCGCTTGCGCCCCAAGGGCGCGCATCCGCTCCCGCGGCCGCTCGGCGTGAGGCAGCTCCCGAATAGTTAGTGCGCGCCCGGCGGGCTGGCTAGCGGGGTCCATCATTGATCGGATCTCCGGCAACAGAATGAAGCGGAAGTGACACAACCGTTCGCCGCGAGCGACGCTCACCGCGGAGTGCCTCGGAGTGCCTCAGGGAGCCGCAGTGTGCTGCGACCACGCACCGGCGTGGCCACCCGGATCACGCATGCTCGACCAAAAGCCCTGCTGCGGCGCGAAGCAGCGAGATCTCGGGGTCTGGTCACCGTCGTCCTCCCGTCGTCCTCTTGTCGCCGCGTTCTCGCGGCGCAACGTTCGCTAGACTTCAAATACGCTCATCGTTCTCAACGCCGGCGCCCCGATGTCCACTCCTTCGCTCCTGACCGACGAGTCGTTC
>JANNEV010000101.1:0-2177 GCA_031379145.1 Gemmatimonadaceae bacterium
AATAAGAGGCTGAAATGTCTGTCTCAATCCGCGTTCCCACGGAACATGCGGTTGAACAGATTGAAATCGATCCAATGCGGGAAATCAGAGTCTCAATCCGCGTTCCCACGGAACATGTGGTTGAACCTACCCCCCTGCAGCCCGATGTCAAGTGATCTTTGAAAACGGGGTGCTCCACGGACATAGACTGTTTATGTCAGCTTATGCAGCTTTCATGCATATCCGTGGAAAAAGCACATTATTCTGAACAATACGAGTGACTTGATGACACTGTCAGATTTGCCCTCGCCAGAGCCGGGATGCACCGTCCCCTATCCAGGCCTGACCAGCTTCCCGCATCTTGTTCGCTCTACAAGGCTGTTGAAAAACTCCGAACTCACCGTCATTGCGAGGGGCAAAGCGACGAAGCAATCCAGCAGCCGCGCTTCAACACGCGGAAACAGTGTGCTTTTTGGCGGAAACGTCGTCTGGATTGCTTCGCTTTGCTCGCAATGACGGGCTCGTTATCGTTTTTCAACAACCTGCTAGTTCTACTGCGTCATAAACACGGGTTGTTCTTGACTGCGAGGCAGCAGGGACATCGCGGCAGTTTGGCGACGATTGCTTGGGCGAGGTACCTGCGCAGGGTTGCGATGGAGTTTGGCACATGGCGTTCCGGGCGCAGCGGTGGATGATCCGGATCGGGCGGCTTGTGGAAGGCAAGGCGTCTTTGGGTTGTTGGTGGCTGAGGGGGGAAGGGCTGCCCGTTCGATGAGCAGGAAGGCGTAAGCCGCGATGCACAGTGTCGCGTGATGGTGAAAGCCCCGCCAGCTTCGACCCTCGAAATGCGCGAGACCCAATTCCGACTTGAGCTCCTGATAGTCGCGCTCGATCAGCCAGCGCCGTTTGGCAAGTTCGACGAGATCATTGAGAGACATTGTGGCAGGCAAGGTCGAGAACCAGAACTTTGTCGGCCCCTCCTCGCCGTCGGGCCATTCGATGATCATCCATTCGACGGGATGCGGTGTTATACGGGCGCTGTCGCGATGGGCCGGGCGGACGCGGAAGGCGGCAAAGCGTGACGAGAGGCGCGTGTTCGAACCCTCCCGCCAGAGGACCGGCTCAAAGGCCTCCTGATGGGCGCGGGCGAAGTCCTCGACCGACACAGGCGCATGATCAGCGCTGCGGCGAAGCGCCGAAGGGGGACGCCCGCGTCCGCTCCAGGGTTTGGCTGGCAGTGGTGCCTCGCCAGGCGGCCAGATCGAGGTATTGGCAGCAATCCCCACCAGATACGCCAGTCCGCGCTGCGTCAGCGCCTCGCGCCAGGCGCTGCTCGCCCCATAGCCGGCATCGGCCAGCACCACCTCTGGAGTGATCCCGCGCGCACTGGCCTGTTCGATCAGTTCAAGCGCGATCTGCGGCTTGCTCTGAAAGACGATATCATCGGGCACACCGGCCTTGGCACGCCGGGCCGGATCGGCGGCCCAGTCCTGCGGCAGGAACAACCGATATCCGACAGGCAGGCTCATGGTCCGGCTCGCAGCCGAAAGCGTCACCGCCACCTGACAATTGTCCTGCTTGCCCAGCCGACCGCAATACTGGCGCGCCACGCCGACCGAGTGCACGCCCTTCTTGGCAAAGCCGGTATCGTCGACGATCAAAGCCTGCACGCCGCCCGTTCTCTCCAGCACCGGCAGGACCAGATCATACACTTTCCCCAGCACGGAGACATCCGACCACGCCGCCTGCGAAACAATATGCATCAGAGACTGGTGGCGCGCCGAGGCATGGCCGGGATCGGTGACGGCGGCCAAAGGTTCAACGCTCTTGCGCTCAATCGGCAGCAAAAGCGCCCCGCAATAGGCCTGAAACGGACCCGCACGGTCGGCGTGACCCAGAACAGCCGTCAACTGGCTGACATAGGCTTCAAAACGGCTGTCAAGACCCGTGTCAGACATGTCCATCCCGGCGATCCTCCAATCGGCGAAACGCAAATATACCAGACGACAATCAAAAAATGCCAGCGACCTCGTGACTCAGTAGAACTAGAACACTTGCTCGCACGCGATCCCACGCTGCTCATCTCGCACCTTGCTTTGGCAGAGTGCGAGTACGGGGCCTACAAGCATGGCCATCAAGAGATAGCGAATGCCTATGAGCATCTACCGGATGACTCGCGAAGACTATCCTTGGTTCAC
>JANNEV010000105.1:0-1626 GCA_031379145.1 Gemmatimonadaceae bacterium
CCCATCCCAGCACGCCCAATCCGTTGATCATGGTGGTGTGCGAATCGGTGCCGACGAGCGAATCGCAATACGCGACGGTCTCGTTGCCCTCGCTGGCAGTGAACACGACTTGGCCGAGGTACTCGAGATTGACCTGATGGCAAATTCCGGTGCCCGGTGGCACAACGCGGAAGTTGCGGAGCGCGGTCTGTCCCCACTTCAGGAACTCGTATCGCTCGCCGTTGCGCTCGAACTCCAATTCGGTGTTCAGCAGCAACGAGGCTTCGGTCCCGTACTCGTCGACTTGCACCGAGTGGTCGATGACCAGGTCCACCGGCTGCAGCGGGTTGATCCGGGTAGGGTCTCCTCCCAGGTGCACCATGGCGTCGCGCATCGCGGCCAGATCGACCACGCATGGGACGCCGGTGAAGTCCTGCAGGAGCACGCGCGCCGTGCGAAACGCAATTTCCTTGTCGATCGGCGCCTTGACGTTCCAGCGGGCCAGCGACTCGACGTCGCTGGCCTTGACGAACGCGCCGTCTTCCCCGCGCAGCAAGTTCTCGAGCAGCACGCGCAGCGAGAAGGGCAGGGTGGCGGCGACGCTGCCCTGCAGTGCATCGAGCGTGGAGAGGCGGAAGTACGTGTACTGGCGGCCGCCCACGGTAAGTGAGGCGCGGCTGCCGAACGAATTGGGATGGGACATTGAGAGGACGGGTCCGGCGCGCGAGGCATCCCGTGGATGATCGCGCGCGTTCGGAACGAAGCCACTCATCGCGCCGTGGGACTGTCTACTGAGAGACCCCGGTACCGACGAGGCTACGAGGAATATCGGCCGCCGTCCCATGAATCGCCACCGGCGTGACCCGAATCGCGTCCTCGGGGCAGCAGCGGACGAAGCCGCCGTCGGCCGGCGAGAAGTCGTACTGTTCGGCCAAGGCATAGGCTTTCTTCCGTTCATCCAACCCCATGATGCCCGGCGCTCGGACCACGCACTGCGCACAGCCGGTGCAGACGTCCTCGTTGACGGAGACCCGGACCTGGCGCCGCGGGAAGATCCCGGCCGTCGCCTTCAGGGTGGCCGGAAGGTGGTGGAGGGCGGCCTTGGTGGCGTCGTACCCGATCTGGAGCAGCGCTTCGGTGTGAGCAAAACTGAACCAGCCGATATGCGAAACCACGGGCCGGACCAACAGCATCGGAGGCGAGACCCAGCGCTCGAGCGCATGCTGTTGTTGTTCGTGCATCATCATCGTGGCCGCGCGCATGAAAATGGAGGCGAAGCCCTGAGCGGCCACGCCCGTGTCGACAGGGACATCGGCGATACCCACATCAATGGCAATCAGTGCATCCACGCCGATGGCGGCGATCGCGACCGGAAGGTTGTCGGTGGTGCCCCCATCAATACAGCTCCGTCCACCCACCACGCCCGGCGGGAAAAACCCTGGCAGTGCGCAGGACGCGTAGACGGCATCGCGAACCCTCACGTCGCGGAGCCCCGGACGCCCGAACACCACCGGCGTGGCACGCTCAATGTCCAAGGCGGTCACCAGCAGCGGTACGGACAGGTCCTCGAACGTGCCGTCGGCGACCAGCGAATCGCACAACGTGCGCAGCGGCGACTCGAGGTAGATCGACCGCGAGAGCATGCGC
>JANNEV010000175.1:0-2744 GCA_031379145.1 Gemmatimonadaceae bacterium
TTCTGCAGGTCGAGTTCCTCGTCCACGTACTCGTGGAGACGGGCCTCAACCCCACGGCACGATATGGCGGGCTGCGCGGGTGACACAATCGGCCGAACAGAAGACCGTGTGGACGTTTCGCGCATCGGAGGAGAGATCACGGCAGGCACCACAGGAGGAGAGACCATGAGACGGTGCAGCGCGGACCGCCTCGGCGCAACCCAGACTGCGGCGCTGAGAGGTGAACGGCGACTGGATTCTGCTGGGTTTGGGAATCTTCGGGCGATGGCGCCGAATGTCCGCGTGCGTGCGGCCCGTTGTCACCGCGAGTCGGTACTGAGGAAGGTGCAGTTGGAATCGCGTTCGTCCGTTCGAGCAGCGTTCGAGCAGCGTTCGAGCAGCGTTCGGCGGCGACTCGCGCGTGCCAACGAGGCAGTGCTCGCGCATCATGCGCGAGCGTCGGACAAGTACTCTCTGGCAGCGTTGGTGCTGGGTACGCAACGATTCGCAGCGGTTGAGCGGGGAGTCGGCGAGTCCGCTGCTGTGCGACCACCGATACCGAGAGCACAATGCTCCACGCAACGCGGACGCCCAAGTCGACAGCGCGCGTCTTTGAACACTACTTCGGAACATCGAACATCTCCATCTCTGGTACAGGACCGATGGCGGGCCCACGCAAGGAAGGTCTTTCGCCGCAGCGCTCACCAAGCCCCCGCCGAGTCAGCGCGAGCACCGCTTGTTCGGACCCCTCGCGCTGCCTAAGCTTCCCGGCACGTGTCCTCCCTCACTGATGATTCTGCATCGCGTGCTTTTCCGCACGCTGTTTCCACTTTGGCTCCGCCCGCCGTCGCGGCCACTGGCCTGACCTTGTCCGGTGGGGCATTGGACGCGCGCCTGCCTCTGGCGCTCCTCGAGGCCGTCAGACTCATCGACACGCCCGAGGCGGAGCTGGACGCAGAGTTGGTGCACGAGCTCCGCAACAAGCGATTGGGGCTCAGCGAAACGGTGCTGCAGCAGATCCGACGCTACACCGATGCGGTCAAACGGCAGCAGCGAGTTCCGTTTGACGATGTGCTCGCGTTGGCTCGATTGATCGGTCGCCGTCCGGACGCCGATCTCGCATTCCGCGAGGCAGGTCGTCGATGGGCGCGTTCGTCCATCGCGACCTTCAGCAGCACACAGCGCGGAGCGGCGAGTGCCATGCCCTCCTTGATCGGGCGACCAATCGCCCTGCGACTCCTGCGCTTGCTGGCTAAACGCTTCATGGATGGCACGTTGGTGCGGCAAGGCAGTGCGCTTCTGCTCGAGGTGGCATCGCCAGTGTCGGCGGATGCCGCGCCGCGCGCTGCTGGCTGTGGCCTCTACGAAGCGGCCTTCAGGGAGGCGCTTCACGTGTTGGCGGACACCGACGGCAACGTGGAACACGTGATGTGCCGTTCACGCGGCGATGCGCGCTGCCAATGGCGCTCGGACTGGCGCCGACACTGAGGAGGAGCTGATGCTGACCGAAGAGATGCTGCCGCCGTTGCAGCAACTGCTGATCGACGCGGATCTGGATGGATGGTTGCTGTACGATTTTCGGGGTACCAACGCCATCGCCAGCGCGTTGCTCGGATTCGAGGGGTTGGTCTCGCGCCGCGTGTTCGCGTTCATTCCGCGCGAAGGCACCCCCGTGGGCATCGGGCACAACATCGAACCCGGGCCGTGGGCTCGCTGGCCCAAGGCGTGGCCGTTGCGCACGTACAGCGGGTGGGCGCAACTGGAGTCGGAACTCGCACGACTCGTGGCCGGCAAGCGTGTGGCGATGGAGTACTCCGCCGGTGATGCCATCCCCTATCTCGATCGCGTGCCAGCTGGCGTGTTGGAGATGGTGCGCGCCACCGGGGCATCGGTGGTGTGTTCGGGCGATCTGGTGTCACGTGTGTACGCCACGTGGTCTGCGCCGCAGCTCGCGTCGCACGTGCGCGCCGCCGAACAGATCGCCGCCATCGCGCAGGAGGCGATTGCGCACGCGGGTGCGTGTGTCGGGGCGGGTGCGCCGATTACCGAGCACGCGCTGCAGGCCCGCATCCTTCAGGCGTTCGATCGGGCCGGACTCGACACCGCGCACGGTCCGGATGTCGCGGCCTCGGAGAATGCGGCCAATCCGCACTACGCTCCGTCGGCCGACACCCCTCGGCTCATTGTCCGCGGCGATCTGCTGCTCATCGATCTCTGGGCGCGCGAGCGCGACGGAGGCGTTTACGCCGATCAAACGTGGATGGCGTCGATGGGCACGCCGTCGGATCGCGCCATGACGGTATGGGAAACGGTGCGAGACGCACGTGATGCCGCTTTGTCGCTGCTCAGCACACGCATCGCCAGCGGTACGCCGGTGCACGGCGGCGAAGCGGACGACGCGGCGCGTGCGGTCATTGTCTCGCGCGGATTCGGCGCGCAGTTCTGGCACCGCACCGGGCATAGCATTGACTCCCGTGAACTGCACGGCTCGGGACCGCAGATAGACAATCTGGAGTCTCGCGACGACCGATTGCTGATTCCCGGCGTGGGTTTCTCCATTGAGCCCGGGATCTACTTCCCTGGGGAACTCGGAGTTCGTAGCGAAGTCAATGCGTATGTTGGCGACGATGCGCTGCTCGTAACACCCGGCACGCCGCAGCGCGATCTGTTCGTAGTCTAGTGTTGCGGCAGATGCGGCCGCAGATGCGGCCAATGTGCTGGCTCACCGTCATCTCGCTGACGACAGCCTGCGCCGACAAGTCCAA
>JANNEV010000177.1:0-2070 GCA_031379145.1 Gemmatimonadaceae bacterium
CTTGCTGGGCACGTCGGTGCTCAGTTTTTGCGCCGCTTCGAGCGCCTGGCGGCCCTGGCCTTGCGACATCAGGGCATAAACCGCCATCAGGCGCGCCTCGGGTGTGCCAGGTTGGTGGTCGCTTGCGGCGACCAGGTCGGCGGCGCGCGCGAGCGGCCGGAGCTGATCGGCCAGGGCTTGTGCCGAAGGCTTCATCGTCACCCGTTCGGCGGGCAGCTCGGGCATGGCCGTCGCAGGCGGTGCTGGCGAAGCCACCGCAATGCTTTTCGAGCCACCCCAACCCGAACCGAGCATGAATGCCAAGCCGATCGCGATGCCGCCGCCGACCAGGGCCGTGCGTGCCGGCGAGCGCCGCAGCGCGCCCAGCCAGCGCCAGCGGTCGTTCGCAGCGAGCCAGGGTGCTTCGGGTTTGTCGAACAGCTCGCTCATGAACCGGTGGACTCCTTGCGAATCAGCCACTTGCCACTGCGTTGTTCGAGTTCGAGCGTCTTCTGGCTCGAGACGCGCAGCAGGTCGGCCGAATAGGCCTGCCGGAAACTCACCTTGGCGACGTCTTTCACGACATCGATCTTCAGGCCCGACACCTCGACGCTGATGCGGCGTTTGCTCATGATGCGCTCACGGCGGTTGGACTGCCAGGCCGACGCGCTGGTGTCGCTGCCTTTGTAGTCACGCACATAGGCGCCGACGTAGTCGTTCATGTCCTTGCGGCTCCAGGCACCGGCCCACGCCTGGACCGCTGCGGTGATGGCACGAGTGTCGTCGCTGACGCGCGGCGCGGCCGCGGCAGCCGCCGATGCTGCTGCGGGTAAGGCTGCGACCACGACAGCCGGCGCGGCGGACGATGCGGCGGGCGCGGCGGCCATCGATGCAGGAGCCGAAGGGATTGGCGCCGGAGCCGGCATTTCGTACAGGTCGCGGATCAAGGCCAGCTTGGGCGCCGCTTCCGGATCTTCGATCTGCAGGGCACGCGCATAGGCGCGGCTTGCCATGCGGGTGTACACGTCACCCAGGTTCTGGAACGCGGTGCCGTAGTTCGGGCGGCTGCGAATCGCCGATTCGAGGGCGGCGCGGGCCTTGTCGAGCTGACCTTGTTCAACGTAAAGCACGGCCAGGTTGTTGAACGGCTCGGGCAGGGCAGGGAAATCCTGGCCAAGGCGCTGAAACACGCCGATGGCTTCCGCACCGCGCTTCTGATCGACCAGGATCACGCCTTTTTGGAAGCGCAGTTGCGCTTCGCCGGGCCGTTGCGCGATCAGCGTGTCGAGTGTGCGCAAGGCCTCGGCGGAGCGGCCGGCTTTCAGCAGCTCGTGAACCTCGGCCAACGGGTCGGCTGGCGCCGCAGGCGCGCTCCCGACCGCCAGGGTCAACAGCAAGGCGCCGCATGCCTTCATGCCGCACATGCCCGTCTCGTTCCAACCCTTCTTAACAGCGGCCCACCTCATTCCAGGATCGTCGCCTTGTTGATGAGCACCGCTTGCAACGGAACGTTCTGGTGCGGACCCTTGTTGCCGGTCGGCACGGCGCGGATCTTCTCGACTACGTCCATGCCCGAGACGACCTTGCCGAACACGGCGTAGCCATTGCCGTCGCGTGACTGCGCAGCGTTCAGGAAGCCGTTGTCCTTGAGGTTGATGAAAAACTGCGCGGTGGCGGAGTTTGGGTCGTTCGTGCGGGCCATCGCGACCGTGCCACGGTCGTTGGTCAAGCCGCTTTTGCTTTCAAGCGGAATCGGCGCACGGGTCGGCTTCTCGGCCATCTCGGCATTCATGCCACCGCCCTGGATCATGAAGTTGTCGATCACGCGATGGAACACCGTGCCGTTGTAGTGACCGGCCTTCACGTACTGGACGAAGTTGTCGACGGTCTTCGGCGCCTTGGCCGCGTCGAGCTCCAGAACGATGTCGCCTTGCGAGGTGGCGAGCTTGACCTTTTGCGCTTGTGCCGCCATGGTGGCGCCGAGCATCACTGCCGTCAGCGCCCAGGCCGACCAGCGCGGGGAATAACAAGACATTCGAGACCTCCGTGGATTGAACGTTCGGGTGGGCCGCCAGAGGGCGAGAGGGCCGG
>JANNEV010000194.1:0-17357 GCA_031379145.1 Gemmatimonadaceae bacterium
AACAAGCTGGGCAAGGAGAACAGTCTGACTGAGAAGGGACTGCCCGTGAACGGCCGCGGCGACACGCCCAACACGCACGACATCCTCTCCGGGAGCAATCTCGACGGCTCCGTGTCGTCGGATACCACCGACACCACGTGCAAGAACTGGACGAGCAACGCGGCCGGTGCCGCGTCGGTGGGTCATCATGATCGTCAGGGCGGCGGCACCAACCCGACGTCGTGGAACAACGCGCATCCGTCGCGCGGCTGCAGCCAGGAGAATCTGCGCGGGTCGGGTGGGGCGGGGCTGTTTTACTGCTTTGCCATCAACTGATCACGACTGGTGCCGGTACGATACTCTGCCGGTACCACCACCATCCCCAGTGCCACCGCGTTCGCGCGCACCCGTTCGTCGAACGACAGCATCACAAGCGGGCCGATCGCGTGCGACTTCGAAACTCGCGAGATCGAGGAAGTCGCCGCCCTCGGCGGCCGGCGCGATGATCATGCAGTAGCGCGTTGCGCGTTCCGGCACCCACTCTGCTGGAAACCGTCCCGATGCGCGAGTGCCCCAGGCACTCAATGCGGGATCCTCGGAGACGTAGTCGATGGCGAGGCGCAGGGATTGCCACACCGCCACGTTGACCGGCAGGCGCACACGGGCCCGAACGCCGACGCCGCGCTGATGAACCACCCCTACTCCCCACCCCCCAAATACAACCCGTCAATCAGCTCCTTGTACTGCGTGTCCACCACCTTTCGCTTCACCTTGAGCGTCGGCGTCAGCTCGCCCCGCTCAATTGAGAAATCGTCTTCCAGCAGCGCGACCTTTTTGGGCGTCTCATAGTGCGCCAAGCCGGTCAGTTGCTTCGCAACTTCCTTTTCCATTTTGGCGTGGATGGTCGGCATTTGCAGAAGCTGAGCGCGAGATGTCCACACGATGTTGTTGCGTCCCGCCCATCCCTCAAGCTGGTCCCAGTTCGGTACCACGAGCACCACAGGGAACTTGCGCTTATCACCGATCATGACGGCCTGGCTCACGTACTTGTTGGTCTTGAGCAGGTTCTCGATGGGCTGCGGGGCGATGTTCTTGCCGCCCGCGGTCACGATAATGTCCTTTTTTCGATCGGTGATCGCGAGGTAGCCGTCACGTAACTCGCCGATGTCGCCGGTGCGAAACCATCCCTCCGCATCGATCGCGTCGCTCGTGGCCGCCGGATTGTTGTAGTAGCCCCGCATGATGTGCGGCCCCCGGGAGAGGATCTCGCCATCCGCGGCGATCTTCACATCCACGCCAGCAATCGGGCGCCCGACAGTGCCCAGCCGGTAATGCGTGAGTGAGTTGGCCGAAATGACCGGCGACGTTTCCGTGAGTCCGTATCCTTCGAGAATCACCAGGCCGGCCGAGTAGAAGAACTTGGCAATCTCCGGCGAGAGCGGCGCACCGCCCGAGACGAAGAAGCGCAGATTGCCGCCGGTGCGTTCCTGCAGCTTCGAGAACACGAGCTTGTGTGCGAGGCGGTACTGCCACGCCAATAAACCGTGAGGCTCGCGGCCAGCCAGCTTGGCATCAGCCCATCGCTCGCCAACGTTCTTGGCCCAGAAGAAGATTCGCGTCTTGAGGCCGCCGCTGCTCACGGCATTCTCCACCACGCGCGCATAGATCTTCTCGTACAGGCGCGGCACGGACATCATCAGCGTCGGCTTGACCTCCGACATGTTCACGGGCACAGTGTCGATCGATTCGGCGTACGAAATCTTGACGCCGTTGGAAAAGAGGTAGTAGTCGCCCGTACGTTCGAAGATGTGGCTGAGCGGCAGAAAGCTTAGCGCGCTGTCCGCCACCGTGACCGGCATCGACGCGTTCGTCGCGGACACGTTGGAATGCAGGTTGTCCTGCGTGAGCATCACGCCCTTGGGATTTCCTGTCGTACCGCTGGTGTAGATGAGCGTGATCAGCTGATCGGGGGCCACATCGAGTGCGTCTCGCTTGAACTGTTCAGCGCGCGCCGGTGAGTCGTCTTGCGCTCCCAGCGCTTCCAGATCGGCCAGCGTCAGGTCGCAACCGTCTCCCTTCGTCGCAGCAAAGCCGATGATCCACTGCAATGCCGGCGCTTCTGCGCGCACCGATGCAACCTTCTGCGCCTGTGCTGCGGTGGACACGAAGATGGCTCGAGCCCCCGAATCATTGAGCAGGTACGGAATCTGTCCGGCGGGGAGCGTGGGATAGATGGGGACGTCCGTCACCGACGAACAGAGACACGCGTAGTCCGCGATCGCCCATTCGGGCCGATTTTCTGAGAGGATGGCCACCCGATCCTGTGCCTGAATACCCAGACGGGCCAGACCGAGCGCCGTACGACGCACCCGATCGAGGACCGTGCGATGGGACACCGGCTCCCAAACGCCACGCACTTTCGACACCAGCGCGTCGGGCCGATCGAACCGGTCGACGGCCGCGAAGAAGAGCTGGTTGATCGTGCCCGGTGCCGGGCGCGGCCCGCCGCTCGCGTGACGCATGGGCGAGGGAATCGATCCCAGGGTCAGGTTGAGCGAGGGGAAGTCCGTGTTGGCGACCGACGTCATCGCTGACTCCGAATAGTGACGGGAGGACGATCAAGCGAGGCAAGCGCTCAGTGGTCTGGCGTGCGACTGCACGGGGCCGGACGCGAGCGAGGAGGGATACGAGGAAACTGCTGCCGCGCATGTCTCGGCGGGAGTGCCAGCGCTGGCACGCGCGCGATAAGTCTTGCCGCCGATCGCTAACTGCCGCGCCTCACCGGGAGGGCCATCCGAATCGGGGATCCCTTGAGTGCGACGCCCTTGTAGGTGACGACGGCACGTACGATCACCGAGTCGATGGCCGTCCCCGCCGGAAACCGGGTCGCCCGAATCCGGACTTTGCGACCCGCAGCGCCGCTACCATCGGTTGTGTCAAGTACAGAAGCACGACCCTGATCATCCACCAGAAACACGGCCGCCGTGGTGTCATTCGCGGCATTGGCTGGGGAGATCAGTTCGAACCGAACGGGCCACGCGTTGACGGCTGAATAGGTCGTCGCCAGCGTATCGCGATGCCGCACCGAGACGCTTAAAGACGGCGACGCGTTGGCCGATGCCTGTGTGCGTCCGGTGTCGGGAAGTGTGGTGGTGAACACGGCCAGATTCGATTGGCCGGATCGATCCATGGAATCGGGACGCGTGGTGACCACCAGCGTACGCAGTACCTGAAGTGACGGGCCGACCCGGGCGGCTAGTCGTGCGTCGGCCTTCGCCGCTCGCAGCGCGCGTACGATGCCCGTGGACGTATCCACCGCCAGCGCACTGTCGCGAAGAAAATCGGCGTACAGGTACCGAACCGGTGCGTTGGCGATGATATCGCCGCGGACGTTTCGCACGATCGCTCGAATCGGCGACACGACGCCGGCAAGGTTCCGGAGCGTATCTCCCAGTACCACCGACGGCGACGGATACGCGGACATCTCGATGGCCGCAGGCTCGTCGGGGGCGGTGCCGATCTCAGCACACCCAGCCGCCCACACGATTCCGCTCGCAGCGAGCGACAGGAGCAAAACAGTCTTCACACCAGCCGCTACCCCGCCGTGCGGGCGCCGGTCCCCGTTCACGCGAATCGCTCAGCCAGGCGCATGGCCAAATTGACGTACGCCTGACTCGCCGGGTCGGCCGGGTTGCGCAGCACGACGGGCTGCCCGGCGGCGAACGCGTCCGCGGTCGCCGGTGTGCGCGGTACGGGTACATCGAACACCAGGTGCTTCGGCAGATGCTCTCGGACATAATGCACGACGCGTTCCGTGGCCGGATTCCCCGCCTCGTACATCGTCAACAGAATGCCCTCCAGCGTCAGCTCCTCATTCTCGGCGATCATGTCCTGAATCGCGCGCAGGATCTGTGGCGTGGTCTGGAGCGCCAGTGGTTCGCATTGCAGCGGTACAATCACGTGTTGGCTCGAAGCGAGCACCCGGCGCGTGATCGAGCCCAATCCGGGCGGTGTGTCCACGACCACAACGTGGCATCGCTCGCGCGCCGTTTGGAGCAGATCGTGCAACACGGTGCTCTCACCGATGCGACGCTGGAAGCCGGAGTGGTCGGCCTGCTCACTGACACTCCCGGCGAGAATGACCCGCAGCCAGGGGAGTGATGTTGGCAAGATGACCTCGCGCAACGTGCGCTCACCTCGCAGGTAGTCGTCGAAACCCACCGTGGCATGACCTCGACGCAGGCCGACCCCATAGCGGACCGCCCCCTGCGGGTCAGCATCGACGAGCAGGGTCTTCAGGCCGCGGCGGGCAAATGCCGCCGCCAGATTGACTGCGGTCGTGGTCTTTCCCACACCGCCCTTCTGGCTGACGATCGAGAGGATGCGTCCCACCCTAGCCGCCTACGCTGGGTGAGGCTTCGTCGTCGGACGACGCCTCGGCGCTCGGAGCCGACTCGTCCTCGGACGCCTCCGGGGCTTGGTCTGCGCCGAGCCTGCGGAGTTGGTCCAGCGTGCGCTGGGCGTGCGCGCGAAAGCGCTGGGATGCATCGTCGGTGCCAGTACTGTTGCGCAGAAATGCCTCGAGGTGCATGCCAGCGTGCGCGGTATCGCTGCGCTTGAGCAGGAGGAACGCCAATCCATAGTGCGCCCCGGCAAGATCGGCGTCGATCTGCAGAGCACGACGGTACGCGCGAATCGCTTCCTCCGGCTGTCCGGTCTTCGAGAACGCGATGGCAATGTTCTGCAACACACGCAGATCGTCGGGATGCTCACGCAACGCGAGACGATACGACGTCAACGCGTTCGGAAAGTCGCCGCGCGACTCGAGATCGAGTGCTTCAGCGAGAAAGTCCGTGGGGCGCGAACCGCGCCCCGACGTACCGCCGACCAGGCGGCGCCACCAAGTCATGCGCTCGCGGCGGATCAGAGAAGGAGAGAAGGTGCGACAAGCGGATCGCGCAAAGGTATCGGTGCAACACGCGCTCAACAAGTCAGGTCCACCACCACCGCGCAGCGGTATTCATCCGGCCCCCGGGTGGAATGCGCGTCCGCGAGATGCGCGTCCGCGAGATGCGCGTCGGCGACATGCGCGTACGCGACATGCGCCGTACGCTGGCCCGATCTCGCAGGACACGCTACACTCCGCCGTACCCACGACCGGAGACGCACATGGCATCGCGACCGCCGTACGCACCTGACCTTTCCAAAGGCGTTCTTATCGTGGACTGGCCGTTGTTTGGCGAGCTGTCGCGCGCGCTGGCGCTGAAGGTGGCGCGCGCGTGGAAGCCTGAAATTGTGATCGGCGTCGCCACCGCCGGTGTCGTGCCGGGAGCCGCCGTGGCGGCCATCCTCGACCTTCCGTTTCACTCCATTCTCGTGTCGCGGCGCTACAGTGCCGAGCGGGTGCGAGCCACCCCGGCGGTCTTTGGCGCGGCGCCGGCAGAGGTGCGGGGCAAACGCGCATTGGTGGTGGACGAAACCTGCGGCTCGGGAGACACCTTACGTCTGGCCGTGGGCGCGATCATCAATGCAGGCGCGCGCGAGGTGCTGACCGCTGTCTCGTTCAAAACCGGTACGTTTGAGCCGGACTTCCATGCCTTGGCCACCGAAGCCAACATCGTGCTTCCGTGGGATCGCGAGATCCTGATGGGTGACGAGCTTCGACCCAACCCAAAGTACGCGGGAATGCTCGACGGCTAGGCGCTGTGCGTCTGCACACCCACCGGTTGCCGCCGGCCCGTCCGCCTAGCTCGACCGCTCGCGGGTGACGCGCCTGCCGCTACGCGCCTACCGCTACGCGCTCGCCGCCGCCGCCGCGTACGAAATGCCGCGTCCCATCGCTTCGTGCACATATCCGAGCACATCGCCGGAGCCGAGCAGAAACCGGCATCTGGCATCGCCGAGGGACCGACATTCAACCTCGAGTACCGCGATGGGAGCGTCCGCCAGGCGGCCAAAAAAGCCCGAAAAGAGGCCCGTGGACACCAGGCAACCCCCACCGGCGTCATCGGCCTCGCTCCAAGACTCGGCGTCGATGGCGATGACGGCCTCGCTGAGCTGCACGATGCTGATCTCGCCCCAGCCGGCCGCCGCAAAGAACTCGCTCACCAGCGCGACGAATCGCGCGTCCTCGAGCGATTCCGGGCCATACTCGCCGCGCCGAGACAGCCACGTGCCGAAGCTCTCGTAGAGCGCCGTACCGGCGTAATACCCGGCGTCCCGCAACAGCTCAGGCCCGAGTGAGGCAGAGGCGTCTTCGAGCGACCCTCGGAGTGCCGTGAGGAACTCGACGGGCATCGCGACCGTGCGCGCCGACAGGAAGGGAAGCGTTGAGCTCATGTGTAGATGGGACGCTCGCGCGAGGGGCAGGTCACGTCAAGACGCCCGGTGCTCGGGGTGGGAGCTGACGCGGAGGCGCAGCTCCGCTTCGTCGATCACCTCCACGCCGAGCGACCGGGCCTTGTCGAGCTTGCTGCCAGCATCGCTGCCGGCAACAACGAACGTGGTCTTCTTCGAGACACTGCTGGTCACCCGGCCACCGGCCGCGTCAATGAGCGCGGTGGCCTCGTCGCGAGAGAGCGCAGGCAGCGAGCCCGTGAGGACCACCGTTGCGCCTGTGAGCGGTCCATCGGCCTTGACGGCGTTGGGCTCGAGGAAGTTGACCCCGCGGTCTCGCAGGCGCGAAATGAGCGCGAGTGCCTTCGTGTCCGCGAAGTAGGCGGAGACTGAGGCCGCAATGGTTGCCCCGATGCCGCGAACCGAGCCCAGCTGTTCCGGTGTGGCCGCCATCAGGGCGTCCATCGAACCGAACTGGCGAGCCAGCAAGAGGGCCGCCTGCTGGCCCACGTGCCGAATTCCCAGTCCGAAGAGCAGCCGGGAGAGCGGTTGCTGTCGCGCGGCCCCGATTGCCGCGACCAGATTCTCAGCGCTCTTGAGCGCGAAACGGTCGAGAGCCATGAGCTGATCCACCCGGACGTCGAAGATGTCGGCGAAATCGTGCAGCAGCCCAGCCTCGAGCAGCTGCTGAATGCGCGCATACGAGAAGCCATCGATGTCCATGGCGTCGCCGGACGCGAAGTGCACGAGCCCCTCATGCTGTCGGCCCGGGCACATCACATTTGGACAATAGACCGCGACGTCGTCGCCGTACTGGAGGGTGTCCGTTTTGCATCGAGGGCACGTGGAGGGCATCGACCACTGTCGCTCGCTGCCGTCCCGTCGCTCCGGTACAGGCCCCAGCACGTACGGAATGACATCGCCGGCACGCACGACCTGAACGAAATCTCCTTCGCGCAGGTCCTTCTTCGCGATCTGGTCCGCGTTATGGAGCGAAGCGAACGTGACGGTGGCTCCGCCCACGTCCACGGGATCGAGCACGGCGAACGGCGTCAGGACCCCGGTCCGACCAACGTTGACGTCGATGCGCAGCAGTCGGGTGATCGCCATATCCGGCGCGAACTTTCGCGCGATGGCCCACCGCGGCGTGCGATCGTTCCGAACGCCGAGCTCTTCCTGGAGCGACACGGCATTGACCTTGACCACGCCACCGTCGATGGCAAATCCAAGCTGCGACCGCGTCTCGTGTTCGACCGTGTGGGCCCACGCCATGACCTCGTCCATCGACCGGCAGAGCCGCCGATGAGGCGCAACGGGAACGCCCCACGACGCGAGCGTATCCAGCAACGCCGACTGCGTGTCGGCCACGGCGTTGCCGCTGGGCAGCACCACGGCGTAGCCAAAGAAGTGGAGCGGTCGGGACGCGCTGATGGACGAATCCAGCTGTCGAAGCGAGCCGGCGGCGGAGTTGCGCGGATTGACGAACACCGGCTCGCCGGCGGCGACACGGGCCTCATTCATTCGCTCGAAGTCGGCAAACGGCAGGTACACCTCGCCGCGTACTTCCAGCAGCGGCGGGTACGCCGTGCCGCGCAGTCGCAGCGGGATGTCCGTGATCGTGCGAATGTTGGCGGTCACATCCTCGCCCTCGGTGCCGTCACCACGCGTGGCGCCGGTCACGAGCACACCGTCGCGATATGTCAGCGCCACGGCCGCGCCGTCAATCTTCAGTTCGGCAGAGTACCCACTGTGCCGGACGCTCTCGCCGACAATCCGCACGAGAGATTCTTCGAACGCGCGCAATTCCGCGTCGTCGAAGGCGTTGTCCAGCGACATCATGCGGGTGAGGTGCGTGTGCGGCAGAAACGCGGACTGAACCGGTGCGCCGATCCGATGGGTCGGTGAGTCTGGCGTACGCAGGGTCACATATGCAGACTCGAGATCCTGCAGCTCGCGGAACAGTTGATCGTATTCGAGGTCTGACAGGGCGGGCCGATCGAGCACATAATACTCGTGCTGCGCCTGAGCCAGCATCCGTCGCAGCGCGGCTGCGCGCTCGGCCAAGGGAATAGGCACGTTGGTCATGGACGGAAAAATAGCGCGCATCGCGCAGGAGGAGGCATGCAATACGGCAGACGGCAGGACCGCAGAACGGCCCAAGGATTCGCCCTCGGAATGTTGCTGGGCGCTCTCGTCGGCGCTGGTGCGGCGCTCCTGCTGGCGCCAGCCAGTGGCGATGATACGCGCCGCCTGTTGCGCCGCAAGGCGCGTCGGTTGTCGGCGCGCGGCGAGGCGGTACTGGAGGAAGTGGCTGATCGCGCGGAGCGCACCGCGCGTGATCTCGCTCGACGAGGCCGTCGCTACGCCGCGAGTGCGGCCGATACCGTTGACCACGTGCTGCACGATCGGTGACCTGTGGCCGTCCTCGTCCGGGTGACGGACGAGGACGGTAGCCCTCGGCGCAGCCGAGCGGACAGGAATGTCGGGTGGTATGTTGGCAGCACTATGCTGGCACGAACGCTGATCGAACGAAAGCGCGACAATGGACGCATTGCGGCATCCGAATGGCGCGCGCTCATGCGACAATATGCCGCAGGTGAGGTGCCGGACTACCAGATGTCCGCGCTCGCCATGGCGGTCTACCTGAACGGGCTTGATCGCGCCGAAATCGGGGCGCTCACCGATGCCATGCTGCACAGCGGTGCGGTGCTCGATTTCTCGCACCTGCACATTGCACGCGTCGACAAGCATTCCACGGGCGGGGTCGGCGACAAGGTGTCGCTGGTGCTGGCCCCGCTCGTCGCGTGTCTGGGAGTGGCGGTTCCGATGATGTCGGGGCGCGGCCTCGGGCACACGGGCGGCACACTCGACAAACTCGAGTCGATTCCCGGGTTTCGTACGGATTTGTCGCTCGATCGGGCACGCTCGCTCGTGGAAAGCGTGGGCTGCGCCCTGATCGGGCAGACGGAGGAGATCGCGCCCGCCGATCGGCGTCTATATGCGCTGCGAGACGCAACGGCCACCGTGGAGAGCATCCCGCTGATCAGCGCGAGCATCATGTCGAAGAAGCTCGCTGAGGGACTGACCGGGCTCGTGCTCGATGTGAAGCGTGGATCCGGTGCCTTTCTTCCCGAGCTTGATCGAGGGCTGCAGTTGGCCAGCACCATGATCGACTTGGGCGCGGACTACGACTGTCCGGTCGTCGCGCTGCTCACGGCAATGGATCGACCGCTCGGTCGGGCCTGCGGCAATGCGCTCGAGGTCGAGGAATCGATCATGGCGCTTCGCGGCGACGGGCCGCCGGACCTGATGACGGTGACCTATGCATTGGGCGCGGAAATGCTGCTCCTGGGAGGCGTGGTCACCGATCGGGATGACGCCCGCCGACGCATGGAGGTCGCGATCAGCAGCGGGAAAGCGGCGCGCAAGTTTCAGGAGATCATCGCCGCGCAGGGGGGAAACCCGGCGGTGGTCGACGATCCATCGCTGCTACCCCAGTCGGCCGAATGCGAGATTTTTCTTGCGCCCACACACGGTATTGTCGCGCAGGTTGAGCCACGAATCATCGGGCGCGGGATCACGCTGCTCGGGGGCGGGCGGACGCGCGTCGAAGACCGGATCGACGCGTCCGTGGGATTCGTGATCACGGCCCGACCGGGCGACTTCGTTCGCGCGGGCGATCCGCTTGGTACAGTGTTCGCGCGGGATCGGGAAGGAATCGAGGGCGGGCTCCGTGTGCTCGCCGACGCCATTCGTATCGCCGACGAGGCTGAGCCGCCGTTGCCCCTGGTCTCGCATCGGGTCACGGGTGCGGGTGTTGAACTTTACGAGTCATGACCGAGGAAAGGCTGACCGGATTCGCGCGCGGCCACTCCCTGTTCGGTCCACGCCCGCGTATTTTCCTCCTCGTCACGCAGAGCCCGACGCGGCGGTTCTGCCACCTCCAACTGCGTCCTGCGCACTCTCGGTCGAACGACAGATGATTTCTCCCGGAACGAACCGACTCCTTAGCTTGGTGTTTGCGGCCGCTGTATTGCCGCTGCTCGGGCTCTACGCCCTGCTCGTGAAGATTTCCTTGCCGTCTCCCACCGGCGGCATGGAGCCGACGGTGGCAACGATTTGCGTGATCGCATTTACGGTCATCTTCTCGGCGTTGATCATCGTGTCTCTCAATTTCTCGCGGCAGCTGTCACGCCAGGCGAAGGGCGAGCTCCAGACGCCGTGACGTTGGTGCGAGGGACGCGCTGATTCGCGTCCGCACCGCAGAATGCGATTCCGCATGGCGCGATGACCCTGGGTCATCGCGCCTTTCGTTTGTGCGGGAATCGCTGGCGTTCGAGCATAGGGACGCGATCGCCTGTGGTGTCAGGGACTCAGTGACGGTGAATACGTAGGTCCGTGCCGAACCGTCGCTCCACCAAAAGTGTTGCCGGAGTCCCCCAGGTCTGAGGTGCATATGCGGAGAAGTGAACGCGCACACACGTGGCCGCGCGCGGTGAGCGGCCGACAACTCGCCTTGATCGTGCTCGCCATGACCGGTCTTGGTTGCGGGGCCGGCGACAGGTCAGCCAGCACCGATGCGGCGTCCATTGCAGCGCCTGAGACGGCCGCGGTGGCCGTGGCCGCGGCCAACCAGGCGCAGCGGGCCACAACTGGCCTTCCGTTCTCCTACGACGCGACGCTCGGCGGTACGGCCTTCACGCGTCCGGCGGGGGCCGGACTCACGTACTCGGTGCGATTCATGCCATCGGCGAACGGACTGACCGCCACTGCCGGTCGCATCGGCGGCGTGCCAGCAGCGCCGAGCGTGATCATCGCGGAAATCACGGCGACCGACGCGGCCGGCCGGTCCGCCACCAACGCCTTCCCGATTGTTGCCTTCAGTGCGGATCTTCGGGAGCCCGTGCTTCCGTCGACCCCCTTGGCGTACTCGGACGCCCGCATTCCGCTTCCGCGGCATTTCACTCAGGCTCCGCCAAACGCTCCGTCTGCGATCGCGGCGGACAATACTCCGGCAGGGAATTCGACCACGGATGCCGGGGCAACGCTCGGCCGCGTGCTCTTCTACGATCGGCGACTCTCCGCCAATGAGCGCGTGTCGTGTTCGTCGTGCCACCAGCAGCAGGTCGCGTTTGCGGACACCGCACGCCTGAGTCGCGGCTTCGCGAGTGCATTCACCGGTCGCCACAGCATGAGCCTCACCAATGCACGCTTCTATTCGCGTGGGCGATTCTTCTGGGATGAGCGCGCGTTGACGCTCGAAGCGCAAGTGCTGCAACCGATCCAGGACGCCTCGGAGATGGGACTGACGCTCGAGCAGGCGCGAACCAAGCTTGCGCTCTCGTCATTCTATGCGCCGTTGTTCACCGCGGCGTTCGGCGGGCCGGAGGTCACGGATGACCGAATATCGCGTGCCCTGTCGCAGTTCATCCGGTCGATGGTGTCCACGGGGTCGAAGTTCGATCGGGCCTTCGGCGCCAACGGCGCAGCCGACTTCGCCAGTGTCTTCACCGCGCAGGAGCTTGCCGGACAGGCCTTGTTCAACGGGCGCGCCGGTTGTGCCCGCTGTCATGCGACCAACGCCCACGTCAGCGATGACATACACAACACGGGACTCGATGCCACGCTCACCGATGCCGGCGCAGGTCGCGGGCGATTCAAGGCACCGTCGTTGCGCAATGTGGCGGTACGCGCGCCGTACATGCACGACGGGCGATTCGGCACCCTCGAGGAAGTCGTCGCGTTCTATGACACGGGCGTGCGTGCCAACGCGGATCTCGACCAGCGACTGCGTGCCAACAACGGTCAGCCCCTGCGGCTCAACCTGTCGCCCGTCGAACGCGCATCGCTGGTTGCGTTTCTCGGTACGCTGACGGACACCGCGTTTCTCACCGCGCCGCGATTCGCAGATCCGTTCACGCGCTGAGCATTTGGCGCCTGCACGAGCCGTACACGGCGAAACGTCCGAGGCCAGGGGCTGGGCTCGGACGTTTCGATCACCTGCCGACGAGGCGGATTGGGTTACACGTCGAGATTGCTCACGAAGCGTGCATTGGTTTCAATGAAGAGACGGCGCGGCTCCACATCATCTCCCATCAGCGTCTGAAACGTTTGATCGGCAAGGACCGCATCGTCCATGGTGACGCGGAACATCGTGCGGGTGTCCGGATCCATGGTGGTTTTCCACAACTGCTCCGGGTTCATTTCGCCCAGTCCCTTGTAGCGCTGCACCATGATGTTCGCGTTGCGGCCTTCGCCTCCGCCCAGCCGTTCCGCGTACCCGTCACGCTCCTTCTCGCTGTAGGCATAGAACTCCTCCTTGCCCTTGGCGACCCGGTAGAGTGGCGGCTGAGCGATGTACATGTAACCAGCGTTGATCAACTCCGGCATTTGTCGGAAGAAGAACGTCAGAAGCAGCGTGCGAATGTGGGCGCCGTCGACGTCGGCGTCGGTCATGATGATGATCTTGTGGTAGCGCGCCTTCGCGATGTCAAATTCGTCACGAATGCCGGTCCCGATCGCCGTGATGATCGTACGGATTTCCTCGTTCGACAGCACCTTGTCGATACGCGCCTTCTCCACGTTGATGATCTTGCCGCGCAGCGGAAGGATGGCCTGAAAATCCCGCTTGCGACCCTGCTTCGCTGAACCGCCGGCCGAGTCGCCCTCCACCAGGTACACTTCGCACCGGGCCGGATCCGACCACGAGCAGTCGGCCAGCTTGCCGGGCAGATTGGCCACGTCGAGCGCCGACTTCTTGCGCGTCAGATCGCGTGCCTTGCGCGCCGCCTCACGTGCGCGCGCCGCCGACATGGCCTTCTCGATGATGAAGTTGGCGGTCTTCGGGTTTTCCTCAAGAAACTGCGACAACAGCTCGTTGAGCACGCTGCGCACCGCGCCTTCGACCTCGGAGTTGCCCAGCTTCGTTTTCGTCTGCCCTTCAAACTGCGGCTCGAGCACCTTGACGGAGATGACGGCGGTCAGCCCTTCGCGTACGTCGTCTCCGGTGAGCCGCACTTCCTTGTCCTTCTTGGACAAGTTGCTCGACTTCTCGATGTACTTGTTGATCACCGACGTGAGTGCGCTCTTGAAACCGGTGAGATGCGTGCCGCCTTCATGCGTGTTGATGTTATTGACGAAGGAGAACACATTGTCCGCGTATCCTTCGTTGTACTGCAGCGCGACCTCGATGCCGATATCGTCGCGCGAAGTGTCGATGTAAATCACATCCTGATGCACGGGCTTTCTGGAGCCCAGCAAGTACGTCACGAACTCCCGTAGGCCACCGCGCGCCAGAAACGTCTCGTCGCGCTGTTCGCCCTCGCGCTCGTCCTTGAGCGAGATCTGGATGCCCTTGTTCAGGAAGGCCAGCTCGCGCAAGCGGCTGGCCAGTGTCGTCCATTCGTATCGCTGCGTCTCGGTAAAAATCTCGCTGTCGGGCTTGAACCAGACTTTGGTGCCGGTCTCTTTGGCGCCAACCGAGCCGAGCGTCTTGAGCTTGGTGCTGGTGATGCCACGGCGAAAATCCATGTAGTGCTGCTTGCCGTCGCGCTTGATCCACACCTTGAGCTCGGTGGAGAGCGCGTTCACCACGGACACGCCGACGCCGTGCAAGCCACCGGAAACCTTATACGTGTTCTTGTCGAACTTTCCGCCCGCGTGCAGCATCGTCATGGCCATTTCGACACCAGGCATGCCTTCGGACTTGTTCATGTCGACCGGGATACCACGTCCATTGTCTTCGACGGAGATCGAGTCGTCGAGATGGATCGTGACGTCCACTTTGGTCGCAAAGCCGGCCAGCGCCTCGTCGATGGAGTTGTCGACAACCTCGTACACCAGGTGATGCAGACCGCGCGCGGACGTCGAGCCGATGTACATGCCGGGGCGCATGCGAACGGCTTCCAACCCCTTGAGCGCCGTGATGCTGTCGGCGCCATATTCCTTTTCAAATTCGTCGCGTTCGGGCGAGTTGTTGCTGTTGGACATTGGCGAGTTTATACCGGTGGGATGCGTCGCAAACACAACCCCCAAACCTACTCAGACGAAACCGGCAATGCAACTCTGATACCATTTCCTAAGTTGTTTGCAGTCAATCACTTACGCCAGAGTCATCCGCGAAGCGTCCAACGCAATCGGCGAACAGGTGGGCGCGAGGTGTCGCGGTTCAGCGTTTTGAGCAGTTCCGGCTCCAGCAGCGAGAGTTCGTTCATCCACGCGTTGGTGCGGACCAGCACCACCAGCGTTCCGTCCTGCTGGAGTGTGAGTGGCTCGGTGACCGCCGCGATCTGTCGCCCGACCAGCCGGGGCCATTCAGGTATGACCGCCGCTTGGGCGACCCGGTCCGTCAGCCCCGCTTGCTTGAGGACGGACGCGAGTACATCAGCAACCGGCGCAAACGCGCGTTTCCGGTCGTCCGGCCCGCGACGTCCGCTCATAAAAGGACGCCGTCGCGCATCTCGCGCCTATCGAGCCGAGTGAAGGCAGCCGGA
The DNA here is from genome assembly GCA_031379145.1 of Gemmatimonadaceae bacterium. Taxonomy (GTDB): domain Bacteria; phylum Gemmatimonadota; class Gemmatimonadetes; order Gemmatimonadales; family Gemmatimonadaceae; genus Gemmatimonas. The sequence goes on from JANNEV010000194.1 coordinate 14,808, forward strand.
ATGTCCTCGACGCGCGGAACCGCCAGCAGTACCTGACCGACGCCGGTCTGCTCCAGGAGCGCGAGTACGCGCGCGGCTCGCGCGGCGTCAAGTTCAGCGAAGGGGTCGTCGAGCAGAAGCAGCGGCGTGGCGCCGATGGCCGCACGCAACGTGGTCAGCTCGAGCAGTCGTAAAGCGATGGCCGCGCTCCGCTGCTGGCCCGCGGAGCCGAATGTGCGCAGTTCTCTCCCGCCCAAGAGCAACTGGAGTTCGTCCCGATGCGGTCCAACCAGCGTCAATCCGCGGCGCATTTCCTGCGCGCGATGCACCGCGAGCGCCTCAGCCAATACCTCCGCTTGCGCGACCGGGTCCGAGGCGGCGGCTTCAGGACCCACACCCGTCGAGTTCACGTAGCGCATGCCAACGGGCTGTCGCTCACCAATCGCCACGGCGAGCTGCTCGAACGTCGCGCCATGCTGCTGCACGAACGCCTGTCGCGCTGCAGCGACGATGCCACCGTGCGTCGCCAGTGCGGGCTCCCAGACACTCACCCGCGCGTCTTGCGTACTGGCGCTGCGCGAACCCTCGCGCGCCGCACTGCGAAGCACCGCGTTGCGTCGCAGCAACGCGGCACGGTATTGCTGGAGCGCGTGCAGATACGGCGGCGACGACAGCGCCAACGCCACATCCAGAAACCTTCGTCGTTCGCCCGGGCCACCGGCAACGAGCGCCACATCCGCCGGTGAGAAGCACACGGACGGCAGTGCACCGAGTGCCGCAGTGAGTCGAGGCTGCTCTACGCCGTCCAACGTGGCGCGCTTCCGACGCGCCGCGCGATCGTACCCGATGGCGACGCTGTGAAACGTCGCGGGCGCGTGCAATTCTGCTCGCACATGAAAGACCGTCGATCCGAAACGGACCACATCCACGTCGCGTGCGCCACGGAGTGACCGCAAGAGCGACAGGTACGCCACCGCTTCGAGCAGGTTGGTCTTGCCGTGACCGTTATCGCCCACGATCGCGATTCCGTTCGTCGGCAGAGTGATATCAAGCTGCGCGAAGTTCCGGAAATCGCGCGCGACCAAACGCGCGAGCATGCTACCGCCCTCAGGTGGTCACGGGGCGACCGCACATCTGCGTCAGTGGCCGTGAAAGAGTGGTGTCCGCTTCTCGAGAAATGCGCGCATGCCCTCGCGCATATCCAGCGTGCTGGAGAGCGTCCCGAATTGGTCCGCCTCAATGCGGCATCCCTCATCCAGAGACAGCGGCAATCCACGGTCCACCGCCTCCAGGCAGCCGGCCAGGGCCAGCGGCGCATTGGCAATCATCGCTCGCATGAGCGCGGTGGTGGTGTCGAGCAGCACCTCGGCTGGCACGACCTGGTCCACCAGCCCGAGTCGCAGCGCCTCCGACGCGCCAATCATCTCGCCGGTAAGCAGCAGCCGCAACGCCGCGCCCCGGCCGATGAGTCGCGGAAGTCGCTGGGTACCGCCGTATCCCGGCACGATACCCAATTTGACCTCGGGCTGCCCGAGCTTCGCCGACTCGCTCGCGATGCGGACATGGCAAGACATGGCGAGCTCGCAACCACCACCCAATGCGAAGCCGTTGATCATCGCCACGACCGGTTTGGGCGAGGTTTCAAACCGACGGAAGATGATCTGGCCCGCCCGGGCGCGTCTCACGGCATCGAGCGGAGTCTGACTCTCCAGCTCAGAAATGTCGGCCCCGGCGACAAATGCTCGCCCGGCTCCCGTCAGGATGATCCCCGCGACGTCGTCGCGCGCACGGACCTCGTCGATCGCCACCCCAAGCTCCGCGATGGTGGCGTCGTTCAGGGCATTCAGCTTGTCGGGTCGATTGACGGTGATCGTAGCGATCCGCGCGTCAACGGAAACGGTCAGGAAGAGGTAGGACATGCAGCATCCGCGATGGCTGAAGAAGGGCCGAGGCAACAGCCTAATGTAACCCGCTCGCGCCTGACACGTTTGCCCTCCCGCGTTACGTTCCGGTGGTGCTCATGACACCTGCCGTTGCGTGGTCTTCCGACCAACAGTCCCTGCGATTCATCGATCAACGGCTGCTGCCCGGCGCAGAGGTCGTGCGCGAGATCCGTGCGCTTGAGGACGTCATCGACGCAATCCGCACCCTGGCCGTGCGCGGCGCGCCGGCGATCGGAGTGGCTGCTGCCATCGGGCTGGTGGTGGCGCTCGAGCACGCGGCCCACGGAGATCTGGTTCGGCAACGTCAGCTACTCCCGGAGTTCGCTGCACGTCTGGTCGCGTCTCGGCCAACTGCCGTGAATCTTGCGTGGGCGGTGGGGCGCCTGGCGGCGGCCGCCGCGTCAGTCTCGGACGCCGAGCTTGCCACGACGCTGCGCGAAGAGGCGGATACGATCCTGCGGCAGGATATCGCCATGTGCCGCTCCATCGGCGAGCACGGCGTGTCGCTGATTCTGGATGGAGCGAACGTGCTGACGCACTGTAATGCGGGCGCGCTGGCCACGTCCGGCATTGGGACTGCGCTGGCCCCGGTCTACGCGGCGCACGCGCTCGGTCGGCGCGTGCATGT
>JANNEV010000195.1:0-5483 GCA_031379145.1 Gemmatimonadaceae bacterium
ACTACGCAGTATATACACTGTCAACGCGTGGCAAGGGTCGTTTGGCAGCGCGGCATGGACCACCGCTCATGGTGCGATTGCCCTTGGTCGATGGCGGTACCGCGCGACTGCGCACGGGGCACTTTCGACGCGTCGGGGTGGCCGTATGTCAACCGACGCAGGTCGTGCATGCGTGTGCCATATTGCCCCTCATGTCTGCCGCTCTGATCGTCCTGCCAGCACGTCTCACCCCGTGAGTGACCCGCTCGCGCGTCTCACCACCGCGCTCTCCGACCGCTACCGCGTCACCCGCGAACTCGGCGCCGGCGGCATGGCCACCGTGTATCTCGCGCACGATCGCAAGCACGAGCGCGACGTGGCGATCAAGGTGCTGCATCCCGACCTCGGCGCAGCGTTGGGCGGCGAGCGGTTCCTGAGCGAGATCCGCACCACGGCGCGCCTGCAGCATCCGCACATCCTGCCATTGCTCGACAGCGGCGAGGCCGACGGCTTGCTGTACTACGTCATGCCGCTCGTGACCGGTGAGACACTACGCGCCCGCCTCGAGCGCGAACGCCAGCTTCCCATCGCCGACGCGGTGCGCATCGCGCGCGAAGTCGCGAGCGCGCTCGACTACGCGCATCGACAGAACGTCATTCATCGCGACATCAAGCCGGAGAACATTCTCCTGCACGATGGAAGCGCACTCGTGGCCGATTTCGGCATCGCGCTGGCGGTGCAAAGCGCCGGTGGCCAGCGCATGACGCAGACCGGCATGAGCCTCGGCACGCCGCAGTACATGTCGCCTGAGCAGGCCATGGGCGAACGCACCATCGACGCGCGCAGCGACATCTACGCACTCGGCGCCGTGACGTACGAGATGCTGGCCGGCGATGCCCCGTTCCTCGGCAGCAACGTGCAAGCGATCGTGGCCAAGGTGCTGAGTGAAAAGCCCACGCCGTTGCACACGCTACGCGATACGGTGCCGGAGCACATCGAGACGGCGGTGCTCATGGCGCTCGCCAAGCTGCCAGCCGATCGCTTTGCCAGTGCGGCGGAGTTTGCGAGTGCGCTTGGTGCATCGCCTACCGTCGCCACCACTTCGGGCGCGCGCCGCGCGGCGCCGCCGTCCCGCGTCTCGCGTCTGTTGCGCGTGGTGCCGTGGGCGCTGGCGCTGTCACTCGCTGCGGTGCTCGCGGTGGTGCTCCTCCCGCCACAGGGCACCAGCACATCGAGCGCATTACCGAGTCGCCAGCAGGTCACGCTCTGGAAGTACCAAATGCCCTCGCCACTCGATGCCGGCGCCACGCGTTTGGGCAACGAGGCCACCATCGCGCCCGACGGGTCGGCGATCGTGTTCACCGACTCGACGACCGCCGGCCGCATCCTCATGCGCAAGGCGCGCGATGCCACCGACGCCTCGCCAATACCTGGCACCGAGGGAGGCATCGCGCCCTTCTATTCTCCCGATGGCAAATGGGTCGCCTTTCTGACGCTGAATGGGCAGCTGCGGAAAGTCCCGGCCGCCGGCGGTGGCGCGGTCACCATCGTGGAGTCGAACACGGCCACCGCGTTTGGCGGGAGCGCCTGGCTGGCCGACGGCAGCATCGTGTACAACATGGGGCGCGACCTCAGGCGAGTATCGGCCAATGGCGTGCCGATGCCCGCGCTGAACATCGCCGCGTCTGGCGCGAGTGCGGGCGGACAGAACGACGTCGTCTCCATCGACGCGCTCCCCGAGGCGCGGGGATTCCTGTTCACCGTTTGCCGGAGCGCGTGCGCCGTGGGATCGGATACGTGGGTGTACGATGCGGAGGCTGACAGTGCGCGACTGTTGTTGCCGCGGGCACTGGGTGCGTGGTATGCGCCAACAGGGCATGTGCTGTATACCAACCGCGAGAACGGTCTCTATGCCGTCCCCTTCGACGTCGCGTCGCTCACGGTCACCGGAGGGGCCTTCGCGGTCATCGATGGCGTACTCCCCACGAAGTTCGCGCTCTCCGCGTCAGGAACGGCGCTCTACACCATCGATCGCACCACGGCATCCACGTCGGGGCTGGTCTGGGTGTCACGCGACGGGCGAACGGAACCGGTCGATACCGGATGGCGCGCGCGCTTCGACTATCCGGCCATCGCCGCCGACGGTCGCTCGATTGCCGTAAGCGTACGCGACAAGACGACCGAGCTGTGGATCTGGCGGAGCAATGGGACCCGCACGAAAGTGCAGAACACCGCGCCCACCAACTGGCGTCCGTCCTGGAGTGGCGACGGGCAATCGCTGGCCTTCGTTGCCATCCGCGATGTGAACGGCAGCGACTCGCTGGCGGCGATCCCCATGATGGCCCGCGCCGATGGAACCGGCGGTGCAACGCCGTTGGTGGGCGGTCGAATCAACTACTTCGAGGTGGATCTGTCGCGTGACGGACAGTGGATGGTGCTGCGCACCGATGAGGCGGGGACCGGGGCGGCGCGCCTTTCTCGACTGTACGCGCGACGGCGGACAGGGGACACGACATTGCGTCTGGTGCCCACCGGTGACGTTTCGGCGTTGCAGCCCTCGCTCTCCCCCGATGGCCGATGGTTGGCCTACGGCTCCGGCGCAGTGGTGGGCAGTCGCGAGATCGTGGTGCAGTCGTTCCCCGATGCGCAGCAGCGCGTGGTCGTGTCGGGCGCCGGGGGCTCGGAGCCGCGCTGGTCGGGCAACGGCCGCGAACTCTTCTACACGCTCGGCGGCCAGATGATGGCGGTGTCGGTGCCGCCCGGGCCCGTTTTTACTCCGGGTCCGCCGCGCGCGCTCTTCTCAGTCGTGGGGTACGTCTCCGCGCGTAACCGCGCGCAGTACGACGTGTCGCCAGACGGTCAGCGCTTCCTCATGATTCGCGGCAGCTCGGCGTCGCGGGTGGTGTACGTCGAGAACTGGTTTGCCGAGTTGCTGGCGAAGGCGAAGCAGTAGGGTGACCGCATCGATTGAGGTCGACCGCATGCAGCGTGTGCTCGCCGCCATCCCCAAGCTCGCGATGTTCGCAGTGGCCGCCTGCCTGGTGTCGGCGTGTTCCTCGCGGACGCGCGATACACCGACGGTGACGAACACGCCGTCGCCATACCTCTTGGTGTCGGCCGGCGACGCCGATGAGGCCGAGAGTGATTTTCTGGCGGTCATCGACCTGCGCGAAGGGAGTGCGACCCTCGGCACCGCCCTCTCGACGCTGCCGACCGGTCTCAAGGCGTCGATGCCCCATCACATGGAGTACACGCTGCCGCCCGCGGGCGAACGGCTGTTCCTGAACGCGCACCATACGGAATCGAGCCTGCTGCTGGATGTGTCGAACCCGCTCGCCTTGCGCGTGGTAAAGACGTTCGCGCCGCCGGCGCCGTTGCGCTTTCCGCACGATTACACGCGCACGCCCACGGGCACGCGACTGGTCGGCTTTCTTCGCAGCAACGGTAAGGGCGTCGATACCACCGAAACCGCAACGCCCGGCAATCACGGTGGCTTTGCGGAGTATCGCGCGGACGGCACACTGCTGCGCACGGCGATCGCCGGTGATGCCGATGGCAAGCCGGTGCGCCCGTATGCGTTCGCGCTGCTCCCGGCAATCGACCGGCTGGTCGTCACGAGTGCGCCGATGATAGAAAGCACCTGGGCCGACGTGGTGCAGGTGTATCGCTATTCCGATTTCGCACTGCTGCACACGATTGCGCTACCGCCGGGTCGCGGCGCAGATGGGCGGGAGGTACCCGGCTCGCAGCATGCAGGCTTCGGCCCGCGTGTGCTGAGCGATGGATCGGTGTTCTTCAACAGCTACGGCTGCGCGTTTTATCGGCTGAGTGCCATCGATGGCACTGAGCCGCGACTCGAAACATTCTTTGCGCTCCACACGCCAGCGCCGGTGTCCGGTGCCGGCGCCATTCGTGGCGCGTGCGGGATCCCCGTGGTGTTCGGGCACTACTGGATCAATCCGGTTGGCAAGCTGCACCAGGTGGTGGTGCTCGACATCGCGGATCCGTCGCATCCGCGCGAGGTGTCCCGGCTGAAAACGCCGGACACGTTCGCTCCACATTGGCTGGCGCGCGATCCGAATTCGAACCGGCTCGTACTGGGCGCCGAGCTTGGCGGAGAAGATGGCATGTTCATCCTGCGGTTCAATGACCAGACTGGTGATCTCGCCATGGACCCCGCATTTCACGGCGACGGACAGGAGGGCTATGTCAGCCTGAAGCAGGCCACGTGGCCACATGGCGCATCGGGCGCCGCCTGGGGGCATGCGGCGCTGTTTCTGCCTGCTGCGCGCTGACTATAGTTGTTGACTATAGTCAAAATTGAAATAGTTTTCGATCCATGCCCACCAAACCCATCGAAACCATCGCCATCTCCGAATTCAAGGCCACCTGCCTGGCGGTCCTGGAGCGCGTGCGCCGGACCGGCACCTCCATCGTCGTCACGAAGCGGGGCGAGCCGGTGGCCGAGATCAACCCGCCGTCGCCAGCAAGCACGGGCGAGGCGTGGCTTGGGTCCATGCGCGGCACGGGCACCATGACCGACGATCTGATCGCACCGGCCAGCGCCACGAACGAGTGGGATGCCTTCGACCCATGAAGCTGCTGCTCGATACGCATATCTGGCTCTGGGCACTGCTCGACCCGGATCGGTTGTCGCCTGCGGTCCGCGCGGCCCTCGCGTCGAGCGAGAACGAACTGTGGCTCTCGCCGATCAGTGTGTGGGAAGCGCACCTGCTCGCCGAACGCGGTCGGGTGCGGATTGATTCGGCGCCGGCCGAGTGGGTAGAGCGCATGGTGCAGGCGCTGCCGCGACGTGAAGCCGCCCTGACGACCGACATCGCGGTCGCCAGCCGTCGGCTCGCCCTGTCCCATGAGGATCCGGCCGATCGCTTCCTCGCCGCCACAGCGCAGGTGCTGGGGCTGACGCTGGTCACCGCCGACGCGCGTCTCACGAGTTCGACGGAGTACGCGGTCATGGCGAACTGATGACCAACGTGCAGTCGCGCCTCACCGCTGCCTTGGCCCGCCGCTACCGCCTCGAGCGGGAACTCGGCGCCGGCGGCATGGCCACCGTGTATCTCGCGCACGATCTCAAGCACGAGCGCGATGTCGCCATCAAGGTGCTGCACCCCGACTTGGGTGCGGCGCTCGGCGGTGAACGGTTCCTGAGCGAAATCCGCACCACGGCGCGGTTGCAGCACCCGCACATTCTCCCGCTGCTCGACAGCGGCGACGCGGACGGCCTGCTGTACTACGTCATGCCGCTCGTGACTGGCGAAACGCTGCGCGCGCGTCTCGAACGCGAGCGCCAGTTGCCGATTGCCGACGCGTTGCGCATCGCCCGGGAGGTGGCCGATGCGCTGCACCACGCGCACGGACTCAGCATCATCCATCGCGACATCAAGCCGGAGAACATCCTCCTCCACGATGGCAGCGCACTTGTCGCCGATTTCGGCATCGCCCTCGCCGTACAAACGGCCGGCGGACAGCGCATGACGCAGACC
>JANNEV010000208.1:0-4395 GCA_031379145.1 Gemmatimonadaceae bacterium
AACCGCGCCGAATCACGCGCGTCCGCCAACACGGCCTGCGGCGATCGCGGCTTTGGCTGTGGCGCCGGCAAGAGCTTGGCGAATCGCGACAGTTCGTTCAGGTCAAGCGAGGCGTTCCGGGAGGACTGTGCCTCCTGCAAAATGCCACGTACCAGACTGCCGGCAACAACCCCACCAAAGATCAGGCGTCCTTTCGGATCAATCAGCTTGGCCACGACCACCAGCTGCGGAGCCTGCGCCGGAAACATTGCCGCGAACGTCGAGTTGTATCCACCGCTCACATAGACGCCATTCTCGGCTCTCTTCGCGGTACCGCTCTTCCCTGCGACATCGTACGTCTCGAGCGATGCCGCCACGGCAGTGCCGCTATCCACCACGGAGCGGAGCATACCACGCATTGCGAGTACAGTCGGCTCAGTCAGGACTCGGCGGAGCACTCGGCGCGAATGCTGAAATACCACGACACCGTTCGCATCCTGCACCTCGCGAATCAGCGCAGGCTGCAACAGTTCCCCACCGTTGGCCAATGCGGCATAGGCGGCGGCGATTTGAACTGGGGTCGCGGAGACCTCGTAGCCCATGGCCATCGCGGACGGCGTCTGCGGCGTCCACCCATCCTCCCGAAGCCCACGGGGCACGCGTCCTCTCGACTCCGCGGGGTACGGCACACCGGTATACGTGCCGAAACCGAAATCGCGTAGCAGTTCATACTGTTCCCGCGGCGACACCCGCTCCGCGAGTTTGGCCACACCGATATTGCTTGAGAATCGAATCACGTCGCGCAAGGACATGAACGACGCTTTGTGCTCATCGTCGATGGTGCGCTTGGCCACACGCCATTTGCCGCCTTCCGTGTTGATGACTTCGTCAAGCGCGGTACGCTGGTGGTCCAGCAACCACCCCACCAGGAACGGCTTCATGACCGAACCGGGCTCATAGGGTTCGGTGAGCCCGGTGGCATTGACCGATGGTTTGCCATTGCGTGCACCCGCCATGGCGAGCACCGCGCCATCACGCGGGTCCATCACCACCACGTCTCCGCCACTCGCGCCAGTACTGTCCATGGCCATCGCCAATTGACGCTCGATGATTTGCTGGAGTGAGCGATTCAGCGTCAAGACAATCGTGTGTCCGGGCGTGGCTGACACGCGCTCGAGGCTCGGCGAGAGTACGCGACGACGGCGCCCGTCGAGCAGGAACTCATCGAGGCCGGTGACGCCGCGAAGCAGCGAATCTGCCTCCAGCTCCAGGCCGCCCTGCGGTCGCTGGTCGGCACCGACCGTTCCCAAGAGGCGCTGAATCCCCACGGGCGCATTCACATAGCGCTGAAGGACACGCTCCGAACGCACCGCCCGCAACTGGACCAGTTCCTTGACGTCGCTCGGCGCGTGCAAGCCAGGAATGGCGGTCCATCGGCCATTGGGCTGCAGGGCCTGTCGGATGAGCGCCTCCTTGACGCCCAGCGCTCGCAGTCCGCGACGCAGCACCACACGGGCGTCTCCGTAACGCCTGGTTGAGTCGAGTGCCTTCGGATCGACGCCAAAACGCACGAGCTCCCGCGACTCGACGAGCACGCTGCCGGAGGCGTCGCGAATCTGCCCGCGCAGCGGCGCCACCGCATCACGCTGAATGTGCTGCTCATTGGCTTTCCCTTCCCACAACGCGCGATCCACCAGTTGCACCTGCACCGAGCGGGCAACAATGGCCAGCGCGAAGAGCACCAGGGAGCCGTGCACGATCTGCGTGCGAGCCCGGCTCACAAGCGGCCGCGTGGTGAGGCCGGGCACGTCCGCCGTCGCCTGACCGTGCAGCGTGTGCCTCTCCGCCGAGGGCAGTTGACGGGATGTCATCGGCCCCGCTCCACGTCCACAATGGTGCGCGTCTGCACTTCCGTCGCGACGTGCAATCCAAGTCGACGCTCGGCCGCGGGCACGACCGCCTGGCGGCTCATGGCGCTGTCCAGCGCGTGCTCCACCATCAATCGTTCAGCACGAATCGACTTGAGCTCGCGCTCCAGCTCGTTCGTGTCCTGGGTGAGTCCCGTCCCCGTGCTGCGGCGCCATACCACAACAGCTGCCACGCTCATGAAGCACAGCAACGCCAGCGCGAACTGCGTTCTACCGCGAGTTCGCGAGCGAGCGGCGCGCCGAGTGGTCGCCACTACGCCTGTCGCCGCCACGCGCGCAGTCGAGCGCTCCGCGCTCGCGGGTTCAGCTCCAGCTCGTTCTCCCCGGCGTTCACCGGGCGCTTCGTCAAGGTCTGTCCGAGCGGCGCGCCGCGACAGGTACACATGGGCTGCTTGGGCGGGCACGTGCACGTGGCGCTCCAGTCGCGGAACGCGTTCTTGACCAAACGGTCTTCGCCCGAGTGATAACTGATGACGGCCAGCACGCCTCCAGGTGAGAGCCGGTCGCGCAGCATCGGCATCGCACGCTCCAGACCGGCCAGCTCATCATTCACGGCTATGCGCACCGCCTGAAAAATTCGCGCAAAATCAGGAGCGCCGCTGCGCGGACCGAGCACCGCTCGAATGGCGTCCACCAAATCGTCTGCGGTCACGAACGGTCGTCGTTCGCGCCGCCGAACAATTTCTCGCGCCATGCGAGCGGCCCGCGGCTCATCCGCATAGGCGCGCAGCAACGCGGACAGGTCGACCTCATCGATGGTGTTGAGCAATTCCGCGGCGTCGACATCGGCGTCGGTACCCATCCGCATGTCCAGCGGTGCGCCTTCCCGGAACGTGAAGCCGCGGGTCATGTCATCGAACTGGTGCGAGGATACGCCGAGGTCCAGCAGGATGCCGTCGAAATGCTCACTGTAGGCCAGCACACTACCGTCAAGCGCCGAGTAGTTGGCGAGGATGGCCCGAAACTGGCCGGCACGCTCATAGTCGGCCAACCGCTCTCTGGCCGACGCCAGCGCACGTGGGTCGCGATCAATGCCCGTGACACGGCTGCCGCGCTCGAGGAGCGCGGCCGTGTGTCCGCCACCGCCCAGCGTGCAGTCGAGGACAGTCGTCGCGCCGTCGAGCAGCGCTTCGACCTCGGACAACAGCACGGGAACGTGATAGGAGCCGACGCGAGAGGATGAGAGAGTACGGAGCGGGCTCACAGCCGAGGGTTGGGGCGCGGCATGTTAGCGAGAAGCGCAGAGGAGCGTCAAGCGTCGGTCCAGCGAGAGAGGATGTGCATTACTGCCACCGCCACAGAGATGTGATGCTTCAGGGCGAACGACGTCGATGGTGACAACACGGGTTGAGATGCACACGAGCCCGCCGTCGCAGGCGACGGCGGGCTCGTGAAGAAGCGAGACGACAGCTGGTCGCGTTACTTGCAATAAAGCTTGATGAGCTGATCAGCGCCGCCATCGAGCTGCATGGCAGCACCCATGAGCGTGCGCATCGTCTCGGCGTACAGCGCGCCGCCCTTGGGCAGCTGGATCTGCGCTTCAATGATCAGCCCCTTCATGTCCTTCGCCAAGTCACAGGACTTCTGCGCCTGCGACAGTTGGTACTTCAGGTTGGCGAACTGCACGTAGTTCGAACCGAGCAGGAAACCAGCCTGCTGTTTGGTTTGCCCTTTGGAGATCGAATCGGCGTAGAGCAGCGTCTTGATGGCGATGGAGAAGTCGTCTGGATTCTTGGACTTGACGGCCGCTTGCCCCTGCTGCTGTCCGATACCAACGACCATCTGCCGGATCGATGTGCTGGTGTCTCCAGCCGCAACCAGCTCGCGCGCAGCCGGGAGGATTTCGTCGTTGCGGTTCAGTTCCTTGAGCAAGGTGAGGCGGAGGAACGCTCCGTTCTCGACGGGAATCTTGCTGGCCAGCGCCTTGTTGAGCGCCTCAAGCGACTGCTGGCCCTGTCCGGCAGCTCGCAGCGCGATGATCTGCTGAAAGGTGAGGGATGGCTGGTTCGGGAACTTCGCCAGCCCCTTCGCCGCGAACTCGGCCGATTTCTGCTGCTGACTGTCCGCGGCAAACGCTGCGGTGGTCCGAATGAAGTACGTGGTGTCCGCGAAAGAGGTATCGAGCTTCACGAGCTCATCGCCCTGCGCGAATGCGGCCTTGTAGTCCTTGACCGCCAGGAGAATCTTCCAGCGCAGGCTGAGCAACTCCGGATCGCCCGGATTCAACGCCACGGCCTCATCAATGATCGGGCGCGCAATGGCCGGATTGGCCAAGCTCGCGACTGCGTCGATGACGTCCTTCTGCAGGCGCGGGTTGGATGGGTCGGTTGCCAGCAGCGCTGTGAGCGCGAGCACCGACGAATCGGGCTGATTGGCGGATCGGAAGGCGTTGGCCAGCAACGCCAGCCCCGGACGGCTACGCGGATCGATGGCGACGATCTCGCGCGCAATCCTGAGCTGTTCGTCGTTGGACGACTTCTGTGACACG